>JAMOTK010000033.1 GCA_027062365.1 Sulfurovum sp.
TGGTAACTTTTCTAATATCTCTAGGGTCATCTCTATATCAATGAGTTCTTTTATTTCTATTTTCATAGCTTATTTTAAACATATTTATTCTTTGTTATTGCTTAGAATTGTATGAAAATGACCTACAAACTCCTCACACAAAAACTACGCAAGAAAGACAAAGTTTCTATCGTGGTCTACGCAGGGAACTCAGGACTGGTATTAGACAGAGCTAGAGGAGATGAAAAATACAAAATCTATCAAGCCCTAGACAACCTAAGAGCAGGAGGTTCTACAGCAGGTGGTCGGGGTATACAATTGGCGTATGCTGTTGCAGAGAAATCTTTTATAGAGGGAGGAAATAACCGTATTATCTTAGCCACAGATGGCGATTTTAATGTCGGTGTCTCTTCGCATGATGGTCTTATATCGTTGATTGAAGAAAAGCGTAAAAGTGGTATTTTTCTTTCAGTATTAGGCTTTGGTAGGGGCAATATGAGAGACAATATGATGGAACAACTAGCAGACCATGGCAATGGAAACTATGCCTATATAGATACGCTATTAGAAGCCAAAAAAGTCTTAGTCACACAAATGAGTGGGACACTCTACACCATAGCAAAAGATGTCAAAATACAAGTAGAATTTAACCCAAATACCGTGCATTCTTATAGACTCATAGGCTATGAAAATAGAGTCATGGCAAATGAAGATTTCAACAACGATAGCAAAGATGCTGGAGAGATAGGCATGGGACATCGTGTGACAGCTTTGTATGAAATAGTCTTACAAAAAGAAGGATTGACTTCAAAAGTAGATGCATTAAAGTATCAAACATCTAGTACGAGAAACAGTGATGAACTAGCCACGGTCAAAATACGCTACAAAACCCCTGAGGGAAATACCTCTATGCTGATGAGTCAAGTCATCACACTTCATAGTGACAGTATCCAAAGTAAAGACTATCATTTTGCACAAGCAGTCGCAGGATTTGGAATGCTCTTGCGTAAATCTGAGTATGCCAATGGCTTAGACTATGCAACCCTTATAAACATTGCCAAAGACTCCAAAGGTGAAGACACAGAAGGCTACAGAGCCGAATTTATACGAATGCTAGAAATGGCTGAATTACTCTAATCAGTCACAAGGGCAACCCCTGCCCTTGGACTCAAAAACGATATATTAATACTTTTTTTGTATAATCCATAAAATTTAACTTTTGGAGTAATACTATGGTACAAGAAGCCTATAAAGCATTGATGGCAAAAGAGTATGATAAGGCATTAGAGCTTTATACTGCACTTGAAAAACAGAAAGAACCTACCTCTTATTATTATCTAGGATTTCTCTATTTTAGAGGCTATGGGGTCAATCAAGATACCAAAAAAGCCTTTGATTACTACCTTGAATCTGCTACACGAGAAGTACCTGTAGCTCAGTTTGAAGTCGCTTTAATGCTCGAAAATGGTGAAGGATGCGAAAAAAATGAATCTGAATCAGCCTTTTGGTACGAAGAATCAGCCAAACGTGGCAATATAGATGCCTTCAATAACCTAGGAGCGATGTTTAAAGAAGGTCGTGGGGTAGTTCAAGATTATAAAAAAGCTTTTGTTCTCTTCTCCAAAGCAGCCCATGCTGATAATGCCAAAGCACAGTTTAACTTAGGGGCTTTGTATGATTTAGGATTAGGATGTGAAGAAGACAAAGAAAAGTCCATTCAATGGTGCAGAAAAGCAGCCTACCAAGGACATGAAATGGCAAAAGGCATCATCAAACGTATGCAAAATGATGGACAAATTGTTTTTTAAAATGTGATGTGAAAAAGAGATTATTAAAATAACTATTACATAAATTTCATATTCTATTGTTTCATTTAGTTTAGGTGTTTAGTGTACTTTGAAATTATTTGTATATTTATCCACTTTAATGATAACTATGATAGAATATTCTATATTTTCAAATAAAGGATAACAATGTCAGGATATAAAAAAACATTTGGTTTCTTTTTTATCATATTTTCTTCGGGGTTGGCTGTGTGGTATCCACTTGGCAATCTTATAGGCTAGATGATGTCAAAAGCAAAAGCATATAAACCCAAAAAAGAAAGCCATACAAACACTTCAAATACGCCTATCAAAGGAATATTGCTCTATTTATTTCTTGTGCCTCTGTTTATCTCTGTTCTTTTAGCCTTATTACAGACCAATATCAAACTTTTTATCTTTAATAGTATTGCGTTTGGACTTTTCTTTCTTACGGTTAAAGTATCTCGTATAGGGTTTCAGCAAGAGCATGAGTATAAAAGCAGTGTTTTAACCAAAGCACCTAAAGTACCGTACAAAACCATTGCAGGATTTTTATTAGGTGGGTCTACTTTGTTTACAGCATGGTTAGCAGGAGGTGAGTCTTTTATCACTTCTGCTTTTTTGGCCACGATTTCTACTCTTGGATATTATCTCTATTATGGCTTTGACCCCAAAGAGGATAAGCTTGATAATATTGGGGATGTCTCTGCTGATTTTGTATTAGAGACTATCAATGAAGCAAAAAGCAAACTTCATACTATCGAAAATGACATGGAGAAAATTAAAGATGTTTCTTTGCATAACAAATTTAAAGTTGCTGTAGATAAGGCAAAGGATATTTTAGAGATTATTCAAAATGACCCAAAAGATATACGTGTGGCTAGAAAGTTTCTCATTGTCTATATCGATGGTGTCCTCAAAGTGACGCAGTCTTATGTTTCTATGGATGCTGTAGATGTAACAGAGCAAAGCAAAGAAAACCTTCATACACTGATAGAAGATTTGAACCATAGATTTGACAAAGAGTTAGAAAGACTTACACAAAACAATCAGTTTGATCTTGATGTACATATTGATGTACTCAAACAACAAATCAATCATTAAAAGGAAAAAGATGTCAACACAAACACAAGAGACACTAGTAGAAGAGACTTTAGAATTGGCTACGATAGAAGAAAATGCACCTGTACCAGAAGTGACCGTTGAAGAAGTGACCTTATTGCAAGATGCTTTAAGTGAATTAGATATTAATGATAGAAATTCTATTATCTATTTTGGTTCTTCTGCACAAGAAAAACTTGATGACATCTCTAACCGTATGATTGAGGGGGTACAAAACAAAGACTTAGGAGCAGCTGGTGCTGCACTCAATGAAATGGTAGCGTCTATCCGTGGTTTTGATATGGAAAAATTTGACCCCAATATCAAACTAGCATGGTATCAAAAGATGTTTGGTGTTGCCAAGCCTTTGGTAAAATTTGTCCAAGAGTATGAAGAAGTGAGAGACCAAATAGATAGAATCTCTAATAATCTTGAAAAGCATAAGAGCCAACTTATGACAGATATTGTCTCTTTAGATAAGCTTTATGATGCCAATCTTGACTACTTTAGAGGATTAGAACTCTATATCAAAGCAGGTGAGACCAAACTAGAAGAGCTTGAAGAGACGATTATCCCTGAGTATGAAGCCAAAGCACAAGAGAGAGAAATGATGGCGATTCAAGAAGTCAAAGAAATACGAGGATTTAATGATGAATTAGAAAGACGTGTACATGACCTTAGACTTTCACGACAGGTTACTATGCAGTCTCTCCCTAGTATCAGACTCATCCAAGAAAATGACAAATCTCTCATTTCTAAGATTACTTCTACTTTGGTTAACACCGTACCACTATGGAGAAATCAACTGGCACAAACGGTGGCTATCTTTCGTTCTTATGATACAGCCAATGCCGTCAAAGATGCAGCAGACTTAACCAATGAACTCCTCGAACAAAATGCGCAAGGACTTAGAGATGCCAATGTGGTTGTACGTACACAGATGGAAAGAGGTATCTTCGATATAGAGAGTATCAAAAAAGCCAATGAAACTTTTATTGCGACATTGGATGATTCATTGCGTATTGCCCAAGAGGGTAAAGATGCTAGAAAGAGTGCTTTAGTAGAGTTAACCAAGACAGAAAAAGAACTCAAAGATGCCCTACTTGCCGTCAAAGCTAAAGCAGAAGCATTACCTGAAGAAACAGTAGAAGTTATAGAGCCAAAAAGCATAGAAAGTAAGGAGGTTTAAGATGGGTTTATTTGATTGGGCAAAAGGTCAGTTTATTGATGTTATTGATTGGACAGATGATTCTAGTGATACGATGGTCTATCGTTTTGAGAGACATAATAATGAGATAAAATATGGTGCAAAGCTCACCGTACGTGAATCTCAAATTGCTGTGTTTGTCAATGAAGGGGTCATCGCAGATATTTTAGAACCAGGGATTTATGAGCTTGAGACGCAAAATATGCCTATCATGACATCACTCAACCATTGGGACCATGGCTTTAACTCTCCTTTTAAAGCTGAAGTATATTTTGTCAATACCAAAAGATTTACCAACCTAAGATGGGGGACTAAAAACCCTATCATGGTACGTGACCCAGAGTTTGCTATGGTACGTTTACGTGCTTTTGGTACGTATGAGATACGTATCAGTGATGTGAAGATATTTTTAAATGATATTGTTGGTACAGATGGGCATTTTACCACCGATGAGATTACTTCTCAGCTTACAAATCTTATCGTCTCTAAGTTTGCCAATATTGTAGGAAAAGACAGTACCCCTGCCCTAGATTTAGCAGGTAATTATGATTTATTTGGTGAGTATTTGACAGAACATATAGGACCAGCTTTTAAAGAGTATGGACTAGAGCTTACCCGTATGCTTATCGAAAACATTTCTCTACCAGAAGCCGTAGAAAAGGCGATAGATGCTCGTTCTAGTCGTGCCGTTACAGGTAATCTTGATGACCACCTCAAATACCAAGCAGGACTGGCTCTAGGAGACAGTGGTAGTGGCATGTCAGAGATGGCAAGTATGGGTGCAGGACTAGCCATGGGACAACAAATGGCAGGGATGATGGGTGCTATGCAAAACAACCAACAAGCAACCTCATCTCCTAGCAATGCCGCACCAAGTATGCCTCCTCCCCTACCTACAGCGACAGAATATTTTGTGGCTATCAATGGTAAATCCGAAGGACCTTACCTTGAATCAGCGATCAAAGAATTTATCAAAAGCAAAAAAATAAGCAGAAGCACTAAAATGTGGAAAGAAGGTATGTCTGACTGGGAAGAAGCCAAAGAAGTTGTCTCTACACTATTTTCTAGTATGCCTCCACCACTAGGATAATGATGCGATATAGTGCTACCCATTTTACCTGCCCTTCGTGTGGAGGGTCTCAAAAGTTTTCACCCACAACAGGGAAGCTAAGGTGTGAGTTTTGTGAGTCAGAGCGTAGTATTACGCATGAGGATACACATATTATTGCTCATGATTATCATCAAAAGCTCAATAGTCTTGACCCTAAACATGATAATAGTATAGACAAAGAAGTCAACTGTAAAAAATGTGGAGGGGTCTTTAGCCTGACCCCCTTTGTCTTTGCTAGTCATTGTCCTTACTGTAAGATACCTGCTTTAATCCAATGTATCAAAGAGATTCATCCTGAGTCTTTACTTCCTTTTACTATTGACAAAAAAGATGCCCAATCACGATTTAAAAAATGGGCAGGGTCTCGTTGGTTTGCACCCACTTCTTTTACAAAGTATCTCAAAAATGACCATCAACTCAAAGGGTATTATCTACCTCATTGGAGTTATGATAGTGATACCATCTCTGAGTATGAAGGAAAAAGAGGCGATGCTTATTATGTTACGGTGACTAGAACTGTGAGCGACAAAGAGGGTAACCAACGTCAAGAAAATGTACAAGAGAGACGTATCAGATGGACGCATGTTTCTGGTGTGGTGCATATAGATTTTGATGATGTCACAGTGGGTGCTAGTAAAACACTCCCCCACTCTCTTTTGGATACGTTAGAGCCATGGAATTGTCAGAAGTTAGAAGCCTTTGAAAAAGAGTACATTGCTGGATTTGAAGCCCAAGAGTATGAGATAGGATTAAAAAGTGGCTTTGATTTTGCCAAGACCAAAATGTCTTATAAGATAAAGCGTGATATACGCCAAGACATTGGAGGGGATGAACAACAAATTCATCATGTCAATACCCAATACAATGACTTAAAATATAAAAATGTCCTCTTTCCACTATGGATATCTTCGTTTAAATGGAAAGAAAAAATCTACGATTATGCCATCAATGCCCAAACAGGTAAGGTTGTAGGAGAACGCCCTTATAGTATTGTCAAAATTGCTTTTGCTGTTGTCACAGTCCTTGCTATTGTTGCTGGATTTTTCTATTTTCAAAATACAAAATAGGGTTAAGACTCATTTACATCAGCCAAGGTCAAAGCAAAAAGCACATTGACACCACTCGCTATCAACACTTGTTGTGCTTCTTGTAGTGTGATACCTGTGGTGATAATATCATCTACCAAGATAGCATCAATATTTTTTTTGCCTGTATAGTTAAAGTCTCTAGGATTTTCTAAACGAAATTGCAAATCTTTTCCTGCATAATGGACTCTATTTTGTGCCAGTAAAGAAGCAAACAAAGGGATAGAATTTGCTGTTTGCATCGATTTTGTAAGTATTGCTACATGGGCATATCCCACACTTACATACTCATCTACTCCTATGATATAGACGATTCTATCATCTGATTCTATAAATTCTTTGATAAAAGGCTTCATCGTCATCTCTGCCAATGCTTTGTAGATACGATACCCTTCTGGTTTATGTTTGGTGAGTAAAAGAGATTCAAGATGAGCATATTTGTAGAAGCTTATCACATCAAGTGAGCCTATCTTTCGTGTACCCATCGTTGTACCCAAAAGTGTACGCTTACATTGTGTACAGATAATACGATAACTCAATCTCGTACAAGCGTAACAACGCATAGTAAACTCCTCTTTTGTATTTTTATACGTGATAGTATATCAAGATTTTTTTGCTATACTTACTTTTATTATTTTATCAAGGAAAATTTTATCAAACATTTAACACAAAATAGACTGGTATTACTTGTATCGGTATTTTTTACACTTTTTTATAATTATACATTTTTTGACAACACCCTAAAAGTCTATCCTTTTGTAGAAAGTAATATTATTTTTCTCATCTCTTTATTTATAGTCTTGTCTGCTACAAGTGCCTTGGTCTTAACCTTACTTGCTAGTAGATGGACAGTAAAGTTCTTTTTGATGACTATCATTCTTGTGAGTTCTATGACTAACTACTTTATGAATACCTATCATGTCGTGATAGATGATGATATGATACGCAATATGCTACAGACCGATATACATGAAACTATGGATTTATTTTCACTCAATCAAGTGCTTTACTTTGTCTTTCTTGGGCTTATCCCCTCTTATCTTGTCTATAAAACCCCTTTAAAGTTTGGCTCTATCAAGATAGAATTATTTAAAAAGATAAAACAAATAGTCTTACTTCTTTTGATTATTGGTCTTTCAGTCTTTAGCTCTTTTGGGCATTATAGTACGTTTGTAAGAGAGCATAAACCTTTACGATTTATGGTAAATCCTGCCTATTGGATATACTCTATAGGCAATTATATCAGTGCTACCATGAATACAGGAGAAGTTATCATTAAGCCTATAGGTACGGATGCAAAAGTCATAAAATCTGCCAATGCTCCCTCCAAAATAGTGATTATGATTGTAGGAGAAGCCACAAGAGCTGACCATTTTTCTCTCAATGGCTATGCAAAAGAGACAACACCCAAACTCCAAAAAGAAAAACTCATCAACTTTTCTAATATACATTCTTGTGGTACATCTACAGCTGTTTCAGTACCTTGTATGTTTTCTATCTATACCCAATCGCAGTACAACTACAAAAAAGGCATACAAAGTGAAAACATCTTAGATGTACTCAATCATACCAATGACATCTCTATACTTTGGAGAGACAATAACTCAGACTCCAAAGGAGTAGCCCTTAGAGTACCTTATATAAGCTATAAGTATAACAATATAAATACTATCTGTGAAAATGGTGAGTGTAGAGATGAAGGGATGCTTGTAGGACTAGATAGCTATATCGAAGAACAAAAAGATAAAGATATTCTCATCATCTTACATCAAATGGGTAACCATGGACCAGCATACTTCAAACGCTACCCTAAAGCATTTGAAAAGTTTACCCCTGTATGTAAGACCAATCAGCTAGAAGAGTGTACACAAGAAGAAATCAGCAATGCCTATGACAATGCTATACTCTATACAGATGATTTTCTCAGTAAAACCATTGCCCTACTTAAAAAGTATAAAAATACCCATCAAACTGCAATGTTTTATATGAGCGACCACGGAGAAAGCTTAGGAGAGAATGGTATTTATCTGCATGGATTACCCTATTTTATGGCACCATCTGCACAAACACATATCCCTGCATTTATATGGTTCAATGAAAGCTTCAAAAAAGAAGTCCAAGCACAAAAGATAAAAAGTAACGCACGATATACCCAAGACAATCTTTTCCATACACTCTTAGGACTTTTTAATGTCCAAACAAGCGTGTATGACCCTACATTAGATATATTTTATACTACTGGAAAATAGCATTTAAACGCTCTTGCGTAGACTGTTTTTTGACCTTAGGTTTTGGTTTTGCTTCTACTTTGTGGTATTTTACTTTGAATGTTTTTTTCTTTTTTGTATTTTTTCTTTTTTTCTTTACTTTTCGTTTTTTAGACTTCGTCTTTTTTACTTTTTTCTTTTTACTTTTACTTTTACTTTTTTGAAGTTCTTCTTCTTGTTTGGCTTCATCTAAAACTTTCTTAGCATCTTCTTCTTGTAATCGTTGTTGTTCTTCTTGTTTTTCTAATTTTATTCTATTTTTTTGTTGTTCTACTTCAAGACGATTGGCTTCATCTTTTATTTTTTGTTCTTGGACTCTTTTACTTTTTGCTTCTTCATTATGTTTTTTTATTAATGTTTTTTCAGCTTCCATCTCGATTAATTGACGTTTTTTCTTAACCTTATTAAGCTCTAAAAGAATACTATTTTGCTCTTCTTCTATCATTTGAAGCTGTGTTTCTAAACTTGGTCTATCTTCTGCAAAAAGTATAGAACATAGTAGTAAAAAAGTGACTAATTTAAACATATCATTTCTCTCTTATATTTTTTTAAAGTATAACATATTCTAAATATATTTGTTATCTATTTTGTTGCTCAATAGTGTTTTTAAATATATTTTTTAATCCACTATAATCATATATATAATATTCACTGTTTTATTATTCTTAAATACTGTAGATTAGATTTATTTAGTACAAAAATACATTTACACTTTATAATAATTTTATCTTAAACAGTATGAAGCAATGCTAAAATAAGATATAAAAAATAATAGTGATGCTGTAGTGGCGTAAAAATATGTTATTAAGTAGTATTACTGAATTAAACCATAATTTTAACCTTTGACGATGTGAAAGCTATCGTTTTCAATGAACTTTATATTTTATTGTTTAATTTAGAATAACTTATAAGACAATGAACAAAGGAGAAATAATGCAAACCATACAATTAGATATGAGTGATGATAAATGAGTATTTTACATGACTAAAAGTATGAAAGCCAATACCAACTTATTTGAAGAGCATAAATTCCCTCGTACGAGATATCAAGGGAGTAAATATAAGCTTCAAGAGTGGATTCAATCTCATTTGGAAACACTAGAATTTAATACGGCATTAGATGCTTTTTGTGGTACAAGTTCTATTGCTTATATTCTTAAAGAAATGAATAAAACAGTTTATACCAATGATATATTAAAATGTAATTATGATATGTCACAAGCATTGATTACTAATAATAATGAGCAGATAACAAGAGAAGATTTTGAACAAATTCTTGTTAAAAAAGAATCTTATGATTATGCTTCTTTGATAGCCGATACCTTTGAAGATATTTATTTTTTAGAGGAAGAAAATACTTGGTTAGATATAGTGATACAAAATATTCATCAACTCAAAAATACCCATAAAAAATATATGTTTTTGTGGGCATTGTATCAATCTTGTATCTCCAAACGACCGTATAATCTATTTCATCGTAAAAACCTCTATGTAAGAACTTCTGATGTCAAACGAAATTTTGGCAATAAAACCACATGGGACAAACCCTTTGAAGAACATTTTTATAAATTTATCAAAGAGATAAATAGGGCTATTTTTGATAATAAGCATACGCATAAAGCCTATAATAAAGATGTCTTTGACCTAGATATTCAAGTAGATTTAGTCTATTTGGATACGCCTTATATCCCACAAAAAGGCTCACTCACACATTATAGAGATTTTTATCATTTCTTAGATGGATTAAGTGATTATCACAATTGGCAAGAAAAGATAGATAGTTCTTCTAAACATAAAAAATTAAAATCTATCTATAATATTTGGGAAGATAAAAAAAATATTCTCAAAGGCTTTGAAGCCCTAATAAAAAAATTTAAAGAGAGTATCATCGTTATCTCTTATCGTGCTGATGGTATTCCTAGTATTGATGAAATTGTATCCATTTTAGAAAAAAATGCTAAAAAAGTAAGGGTTGAGATGATAGATTATAAATATGTACTTTCAAAGAAACAGAACTTAAAAGAAGTTTTGATTATAGGAGAATAAGATGTCATTTGAAGAAAAGTTTAATGCATTCATTCCAGAACTTACCGAAGCACTGAGTGTACCTAAAGGTAGAGATTGGTCAGTTAAAGGGTTTATAGATGTTCATCAAAATATTTATTCCATAAGTAATGATACCAAAGTAGTTTCAAAAATTATAGAATTGATGATTTTCCCCAAACTTTTAGAATTTGCACAAAGGCATGATTTAGAGTTAAAACTATCGCCCTATCAAAATTATTATCCCGATGTCACTTTTATAGACTCTACTGGTAAAAAATATGCTGTAGATTTGAAATCTAGTTATAAATCATCAAAAGACAAAATCAACGGAATGACATTGGGTGCATTTACAGGCTATTTTAGAAATAGAACTTCTTCAAAAAATACACTCTATCCTTATGGTGACTATCATCAACATTATGTATTTGGCATTATCTACTCACGCACAGATATTACACAAATTGAAGAATATTTAGCTTCTTTGGATATAAATATTTCCATTACAGTCAAAAAACTTTTTGTTGAGTATATCAATGAAAATAGTGATAGTAAATGGCAAAATATAATCCATAAAATAGCATTAAGCCAAAAAAATAGAGCTAAAATAGATAGCTTTATAATGAAAGAAACAGATATACATACGCTTGATAATTTTACACAAATTCAATCTGTAGTGAGAGACTTTGAGTTCTTTATTCAAGAAAAATGGAAAATAGCCACAGATAGAGCAGGAAGTGGAAACACCAAAAACATCGGTTCAGAACTAAATATACAAAGATTAAAATCAGGCGAAGGTCTCTTTCAAAGAAAATTTGGAATAGATGGTAAAAAAGTCTTTGATAATTATTGGATGAATTACGAAACCAAAAGCATGGCAAAAGATGCAGGTAGAGACAGTCCACACTTTAATAATATTGAGAGTTATTTGGAGTGGAAAAAGGGTTTTAAGTAATCATCATATTAAGAAAAAGAACAAAAATTAAAAATATGTTATGATTAAACAATTAACAAAGGAGAAACACAATGTATAGCATACGACTAGATATAAGTAATGATGTTTTTGATAAAGTGCTGTTTCTTTTAGAGAGTTTTCATAAAGATAAAGTAAAGCTTCAAGTTGAAGAGTCTATTTCTATGGAAGATAAAACCTTTAATCCTAAAAACTTTTTTGCTGTGGGTGATAGTTCTAAATTGGAGATAGATGAGTATTTGGATAGCAATAAAAAGGTGAATTCGTATTCTTAACAAATTCACTCTTAACAACTATTATTTATTCTAATTTATCTAGTAAAGTAATCGAAGCTCTTAAACGAATCTCTTCATCATCGCTGTCAAGTAGTTTTTCTAAAACCTCTAATGCTTTCTTTTTTCCTTCATTAGAAGATATAGTTGGAGTAGAATTTTTACTTTTTAGAAATACATCCATTTTTTCAGAATGTTGAGAGATATTTGATACTGTTTTCCTTGCTCCTGATAATGATTTTTGTATTGCTTTATCTAAACTAGTTTTTTCAATAGTTTTAAGAAACTCAACCCTAATCATATGAGGATTTCCTATTCCATCAATATCATTCTCCTTTCTATAGGTATAAAGAGTAATGGTTTTAAAAACATGTAGAAAACCTTTTTTACTAATAGATGGAGTAAGCACAATCGAACCTTTAGGTATCTTAATAAATTGTTCTACTTGACTAATATTAATAGCACTTATATTAGGATAATTATGCTCTAAAATATCTTCTAATTCTTTTCTACTCTTATTTAATAAGTTTTGACCACAATGCCAACCGATACTAATATCTCCATCTAAAAACTGCTTTTCTCTATTGATATTATGTGGTTTTGCTCTTAATATGTATAAATTCATATTGTAATCCTTTTTGATTTGGTATGAGAAGTATATCTATTTTAATCTTTAGAACTTCTTAGAACTTCTAAGAAGTTAAATTAATGCTTAAAAATAAATCATCTCTCATGCCAATATATGTCTTATTTTCGCTAAAATAACAAAAATATATATAAAGACCATAAATGCCAACATTAAGCAAAACCACCCCACTACAAGACTTCATAAACCACAAAACAAACACAAATATGCAATGTGGAAATTACTCCATAGACTTGCCCGACCTACAAGAGGGAGAGCAGTATCGTTTTCATTTTGATGCGACGGCTTGTGTGGGCTGTCATTGTTGTGAGGTGGCTTGTAATGAGCAGAATGCGAACCCTGATGATATAAAATGGCGACGCGTTGGGGAGATGGAGATGGGCGAATTTCCTGATACGCTTCAGCTTTTTAACTCCATGTCTTGTAACCATTGTATTGAGCCTGAATGTCTCATCGGTTGTCCAACGGAGTCTTATATCAAGTTTGATAATGGTGTGGTGTGGCATGATGACCCTAGCTGTATTGGTTGTCAATATTGTACTTGGAATTGCCCTTATGAAGTGCCTACTTTTAACAAAGAACGAGGGATTGTGACCAAGTGCCACATGTGTCATGACAAGCTTGAAGTAGGGCAAAGTCCTGCTTGTGTTCAGGCTTGTCCTTCTAATGCGATTGAGATTGAAGTCTTTAATGTCAAAGAATGGCTTGATGAAGATATGGCAAAAAATGGCATTGCACCTCATCTGCCTGATATTGAAATTACTAAGCCTACCACGCGTTATACTTTGCCCCCAATGGATGAAAATGCAGAAATTCGTGTAGCCGATGAGCATCTTCTCAAACCTGCCCATGCTGAACTGCCTTTGGTCTTTATGACGGTACTTACACAAGTAAGTTTAGGGGCATTTTTGGCTCTATTTTTAGGTCAAGTCTTGTTCTCTTTAGGCTTTAATCTACCTGAACCTACACTAATCATGGCGATGTTGGCATTTTTGCCCTCTGCTATTGGTTTGCCTTTGTCTGCTTTACATTTGGGTCGTCCTATTATGGCAATGATGGCAATGAAAAATTGGCGTACTTCGTGGCTGAGTCGTGAAGCGATTGCTTTGGGTGCGTTTACTGCGTTGGCTTCTGTAGTCGTAATAATGGTTTATTTAGATATTAAAGGCATCGCTCTTATCGCTGTAGAATCTCTTACACTCATGATTGGGATTTACGGAATTTACGCACAATCCATGATATATCGCATCCGTGCTAGACCCTCATGGAACAGAAAGTCCACCACAAAACGCTTTTTTGGCTCATCCTATGTAGGCTTTTTACTCATCGCCACAGCACTACTCATAAGCAATGGAAGCCAAGGCGTGATGGTACTTTTAGCGATTACACTTTTAACAGGCATGGTGCAAGTATTGGTCATTTGGGAAGAGATACTCTTTTACAAAAACTTAGACAAAGAAGACGCACTCTATTATCAATATAATAGAAGTAGAATATTACTCAATGAGCATTTTGGCTTTATCAAAAGATTTAGGGTCTATTCTTTGATTACTTTTGCTTTAGCTTTGCCACTTTTGGCGATACTTTTTACGGCAAGTGGATTGATGAATTTGGCGATAATGACGCTAATATTGGCTACGATTGGTGCATTAGTGAGTGAACTAAGTGGGCGTTATTTATTTTATAGGACTGTTGTGCCTTTGGGATTGGCAGGGAACTTTTTTGCTGGGAATCAGAGGGGTTGACATCATCTCAATAAAAGTATATAATATCCGTACATTAACCGTATAAAGGATATATTATGTTAGCCACAATACATAGTAAAGATACACGCATAGAGTTTAAAACTTCTAGTGAGATAAAAGCCCTTTTACAAAGGGGTGCGAATGCTTTGGGTATGGATTTGAGTTCATTTCTTATCTCTACAGCCACACAAAGAGCCAAAGATGTGATACTAGAAGAGAAAATGCTTAGACTTATTACGCAAGAGTGGGAAAGTTTTGAAAAAGCATTAAAGCATCCAAAACCTGCTACAAAAGAACTCAAAGCACTAATGAATATGAAAGGCTTTGATGCCTAAATTGAGACTTGTGACCTTTGATATTTCTATGACTTACAAAGGATTAAAAAACTTTAATTGTGGCAATAGCATGATAAATACTTTTGTCTATAAGTCACTTAAAAAGCGTGTAAAAAAGCATTTTAGCCAAGCCTATGTCTTGCTAGATGAGAAAGAAAAGTTTGTAGGGTTTTATACCCTTGATACCTTTTCTATCACAAGAGAAATATTTGCGTTAGAAGATAGACCAAGTAGCCTACCTCCTATTGTTCCTGTGATAAAATTAGGTATGCTAGGCGTAGATATTTCTTTGCAAAATCAAGGTGTAGGGAAAAGACTGATTAGAGATGCTATATTAAAAGTCGTTGCCATATCTAAACTTGCAGGGTGTGCAGGACTTTATCTATTGGCAGAAAAAGAAGCCATCATTTTTTATAAAAGTTTAGGGTTTGTTGCTATAAATCATAGTGAACCTTTGGCTATGTTTTTGAGTATAGATTCTATTTTGGAGAGTGTGGGTGAAGTGTAAGATATAAATTTGTATTTATTGGCTAAATAAGATACAATAGTTACATACTAATTATACAAAGGATTTATATGATTTCATTAGTAGAAAAAACAAAATCAGAAAGAAAAACCTTTACTTTACCAAACTACATCGTAAAAGAACTTGAACAATATGCAAAAAATTTTGGTAAAAAACAATCACAAGTTATAGCCCTAGCTTTAGAAGAGTTTTTAAGTAAAAAAAACAATAAAGTAAGTCAACGCCTAAAAGCATTAGATGCTCTTACAGCCATTGCACCCAAAGGTTCACTAAAAGACTTAGACCTAAAAGCATCTCGTGTAAAAAAGACACTTGATGCATAAGAGAGTATATTTTGATACGAATGTCATTGTAGATTTATTTGATGTTGCTAGACCTTTTCATCAGGAGTCTTTACATGTCTTTAAAACTATTTTTGAAAATGAAGAGATAGATGTTTTTATCAATACGGATACAATAACAAATCTTTTTTATATTTTACGAAGTCATATTAAACTTTCTTTTGATGATGCCATTGAAAAATTAGAATTTATCAAAAATAATTTTAACATCGTCTCTACTGAAATGATAGAAATAGACCAGACTATAGACTTATGTAAAAAACATATTTTTAATGACTATGAAGATGGAATGCAATATATTTGTGCTTTAAAAGTAGAGTGTACGCTACTCATCACAAATAATGCAAAAGATTTTAAAAATGCTCAAATTAAAGTGATCACTAGTAAAGCATTGAGTGCTAAGTTAGCTTAGAGATTAAATCTATAGAAATGCTTTTTGCTCTCTTGACAATAAAATAATTCTGTACTATAATAAGTACATAATATGGAACAGAAAGGATAAAATATGCAAGTAGTCAATTTTACAGAAGCGAGAAATAATCTTAAATCACTTTGTGATACGGTCTATACAAATAGTGAGGAAGTCATAGTCAATCGTAAAAATGGCGAGAATGTGGTTATTATCTCATTAGAGAGTTATAATGCTTTGCAAGAAACTAGCTATTTATTGGCATCTCCAAATAATAAAAGGCGTTTACTCTCTTCTCTTTCTCATGCTCGTGCAGGAAAAGTCACACAAAGAGAACTCGTAGAATAATGAATCTCCTTTTTACAGATGAAGCATGGGAAGATTATGGGTATTGGCAAAGTCAAGATAAGAAAATACTCAAAAAAATAAATACCTTTCTCAAAGAAATCAAAAGAACACCCTTTGAGGGCATAGGAAAACCTGAAAAGCTCAAACATGAACTTCAAAATTGTTGGTCAAGACGCATAAACCAAGAACATCGTATCGTCTATGAAGTCTTTGATACGCAGATTAATATATTGGCTTGTCGGTATCATTATGGGAGTTAACTATTTTGGGATTTGCTATGAATCAGAGGGGCGACACAACTCTCTTCAATTAATTAAGGAAAAAAATGAATACTAAAAAAAATGAATTTCAAGATATTGTAGATGAAAGTGTTAATGTTTTATCTACTAATAATTTACAAGAAAATTTAGCTAAAATAATAGAAGATAGTACAGACTTAGATACACAGAAATCGAAACAGTTACTTAAAGACATCTCAGATACTATTGAATTGGTTGATAAAAATTATAAAGATTTACAACAAGCTAAAAAAGATGGAAAGACCAGAACGCAATGGTTACAAAATAAAGTTGATATAATTGTTGAAGATTTATCAGATGAAGCCAAAACAAAATTTATAGAAGAAGTAAAATCAAACCTTGATAGTGCCAATAATGATATGCTCGTAGAGGTATTTGATGAAACTGTTGATTTATCGAAAAAACTACCAAATACTAAATATGAAGATTTAAATAAAAAAGTCATTATAGATGATTTTAATCGACAACTCAAAGACAACACAGTTTTAGGTGCTATAATTAACGAAGATGGTAAATTTGAAATTGACACTAAACATAAAGAGATAAAAGCCGTCAAAGAATACTTTGAAGCAAAACTTGATTCTGATTATGATAAAGAGTTTAAAACAGCTGTTTCTGTTGCTACAGAGATAGCTAAAGATAAAGACTTGTTGCCACCCTCTTTAAAAGATAAAACTCCAGAAGAAATAAGTATGATAGTTGATAAAGGTGTAACTTCTGCAAAAGTTGCTTATAAATTGGCAAATGGTGAACTCAATGCTATGGACGCAATTGAGTATACTATAGATAGAAATACAGCTATCTTAAATTCTGCAATAGTTACGGCTACTACAAAATATGGGGGTGCTATTGGTGGAAAAGTGGGTGGATTTATCGGTAGTATATTTGGACCAGCTGGAACTGTAACAGGTACAGCAATAGGTACAGTTGTTGGAAAATTTGCTGGAAATAAGATAGGTGGCTTAATAAATAAAGGTGTTAAAAAAGTAGCAAGTGTAGCAAAATCTGTTGCTAGTAGTGTTGTAAGTGGTGTTAAATCAGTAGTGAGTAGTGTAGGAAATGCAGTAAGTTCAGCTTGTAGTAGCGTAGCTTCATTTTTTGGATTTTAAAATAAGGATAAAATAAAATGGCTAAAACAATAAAATTTAATCTTTTACTAGACGATAATCCAGTAAGAGATATAGAAAGTTTACAAAATAATTTTTGTATAGATGATATACTTGAAGTGTATGAAAATGGTTTACTTCAAAAATGGCTAAAAGTTCGTGGATTTGATGCGTATTTAGAAAAAGTTAGAAACATTAACAAAGAGCATTCTATTATAGTTGAACTTATCAAAATATTTGATATACAAAAAGATGATGAAGCGATAAGAGAGAGTATCTATTCACTTGAATTTCAGGAAAATAGAAAAAAATCTCTTGAAATTTTTGATACTAAAGATAATAATTTAAAAAATAGAATTGCTAAATATCATCAAGGGTATGAAGAACTTATAGAAGCTATTATCGAACATAAAGAAAATATGGCATTTTTAAAAGTGGCTTCAAAAGAGATAAGTGATAAATATTTTAAACTATTTGAGCTTGATTATCTAAGAAGCTATAATTTATATAAAAAAGAATCCCCATTTATGATATATGCGATTTTAATGAATAATAAATTATGTGATTTCTTTTTATACAATGATAAAATTAATGAAAGTTTACATAAAAGTTTTATTTTAGATACACAGCCAAAAGTCAATAATTTATTTTATGATAATTTTGAAATATTTAAAAAATTGGAGGAGAAAGGAAATGATTAGTTCAATCTTTGGAAATATAAACAGTATAAACACTAGCAATGAAATCTATGATTTATTAAATAAAAATAATGATGAAAATCCAGAAGATATTAGTTTAGAAAAGAATCTTAAAGAAAAAAAAGAAAAAGCTCTACAATTGGTAAAAGAAAAAACAGGATTAATAGAATTTAATGGTAAAACTGATGCTTACTGGAAAGATTTAGAAACATCAGATACAAAAGTGATGATTTTATCAATACCTTATGGTACATTTATAAGAAGTGCCAATGATTTAAAACAAGAGTTATCAGCAGAAGATGTAAATGGAAGTTTTTTAATTTTGAATGGTTTAGCTTACAAAAGTAATAATGACTATGAATCAATAGTATATATGAAAGTATAAATGATGAATATAGTAAATAAACTTTCATCTTATATAGAAGCGCTTAGACCTATACTTTATATACCTACTTTTGATTTTAACTCATTTGATAATATCATTAGAGATATTTCATCAAAGAGTAAAATTTATGAATATAATGAAGGTCTAGGATATGTGAATTTTGAAACCAAAAATCAAGAAACGGCATACTCTCTTGAAGAATTTTTAAATCTATTTTTAACAGAACAAAATGAACCTATTTATTTGGTTTTAAAAGATGTGCATAACTTGATAGATAATCATAAGATAATCTCTCTTCTCAAATCAATAGCACTCAAAACAATCTATGAAGAGAGTTATTATGTGACTATTTTTATCGTTTCTACTAAGTTAACTATACCTATTGAATTGGAAAAGCTTATCACAATTTATGATACACCTTTACCAAATAGAGCTAGAATTATAGCTACGATTAATGATTTCTCCGAAAGTATGGATATAACTATTGATACACATCTTATCAATGAATTGGCACTATCTTTAAAAGGATTTAGTGAATTTGAAATCATTCAGATTTTAAATCTTGCCTATCAAGAAAGTGGGAGTATTGAAAAAAAAGATACTCAACTTATACTTGAAGAGAAAGAACAGATTATCAAAAAATCTGGAATGATTGAGATACTTAACTTTAAAGAGAGTATTGATGATATTGGGGGGCTTGACAATTTAAAAGAGTGGTTAGATAATAAATCTAAAATCTTTAATAACCTTGAAAGTGCTTTAGAATTTGGTGTAGAAACACCTAGTGGTATGCTTATCGTTGGAATGCCAGGGTGTGGTAAAAGCTTGACAGCTAAGGCAACGGCTAGACTTTTTAATGTACCATTGCTTAGACTTGATATTGGAAAACTTCTAGGTAAATATGTCGGCGAAAGTGAAGAAAACATGCGAAGAGCCATAGGAATGGCAGAAGCAGTTAGCCCTTGTGTTCTTTGGATAGATGAGATAGAAAAAGCATTTGCAGGTGCTGGAGACACAGGAGGGAATGAAGTAACCACTAGACTTTTTGGGTATTTTCTAACTTGGATGCAAGAGAAAAGAAGTTCTGTTTTTGTGGTGGCAACCTCTAATGATATTTCAAACTTACCTCCAGAATTTTTAAGAAAAGGTAGATTTGATGAGATATTTTTTGTGGATTTCCCAAATGATGAAGAGAGAAAAAATATTATAGAGTTACACTTAAAAAGACGAAAAAAGTGGAATAAAAATATTGATACAATTAAGTTACTAAAAGAGACTGTAGGTTATAGTGGTGCAGATATAGAAGCAGTGATTAAAGATACTATTGAAAAAGCTTTTATAAATGAGTGGAAAGATATACGAACTAAAAATATTTTAGATGAATTAGCAGATACGAAACCAATGTCAGTATCTTTAAAAGATAAAATTGAAAGTTTAAAAAAGACTTTGGATAAGCTTGATGTTAAAAATGCTAGTAAAATCTAAGTAAATATATAGAAGAGTTACTTTTAGCTTTTTTGCTGGGAATCAGAGGTAAACGAATACCTTTGGGTGTAAATAGAGGGTAGTAAAAAATGATTGTTGTATATTTTTGATTTATTTTTGATTATTTCTTTTATTATAAGGTAGCATATTAAAAAGTAAGCTATAATATGTGCGATGAAAGATGAGTTTCGAGTTTCATCTATCGTGTGTTAAGTGTTATCGCTAGACCCCGAAAGAATTCTCTCTGATTTGGAATCCACTTGTAATAAAGTGAAAATTAATACCAAAAGGTACAAACATGGCAACAGTAGTAAACGGAACAGTAAAATGGTTCAACGATGAAAAAGGTTACGGATTTATTCAACAAGAGAATGGTGGAGACGATGTATTTGTACATTTCCGTCAAGTAAACAACGATGGTGGTGGACGTGTAACATTGACTGAAGGTCAAGCGGTAACATTTGAAGTTGGTGAGGGTCAAAAAGGTCCACAAGCAGAAAACGTTACAGCACGTTAATTATAACTTTACGGGCTTTATGCCTGTAAAGTCTACTTTTTTATTTCCTATTTTTTAATCTACACTTTTTACTAATTTTTTATAGTATTATCTTTTAATCACTCGTATTGTCTTCTTCCATATACTCTTCTATAAAAACACTTTGACTATTTTTAATTTGTAAATAATCATAAATAGCTTTGATTTCATCATTGGTCAAATAATAGCGAGGCATCACTTCATGATATGTATTGACTGAATGAATCATTGTAGCAAGAGCATCGTGACGAATATTTGAACCTCTAAGTTCTATTTTATTGCCCTCTTTATCTTTATATTCAACAATAATCATCCCTTCACCACTCTTACCATGACATTGGGCACAACTAACACCTCTAGGGTTTTGATAAAGCATCTCTCCATATTCATAATGAGAGATAAAAGCCTCTTGTCCAAATGCTAAAAAAGGGTATAATAACCATAATAGTCTCAATATTTACTCCATAAAAGAAAATTTTTTTGATATAATACCTTAAAAAATATAAGGGCGTTCTATGCAATTGATAGATGGTAAAGCTTTGTCTAATAAAGTACAAGCAAATGTAGCCACAAAAGTGGAGCAACTTAAACAAGAAAAGAACATTGTTCCAGGGTTAGCTGTGATTCTTATTGGTGATGACCCTGCAAGTCATGCCTATGTAAAAATGAAAGCAAAAGCCTGTGAAAAAGTAGGCTTTTACTCTATCACCCATAGTATGCCTGATACCATTAGTCAAGATGAAATCATTGCCACCATAGAGATGATGAACAATAACCCTCGAATAGACGGTATCTTGGTACAACTTCCCCTGCCCTCACATGTAGATACAGATAAGATACTAGAAGTCATCGACCCCAAAAAAGATGTTGATGGATTTCATGCCTATAATGTAGGTCGGTTGGTAACAAATCTAGATACTTTTGTTGCATGTACACCATTGGGTGTTATGAAAATGTTTGAAGCCTATGATATTAGCCTCAAAGGGAAAGATGTCTGTGTGGTGGGTGCTAGTAACATCGTAGGTAAACCGATGGCTTCACTTTTACTCAATGCAGAAGCCACCGTCACTATCACACATATCCATACCAAAGACCTCAAAGCACATACCTCTAGGGCTGACATCATTGTAGTAGGTGTGGGTGTCCCTAAGCTCATCACAGAAGAGATGGTAAAAGAGGGTGCTATCGTGATAGATATTGGTATCAACCGTATAGAAGATGGCTCTTTGGTAGGCGATGTAGACTTTGAAAATGTCAGTTCTAAATGTGCATACATCACACCAGTCCCAGGAGGTGTAGGTCCTATGACTATCGCCATGTTACTTAGTAATACACTCAAATCAGCAAAAGGTAGAATAATATAATGAAGAAATTTTTACACGCGTTTGGACGCTTCGCAGGTTCTTGGACAGGTACATTTGTTATCGTACTTTTTCTTATCTTTTTTGTAGCACAATCATTTGTGATTCCATCGGGATCTATGAAACGCACACAGCTCATCGGAGACTTTCTCTTTGCAAAGAAGTTTTCCTATGGTATCCCTATACCTCATTTACCATGGTTGGAGATACCTCTATTGCCTGATTTTAATGACAATGGACACCTTATCTCAGGACCTAGACCAGAAAGAGAAGATATTGTCATTTTTCGTTATCCCAAAAACAATAAAATACACTATGTCAAACGTTGTGTAGCCACAGGAGGTGATGAGCTTCTTTATGGTGAAAAAAAACTGATGATACATTTTAATGAAGGGGATGAATATATCAAAAAGAATTATCCTAAAGAGAAGATAATCAAACTCTATGATAAACTATGGGTTATCAATCCATACATGAGTAAATACCCAGGTATCCAATACACGCCAGAAGGGAATACTGGCTATGAGTATCTTACTGCTTCGTATAACTATAACAAAGAGATAGATATGAGTATCAAACGTATCACACACAATGATGGAACAGAAGAACATCTCTTTTACAAAAAAGTAGAAAAAGACCACTTCTATATGATTGGTGATAACCGTGACAACTCTAATGATAGTCGTTTTTGGGGTTCTGTACCGTACAAGCTTATCGTAGGGCAACCATGGCTCATTTATATGAGTATAGAGTTCCGTTCGTATGACCAAGTCTTTGATGGCATTGGTGGAGGACGAGACCATGACAAGCTTCACCGTATTTGCACGGATATGAACATCGCCTCTACAGAGTGTGAAGCATTATGGAATAAGCAACGCTACACAGTACGTTGGGGACGTGTAGGACGACTCCTAAAGTCGATAGAACTTGAAGAACCTATAGAATAATATAAGGAAAAATAGTGAAAAAATTTTATATAGCCACTGACCATGCAGGGTATGCACTCAAAGCGTATGTCAAAGAATATGTACAAGAGCTAGGGCATGAGATTATTGATTTGGGTCCTGAGTCTGCTGACCGTGTAGATTATCCTGATTATGCTAAAAAATGTACAGAAGCTATCCTTTCTGATAAAGGTAGCTTTGGGATACTTATCTGTGGTACAGGTATTGGTATCAGTATCGCAGCAAACAAAGTCTCTGGTATTCGTGCAGCCCTATGTCATGATGGCTACACAGCAAAACTTACAAGACAACACAATGATGCCAATATACTTTGTTTTGGTGAACGTGTCGTAGGAAAAGGTGTAATAGAAGAGATGATAGAAGTCTTTGCCAATACCGAGTTTGAAGGTGGTAGACATGCAGGACGTATTGCCAAGATAGAAAACTGTGCCTTTGGTGCAGACTTTAACCATTAAGGATACCTATGCACACTATTTCACAAGAAGACAAAAAAATAATTCTCGATAGTATTAGAGATATTCCAGATTTTCCCAAAAAAGGGATTATCTTTAAAGATATTTCTACACTTCTTTCTAATCCAAAATCACTAAATACGCTAATGACACATTTGGAAAATCGTTATAAGACCTATGAACTTGACTATATCGCAGGTATTGATGCGAGAGGATTTATCTTTGGCTCTATATTAGCAGATAGATTGGGTCTAGGATTTGTCACCATTCGTAAAAAAGGTAAACTCCCCTACACTACCGTAGCAGAAAAATATAGTTTAGAGTATGGTTTTGATGAAGTAGAAGTACATATTGATGCGTTTGGTGACAATGGATGTTGCCAAACGGGTACTCCTGCGAAAGTCTTACTCATAGATGACCTCATAGCCACAGGAGGCACAGCTGTAGCTGCTACTAATCTTATCAATAAAGTAGGTGCAAAGTGTGTCGAAGTATGTTTTGTCATGGAACTAGGCTTTCTCAATGGACGTAAAGAGATAGATGCCCCTGTGTATTCTGTATTAGAGATAGACTAAGTCGTATCACTAATAAATTACATCGCCCCAAGGGTACGATGTAATTTATGCTTCATCAAACATTAGGGGATAAAGTAATCCATAAAGCGTAACAAACATCAACGGCACTGCCCAAATTATACCAATCCCTAAAGCCAAAACACCCAAAAACATGATAAGACCTAAAAGAGACATTAGCCCTCCTACTTTAAACCAACGTTTCCCTACAGCTTTACGTGAGTGTTCCATCGCTTCCCAGACCTCCATATCCTTATCTACAATCAATATCACAGCAAAAACATAAGCTACACTCAAATAAATTCCTGGAAGTATCAAAAGTAGAAAACCAAAAATTGTCATGATATAAATAAGAATACCTGCTAAAGCCAGTTTAGTAGTGAGATGGTAATAATTAAACATAGATTTAAAATTGATACTTTCTCCACGTGTGTGCTGAAGAGCCATCATCATCAAACCTGCTATCAAAGGCATCAACACAGGATAACTAAGAATAGCAATAATTTGCTGATTTAATACATTGGAGGATTCTGTTGTAATAATAGATACTATAAATCCTAAAATAGATTGTGTAATAAGTGCAATAGCAATATAAATAAAAATACCTATAACAAATTGTGCTTTGACTCCATCTATCCATTGCCATCCTGCTTTTGTTATCTCGATAATATCAAAATCATATTCTTCTGTAGTCTCTAGATTATTTTGTTTCATACTATTTCCTTTTCAATTTAATATCTAATTATATCCTAAAAATAGTTTTTATTAAATATTTTTTGATATACTCTTCAAAATTAAAATAGGAGTCAATATGTCTGAATTAAAAAAGTTTAAACTTATCAATAAAATAGAGGGAATATCATTTCTTATTCTACTCTTCATCGCAATGCCACTCAAATATAGCTTTGGGTATCCCATCGCTACCAAAGTTGTAGGTATGGCTCATGGTGTGCTAGTATTTGCATTCATTTACCAAATTATAGAAGCCAAAAAAGAAGCAGGACTTACACTCAAAGAAATAGGAATATATAGTATCTTATCACTCATTCCTTTTGGAAGTTTTTATACAGATACACTCGTTGCTAAAAAAATAGCTAACTAGTGTCTAATGGTTCTTAGCCTTTTGCTGCTTTACCTAAATCCCACATAGGCATAAAGATTCCTAAGGCCATGAGTAAGACCAAAATAGCAATAAAAAACATCATAATAGGTTCAATGTAAGCAGATAGGTTTTCAATTAAATCTTGAAATTCCATGTGATAATATTGCGTTACTTTTACTAGCATTCCATCTAATTGTCCACCTGCTTCACCTGCTTTAATCATTTGTAAAAGCATATTTTCATATAGATTTGTAATTTTGAAAGCTTCAGCCAAAGACATACCTCTTCCAATATTTGCATTCACAGTGAGTAGTTTTTCTTTCATGACTGAATTGGTAACCATACCTACAGCAGTATCAAGTGCCTCAGCCACAGGAATACCAGATTTTACAAGTTCACCAAAAACCAAATTATATTTATGCATAGTAGAGAGGAAAATAGCTTTGTTAATAAGAATAAACCTTGGATGAATCAGTACTTGATCCATTTTATACTTAAAGTCTTTATTATTAGCATACATATATTTTGTCATACTAATACTTCCAAAAATACCTAGTAAAATATAGATTCCATAATTAGAAAATGCCCATTCTAAATTCAATAAAACTTTAGTAGGCATAGGAAGTTCTGTTTTAAATTTAGAAAAAATATCTTTAAATTTAGGTACAACTACCATAATCAAAACAGTAAAAGCAATCCCCATTGCTACAAGTGTAATAATAGGACCTTTAATCGCTTTTTTAAATTTGGATGCGTTGTCTCTCACACTTTCCATAATGTCTGCTAGTGTATGGTATGCTTCAGAAAGGTTACCTGTTCTCTCCCCCAAATTTGTCATAGCAATAGCAACATGTCCAAATTCTCTAGCATAAGGTTCCATAGCATCAGACATACTTTTACCTGCATTAATATCAGAATTTACCTTTGCATAAATTTCAGCTAAATGTTTATTTTCAGTATTTTCAGATACTTCGGCTAAACTATCATTAATAGGGATACCAGCATCGGTCATAACAGCAATTTGTCTAATCGTTGAAATTTTATCTTGCATAGGAATTTTAGCAGGTCTTTTTAAGGATTTAAAAAATTTAGCCATAGAGTCTTCAAGAGGTGCTGAAGTTTCCACTGCTCTTGTAACCATCGCAGTAGGAAACTTTTGTTTGGCTATTTGTACTGCTCCCATTTTCACTTCTGCTTCTATTATCTCTTGACGTTTTACACCTTTTTCCATGACTGTTACATTAAAATACTTCATCTTATAACCTTGCTACTCTAAATATTTCTTCAATCGTTGATTTACCTTCTAATGCTTTAGAAATACCATCTTCAAACATAGTGACAAACCCCTCATCTATTGCCTGTTTTGTTAAATCTTCTTTAGATGCTACTTTTGCAATCATACGAGCCAATGTTTCTGAGATAGTTAATACTTCTGAAATCATCTCCCTTCCTGAATACCCAGTATTTCCACATTCTTTACAGCCTTCTCCTTTATAAAAAGTAGGATTTTCAGGTAAATATTCTTCAATTTCTTTGTAAAGTATAGGGTCAAGTATGGTAGTTACTTTACAATGTATACAGAGTTTTCGTACAAGCCTTTGTGCTTGAATAGCCACCAAAGCTCCAGAGACTAAATACTCTTCAATACCCATATCTAATATCCTAGAAATAGAAGAAATGGCATCATTTGTATGTAGCGTAGAGAGTACCAAGTGACCTGTAAGTGCTGCTTGAATCGCAATACGTAAAGTTTCTTGGTTACGAATTTCCCCAATCATAATCTTATCTGGATCTTGTCTTAGTATCGATTTTAGTGCATCGGCAAAGCCCAGTCCTACACTTTCTTTTACATTGACTTGTTGTAACCCAGACATTTGATATTCCACAGGGTCTTCTACCGTAATAATCTTATCTTTTACATCTTTAATAGCATTAATTGCACCATAAAGTGTGGTTGTTTTACCAGAACCTGTAGGTCCAGTCACCAAAACAATACCATAGGGAACTTTAATAGCTTCAGAAAATTTTTGATAACAGTGACTACTCATTCCTGCATCTTCTAATCTAATCATGGCTTTAGATTTATCTAAAATACGAAGTACGATAGATTCACCAAAGATAGTAGGCAATGTTGAAACCCTAAAGTCAAACTCTTTACTTGAAACAACGGCTGAGAATCTACCATCTTGAGGTTTTCTTTTTTCGGCAATATCTAAATTTGAAAGAAGCTTCATACGAGAAGATAGTGGACCAAATATATCTTTATCAAAAGTAAAACTTTGACGTAAAATACCATCAACACGTACTCGTACAATACAACTCTTTTCCGTGGCTTCAATATGAATATCACTAGCCCCTATAAAAATAGCTGATTTCAAAATTACATCAATTAATTTCAAAACAGCTGGTGATTCATCATCTGCTTCTTTTGGACCACTGTCTTGACTTAAATCTCTACGAATATTAGAGACCAAACCCTTGATACTTTCATTAATTTCCAAACGTTGTAAATGTGCTCTAATCTGTTTTGGTTTGGCAATAGCTATACGAATTGGTTTTCTTGGAAAGAGTCTTTGGATAGCATCTTGAGCTGCTAGATTAAGAGGGTCATCAAATACAATTAAAATATTTAAATCTGTCTCTTCTACAGGCATAATATTATATTTCAAAAGTTGTTTATAGGGTACTTGAGAGAAGAGTCTCATATCAATTTCGGCATCATCTAAGTCTATATAATCTATATGTAGTGCTTTGGCTACCTCTTCGATAATAGGAATAATATTAATTCCTTCAATCTTTTCAAGATGTGCTAAAGTAATAACACTCTCTCGAATCTTTTTAGCTAAAAAAATCTCTACTGTATCAAGATCTATCATATTCTCTAATATCAAGTTTGAAAAAGATATTTTTTTAGGTGGTCTACTTTTAACCAATGTAGAAATTGCATCTTTCGTAAGAAGTTTTTCTTTTAACATCATTTCAATAAGTTTAACCATGTCTAGCCTTTAATTATAAATTAATTATTTTCAATTCTAAAAAGTAATTTTTTTGCTTCCTCAGAGTTAGATTGTTTCATATATTTTTTAAGAATAGAAATACCTTCATTCACTTGTCCTGATTTTATTTTAGATTCAACAAAAATAAATATACTCTCTTCCACATCAGAGTCCAATTTATTGGTTTCTAATGCCCAATATGCTGATTTTATATAATCACCTCTTTTATAATAACCATTGGCTAAAAAAAGTGCATCATCAATATCATGTGATTGTGCAAAACGTTTTTCAACATCTTCATAAGCAACAACACTAGAAGTGCCTATAATATTTAACTGTGTTTTATTATTCTCTTCTTCTAATACAGGTATATCAACTAATAATTCTTCTTTGTTACTATCAATATTAACCTTGACTATTTCTTTTGATACATTACTACTATTATCTTCACTTGAAATAATTTTACTTATCTTTTGAATATAATTTTTCACTAGATCTAAATTCATATTTTTTGGAATAAATATTACAATAAGTACAATGACTATCATCGTAAATAAAAGAGTAAAAAGTAAAGGTTTTCTTTTGTTTCTTTTATATTGTATCCATTCATCTTCTAATGGTTTCATTTCATACATGAATATACCCCAATTTCAACGATGCCATCTCAATTATTTTTTTAGGAATCTGCGAATAGTTAATTTTATTTGGTTCATTTTTATCATAATATTCACAAATTTCAAAAATAGTAAACATTAGTTTATTACACTCTCTATAATTTCCATTGGTAAATTTATAAATGAGCTTCATCTCTCTTGTTTTGATACTGTCTGCAATTTCAAAAAGATTTTTTTTCAAAAGTTTTTTATGTACATACGTCGCTTGGTCTTCTTTGGAAGCATTCTTTAGTTCAATCACTTCCCAAATACGAGACTGAAAATGTTCTTTAGCTATCAAATCTTCATCTTCTGTTTTATGCAAAGAAATGACAAATTTTACAGATCTTGTATCGGAAAGTAAACGTATTTTTTCCATCATATTAGAATCATACATTTGTGCTTCATCTAAAAGGATAATAATTTCTCTTTTATCCCTTAAGGATTTACAATGATCAATTAAAATTGAAAAATTTACTTCTGTGTTAATAGGTAAATCTTTTTTGGTAAGTACTTTAAATAATTTACGTAAAAATTCTTTTTCTGTTGGAGCAGGAGTATCAAAGTAATAAATCTCTTTTTGATGCTTTAATTTTGTCTGTATTCTATTGAGTAAAATACTTTTCCCTGTCCCAGGTCTACCAAATAGTAAAATCATTTTTAAGGGTTTACTCATACTATGCTCTAACTGCTTATATGCTGTCACAGAAGAGTTTAACTCAATATAATCTTCAATATCTATTGAGTCAACAAATACATGCTTTGCAGCTTCATATCTATTCTTCATTGATTCCATCATATCCCAAATCTTTTAAAGAAATGGATTTTGAATTTTTAATAATATGTGGTGTAATAATAAGCACTAATTCTTCCACCTTATTAATTTTTTCTTCACGTTTAAATAAATCTCCTATCAGTGGCATATCACCCAAAAGAGGTACTTTATTATTTTCAAACCCTGTCTTACTAGCAATTAAGCCTCCAAGTATAGCATGTTCCCCATCTTTTACTTTAATCACAGAAGCGATTTGTCTTCTTATTAAATCAGGTGGTATCGTTCTTGTCACCCCTGGTGCAGTATCATCTAGTGCATCTGAGATAGAAGGATTAATTTTAAGTGTGATATATCCATTGGTATCAATCTCCGGTGTAATATCCAATAAAATACCTGAAAAAACAGAAGAGACAGTATCTCCTTGGGCAGCTACTGCCCCACCAGACCCACCAGCAGTACTTGCTGATTGTATTTTATAAAACAGTTCTTTTCCTACAGAGATAAGTGCAGGTTGATTATTGAGTGTCATCACTCTTGGACTCGAAATAGATTTAACATCCCCTTGTGTGGATAAAAATTTTACAACATCTTTAACTTCAGTACTTCCTGAAATATTGACTACTTGTGCATTTCTAGGTTCAGTATCTACAGCAAAACCTATCTCTGTAAAAGCATGAGACTCGGCATCAAATGTATATGCTGATACATTTTTTTGAGCCATCATCAATGAATCAATGGTAACATTTTGTAATTTATATAATTGAGACCAGTCTACACCTGAAGTGGTACTATCATCAAAAGAGACAGAGATAATTCGTACATCAATAAGCACTTGTGCATTCATTTGGGCTGTTGCGATATTGATATAACGTTCTACTCTACGAATTTGTCTATCTGTACCCGTAACAGTAATCATCCCTGCTTCTGGGTTAATAATAGGAGCAAGAGGATTGTATTCCCATACTTTGCCATCTGGGCCTGTCCAAGTATCTCCATTTCGAGTGTAATGGATACTTCCATCACCTGCACCAATCAAGATGCGTTGTACTGAAGATTCAACTTCTTCCCAAAATTTAAATTCATTTTTACTCTCTATGCTAATATCAGTACCACTAGTACTACCTCCACCGCCTGTTGTACCTCCACCAGAACTTGTAGCCCCAGCACTTCCAGCAGAAGATTCTCCATTGGCAATTGTCACAGTAGCTGTGCTTTTCCCTGTTCTTCCTCCAGCGATATAATGGACACGAAAGGTTCTCGTAATGAGATAAGATATCTTTAACTTATTACCTTGTAAAGTATAACTCAAATCATTGTCTCTTAAAATAGTATTTAAGAAACCTTTTAATGTACTATTTTTTAATTTTACATAATAAAGTTTTTTATCCATTTTTAGTTTAGCAATATCATCTTTGACAACCACGGTTAAAGCACAGGTATCTGCTAAATTATCAATTACATCTTTAACCGATAATTTATTGTCAATAGTCACTGAAAATAGTTTACTTGAACAATTATCAGCAAATACATGTACTGTAAATCCTAAAAAAATACTTATTCCAAGTAAAAACTTCATGCCTAGTTTCTTTATATTTATCATCTTATTTTTTCTCCTCAATCTTTATAAAATTATCTTTGTTTTTACGAAGATATAATTTTTTGATGTGATTTTCATTTCTAAGCACCACTCCTATTTTTCCTATTGCCTTTAATTCATAACCCAAAATACTCTCATCTACCTTTATCCAACTGTCATTAATATATGCTTTACCATTTACAATTGCATGTAAACTTAATTTAACATCTACTTCTTCTTTTATATTGGGGATAACAAAAGTTGAGACATTATTTTCTTTCTGAAGTCGGACAAAAGGTTCTTTTGTAGTAGCTAAAGTACTAAGGTCAACCCCTTCTCTTTTTTGATGTATTTTATTTATCATAGATTGAATCTGTTCAACCGAGAGGTCAGCATAGCCTAATATAGACAACAATATAACTAATAATATTATTTTTTTCATTAGTGATTTATCCCCCATACTGAAATGTTTATATCAGCTAATATATCTGATGAATTTCCATCTAAAGCCAACTTCGCTTCAAAAATATCTGTAACTAAAGTATTCTGTTCAAGCTCATTCATAAAAGTAGTAATTTGTTTATATGTACCTCTTACACCAAGACCTATCTCTAATACATGTCCAAAACTACCATTATTATCAGCATAATGATTGCTAATATATTCCAAGTCTACATTATGTACAGAAGCCTTTGCCGTAATGGAATTTAAGAAAATAGACCATGACTTTTGATTAAAAAGCATATCAGATAATTTTTCTAAATTAGAATCTATAAATTTAATTTTATCATTAATATTTACAATTTTATTCTTTTTACCCATAATTTCTTTATTATATGTTTTGATATAATATTCTCTATCTCCACCTATAGTAATAGAAGATAAATATGTATTATTTTCAGAAATTTTTGTTTGAATACGTTTTTTATCACGTTCGCTTTGATTAAATAATTCTTCCGTATAAGGAAGTAAAAGTGAATACCCAAGGTATGCAATAACACCAGCAACCCCTCCTATTAACAACCACTTTTCACTCTCTTTTTTAGGAGCAAAATATATATCAAGTTTTTCTAATTTATCTTCTATAAGTTTCATCTTACAACCTTTAAGAGACCTTTATAATAGCCATTCTCTGGATTTTTAACTATTGTTTTAATATCAATTTCTTTTACATTATCAAAATGTGTATCAGAAATATATTTAATTAATTCTGTAAATTTCCTATCATCTGTACTTACAAGTGAAAGAAACAATGTATTACCTTTAAGTACTAAACTATCTATATGTACATCAAATTGATCCAATTCATCTGCAATAACATGAAAAAGTCCTGATTTTAATTTATAATTTATTTTTTTATCATAAATAGCCTTAAGCGTTTTTGTTTTTCCACTATACATATTAGATACTTTTTTAATATTACTATCTAATCCATTAATTTCAGTTCTTTTTTTGCTCAATATACCTTTATATTTAACTGATTCAGCTGTTAGTTTTGTATTTTCGATATTTAAAGTATATATTTTTGCATCATTCACATAAGAACCTACTAAAAATATCAATGGATACGCAAGGCTCAAAGAAACTGCTGAGACTATAGATATAATAAACTGCCCACTAGCACGATTGATAAAATCAGGTGCACGAGGATACATAGTAAGATTTACAAAATCACTCTCATTTTCCATATATTGATGTGAAGCCAATAACATCATGTATTGATATTGGTCGGTATACCATTCTTCATTATTTACATCATAATTGAAATTAAAGTCACTTGAATGTAAACCTAAATAGTTTTCACTATATTCATCTAGTCCTATAATTGGACCTCGTGAACTTCCAATAAACATTTGGTCAATTTTATCTAAATCAAAAGCTCTTTTTGCATAAATAATAATATCATTGATACTAATAAAAATTTCACCAAAAATTTTCATAAAATTTTGTTGATAATCATTATTACTTGTTTTTAATCCTTCTGATTCCAAAATAGTAAAAAAATCTTTTTCATCAATTTTCTCACCAATATATTCACAGTATTTATCATAGATTTGTTCTAATGAAAATTCGATAGATTTTGTATAAAGATAATCTCCATTCCTATACAAAGTAATAGAAGCATCATTTTCTGTAAAATAGACAAAACAATGTGTACTATTGTCTTGTAAAATTTCTTTTGTATATAGTGTTTTATAGAGTAATGGTGCAGGGATAATTAAATCAATATACTTAATATCAGGCTTTATAGGTAAAAATAATTCATCTAATTTTTCAGGTTCAGAAACAAAAATATGAAATTCTCTCTCTTCACCACTACTTTCTACTTCATAGTGAGAGATGATATAACTACTTGCTTGGTCTAGCCCAAGCTCTTCATAAGCTTTAATATCAAGAATATCAGGAATATCCTCTTCGCTAATACTACGACTGATTTCCACACTTGTTGAGATTAATTCTTTGTTAGTCACATATGAAGTAATAAAATTATTTGTATTGTAAGAGAGTTTCTTTAATGGTCGAAACGAATCACTTTTAAATATATAATTTTTCCCTGAAAATATATTCAGAGTTACAACATTTTTGATAGTTGATTTAGACGATTTTTTTTTCGAAAACATTTTATACACTTCCTTCTTTAGTATAATGATTATATATGTTATAATATTAAAAGTATCTTACAAAAGTAAAAAATCAATTATTTATCTTAAAATTTAAAAAATATACCCTAAGTCTTCGAGTCCATCTCTATTTTTACTCCAACCCTTTTTGACAGAAACATGTAAATCTAAAAATATTCTTTTACCTGAAAATATTTCCATTTGTTGACGTGCTAGTTTCCCTACACGTTTAATTCCTTCACCTTTTTGTCCTACTATCATCCCTTTTTGTGTATCTTTTTCTACGACAATCGTAGCATATACCGTATCCATAGCATCTGTTTCATCTATCTTCTCAATCGTGACATCAGATTCATACGGTATCTCATCTGATAGATTTTCAAAAATAGACTCACGAATCAATTCTTTATAAATATCTCTAATATTTTCAGTCGTAAGTATTTCTGTATCAAACAAAAAAGGCGAACGAGGAAGATGCTTAGAAATTTCACTTAATAGCCCTGCTTTACCCACCTTTTTGTTCACAGAAAAAGGAATAATCGCTTCAAATCTATCTTGATATTTTTGATACTCCCCTAGCTTTTTAAGTACATCCCCTTGCTTCACATGATCCATCTTTGTCAAAAGTACAATGTGCTTAGTATTCTTTCGTTCAGACATTGCCAAAAACTTTTCATATTCTGTAAGTTTATCTGTAATAGGTGCTAAGAATACAATTAAATCAGCATCCCCAATGGCTTTGAGAACCTCATCCATCATAAATTTATTAAGCAATTTCTCTTTTTGATGAATCCCAGGAGTATCCACAAAAATAATCTGAGACTCCGTCCCATACATATCCTCATGCATCACAATAATATTCATTCGCTTACGCGTAGCCTGAGCCTTCTTAGACACCATCGCCAATTTCTCACCCACAACATGATTAAGTAGCGTACTCTTCCCTGCATTAGGTCGCCCTACAACTGCTACAAACCCTGCTTTTGTCTCTACATCTTCGTAATTTTTCATTTTTTCATTTTACCTTTTTTTAAATTATTTCTCAAAATCAAATCCAAACAGCTTCTTAGTCTCATTTAATGTTTCTATCACAAAATCATCAAGATTAAGCTCACTATATTGTTTTGACTCTTTAAATTTTGTATCACTAATTGAACATATATATTGTGAGATATTGTGATTAGCATAATCAAAAGCATAACCAATTTGTCTCTCATCAACCATATCAAAAAGTCTATTATCATGCCCTACTAATCCTATTAAATTTGGATTTAATTTATAGATAAGCATATCATAGATAAAAATTTTCATCTCATTAATACCGTCACTTGTATTTTTGTTATCAATTTTTGGCTCAATCTTATATAATCTCTCGGTATTAAACTTTTCAAGTATTTCAATATGCAAAAAACCTGGCTTATCCTTATAAAACTCTTCTGATATTTCTCTAAAAGATTGCCCTAAAAATTGTATTTTTTCTTTTAATTCATTCTCTAAGTCTATAAGTTCTAATTTAAATTGGTCTATTTCTAATTTAATTTTAGCTTCATCTTTTTTATATTTCATTAAAGATTTTTCATCTCTTTGTATCTGTTCTAAATTTTCTTTTATTATATCTTTTTCTCTATTTAATGCATGATACTCCTCTAAAGCACCTTTATTTTCTAAATATTTCAAAACTTCACTTCTTCTTTTATCTAAATCAAATAACTCTATTTCAATACTCTTAATAGTTGTTTTTAATATATTAATATCTTTTTTTGCTCTATTTTTTCTATTGTTGAAAAGTGTATTATGAAAATCTTGTACAGCCTCAATATGATTTAAAACCTCTTCTCCCAAAAAGAAACTAGCTTCTGCATACATATTTTTTAATTTACTTATGTCTATATCGGTTTGATTATTTGTCTCTATCGTATCTTTTTTATTTCTAATCAGCCTATTATTATAGGCTATATCATTTCTTATTTGTTGTATTTTACTTGTCAAAGTATCAGCTTCATCTTTTAAATCATTAAAATTTTTGGCTATCTCAAAATTATTTAAATTTTGACTAAGCTCTTTTAATCTTTCTAAGAGTTCAAATTCTTTCTCTTTATCAAGACTTTTTTGAAGTTCTTTTAATTCTTTAATTAATACTTTAAGTCTATCACTTTTCTCTTTTAAATTCTTTTTCTTTTTTAGAAAAATTAAATCTAATCCCAAAAGAGAAGCATTTATAAAATTATTTTGATAAGATTTTTCTCTTGTTGTCACTTGACTTGTAGCATCAATATAGCTCTCTTTATTTGTTCTAAAAAAGCGTCCCAATATATTTCTGAAACTATGCTCACTATCAACTAATGTATCCAAAAAGAGAAGATACTCACTCTCTTTTTTAAATTTATCTCCATTCATAAAAATTTCATTATGTGTTCTATCTATAGAATAAGTTTTGTTTTTATGTTCAAAAGTTAAAGATAATCTAATATTTTCTTTTTCCAATACTTCTTTTAAATTTTTAATCTCTTTACTTGCTGTATTTTTTCCTAACATGAAATCAATACAAATTAAGGCTAAACTTTTACCAATACCATTAGAAGTCTGCTTTTTGTCTTTAATAAGTACTTTTTCACCTACAATAATATTTAATCCTGAGGTAAAATTTAATGTATGAAATCTATTATCACTACTTGTTAATTGTAAAAGTTTCATCTCTTTACCTCTAAAATATCATCTTCTTTAATTTTAATCTTATTAATCATAAATAAAAAATCAATAGCATATAAAAAATACTCAAACGAAATTCCTTTTTTAGGATAACTGTTATTAAATTCTATATATAAATTATCAATGGAAATACTTTCATCTTGGAGTATAGATAAAATATATCCACCCATTGAGATATAGGAATCTTCTATTTTTACTATCTTATTCCCCATTATCATTCTATTGCACCAATATCACATATATCAAAAAAATATGCCATAGTAACCCATAAAGAAGTTTCCAAATTTTGGTCACTCTCTATTTTTGAATATATCTCTTTATGTGTATTTAATAAAGCTTGTTCAGGAATGATTTTTTTTTCATATTTTTGATATACTTCTTGAATATACTTTCCCATATACTCAAACTCATCAAATTCTACTTTCTTTTTAAAATCCTCAATAATTCCTGCTGATTTTTCAATATAAGTACCAAAAGTTTGAGAGAAATAGGCATCTTTTATATTTATATCAAGCTTTTCAATTCCATTTGGTAAAAAATTATTTTTTGAGAAGTTCATAAAATCATGATTACTTATATTTTTAATAGCTTGTTCTTTAGAAAGGAAATCAACAATAATTTCAAATTTTTCAAAATCATTAAACAAACTAATATCTTTGTCCATCTCTAATAAAACATATATTTTTAAACTATTTTTAGGTTGCAAATCATAAATCATATCTTTTAAAGTTTGATTATCAATTACTCTAATCTCTATAGTAGGATTTTTTTCTCTTAATTCATCAATTTTATGATGTACATCTCTATGAATATCCTTAAACTTATCATTCACAACAAAGTGCCACTCGTTGAAATTCCACTTTTCTTCTTTGGCTCGTTTAAAATCATGTTCTAGTTTTTCTATAGCTTTTTTAGCCTCAACCTTTTCAGGAGCATAAACTTGTAAAAGTAATTTACCTGCTAAATACCCATCATTTGCACCATCACCTTTTGAACCTTGTGGTTTAACACCAATAAGGTTAGGATATTTAATTTTATATAACTTCACAATAAAATTTTCAAAAGCATTAGCATCTTTTTCATAAAATGCTAGTTTGATTTTGTCATCTATATCAAATAATGTGTGCATCATTCACTCCTATAAAACTAATATATATTGAAAAAATTTCATTACAATATATACCTAGTAGTATCCTCATCTTCAACCACAGCTCCAATCTTATCTTTGACTAATGCTTCATCTACATTAATCGTCTCTCCTGCGTGTTCATCAGCAGAAAAACTTATCTCTTCTAATATTTTCTCCATGACGGTGTGCAGTCTTCTAGCTCCAATGTCTTCGGTTTTTTCATTTGCTTGTAGGGCATATTTTGCAATGGCTCTTAATGCCTCTTCGCTAAATTCCAAATTAACCTCTTCTACATTTAGTAAAGCGATATATTGCTTTATAAGTGAATTATTAGGCTCTGTTAAAATGCGATAGAGTATCTCTTCGTCTAGGCTTTCAAGCTCTACACGCAGAGGAAAACGCCCTTGGAGTTCTGGCATCAAATCACTTGGTTTACTTGTATGGAATGCTCCTGCTGCGATGAATAAAATATGGTCGGTATTGACTGTACCAATCTTTGTATGTACGGCTGAACCTTCTACAATAGGGAGTAAATCTCTTTGCACACCCTCTTTACTTGGGTCTTGTCGGCTTTGAGAATTTGCACCTACAGCAATCTTATCTACCTCATCTAAAAAGACAATACCACCCTTTTCTACTTTTTCTACTGCCAAGGCTTTGAGTTCATCTTCGTCTAATAGCTCTTCACTGGCTTCATTTTCAAGTATCTTTTTGGCATCTTTGACGCTTACTTCTTTCTCTTCACCTTTTTTGTTCATACCACCCAAAACTTTGACAATAGACGCTTGGACTTCTATCATTTGAGGAGGTAGTCCATCTTCTGGCAAAGAGATATTGTTTGGCATTTCTACTTTAATTTTGAGATGGTCAAGCTCACCTTTGGCAAACTTCTCTTGCATACGCAAAAATGATGCTTCGTATTCAGACTTTTTCTGCTCACTCGCTCCTGATGGCAACGGTGGCAAAAGCTTTTCTATGATTTTATTTTCTATATAATTGGCAATTTTTTCTTTATTGTCTTCATTGGCTTCTACACGTACAATATCCATAGCAGTAGCAGACAAATCGCGTATCATAGACTCCACATCTCGTCCGACAAAGCCCACTTCTGTGTATTTACTTGCTTCAACTTTGATAAAAGGCAAGTTCATCATCTTGGCAAGTCTTCTTGCAATTTCAGTCTTTCCTACACCCGTGCTTCCTATCATCAAAATATTTTTAGGGGTTACATCTTGTTGCATATCGGGGCTTAGTTGCATTCGTCTATATCTATTTCGTAATGCCACGGCAATGGTCTTTTTGGCATCGTTTTGTCCGATGACATATTTATCTAAGTACGCTACTATCTCTTTGGGTGTCAAATTATCCATTATGCTCATTTACAATTCCAATATTTTTATATTTTTGTTTGTATAAATACAAATATCACCTGCAATTTCTAGTGATTTTTGTACCAATTCTGTAGGTGCTAAGTCTGCGTGTCTATCCAATGCCCTAGCAGCAGAAATCGCATAATTACCACCAGACCCAATAGAGGCTATCTTGCCATCTTCGGGTTCGACCACATCGCCAGTCCCTGTTAGGATATAGATGTGTTCTGTATTCAAAACTATCATCATAGCTTCAAGTTGTCGCAAATGCTTATCTTTTCGCCACATCTTGGAAAACCCAATCACAGCTTTAAACAAATCACCCTTTTTCTCTGCCAAAATCGTCTCAAACATATCAAAAAGGTTAAAGGCATCAGCCGTGCTTCCTGCAAATCCTGCCAAGACTTTACCTTCGCCAAGTGTGCGAATTTTGGTGGCATTGCCTTTAAGCACCGTATCACCAAAAGAGACTTGCCCATCGCCACCAATGACGGCTTTGCCATTGGCTTTATAGCCTAATATCGTGGTTGCGTGGAACATTAAACGCCTACTATTTCAACATTAATCTTAGCATGAATACCATGCCCCAATTTAATATCTACTTCATGAAAACCTTCTGATTTTAATGCTTTTTTGAGATTGATACTCTTTTTTTCTATAGCAATTTTGAGTTGTTCTTCAATCGCCTTAGCAATATCCACATTCCCCACAGACCCTTTGATACCTACAGGGGCTTTTCTTTTTTCTATCTTAATGGTAGTGGCTTCAAGGGCTTTTTTCTCTACTTCAAGTCTAGCCAAATCATCTTTGAGTTGTTGAGCCATATCTTCTTGTTCTTGTTTCCAATTTTCGACTACATCTGGTGTAGCCAATCTAGCAAACCCTTTTCCTATAAGAAAGTTTTGACCATACCCATCTTTGACCTCTTTAATTTCTCCTGCTTTTCCTAATGCTTTTACATCTTTTATCAATAATACTTTCATTTTTTCTCCTAAGCTAATATAATTATAGATATTTTATCTAAAGTTTACTAATAGGAGGAGTGAACTCTCCACTTTCGTAGAGCAAATAATATCCGTAGGGTGTCGTTTCCTAACGCACCAAATGTTTGCATAAAGAAAAGCTTTTGTTTCATATTGAATTAAAGGTGCGTTGGGAAACGCACCCTACAGGTTTGATTTTGAAAATCAGATTTATTTCGTTATAAATACCGTATTATGTAAATGTTTCTGTAATTATCAAGGATTTATCTGCTCTATGTGGTCGCCTTGTTGGGTGATGACACTATAGCCTTTATTGAGTGTTTGTTCTTGCAGATGCTTGGGGAATATCTTCCCTGCTATAGCTCCTATCACTGTATAATCTTTATAGATGGGATGAAAGTAATCAAATCTATCCATAATTTTATCTAGCTGGTCTATACTCTTTTGGGTAACCTTATTTTTAACTTCAACCACTCCAATACTAGAGCCATTTTCCAAGAGTATATCTATCTCTTGGCTTTCACCTCTTAGGTTTCTTATATCATTTTGATACACATAGTCGAAGTTTATATTGGCAATTCTTGGATTTCTTTTGAGGGATGAATAAAAGAAATCTTCTACTTCTAAGCCTATGGATTTATTTACGCCATTTATATTTTCAGTAAGAGCTTTGACATGTTTAGCCGTTTCTTTCATCTGATCATTTGTCTCTTTTGTAAGTAACTTCATATATGCTCGTGTCTCTTTCATCTGTTCGTTTGTTTCTTCTTGTGCTTTTTCTAGTCTTGATATTGCACTTGTCAGTTCTTCATTTGTTATCATTATTTAGCCTTTGGATTATTATAACATAAAGAATTTAAGTAAAAAATAAACCCGTAGGGGCGAACCCAAGTGTTCGCCCTTGATATCTGATAAAATATAATTTATATAAACACATAAAAATCTATCTCCTCGGACACCACAACTTTAGTCTCATCATGGGCGACGCTAAAGCATCACATCCGAAAAAAGAGCAAAAGGTACAAAGTAACTATTGTCCTGCTCTCACACAACGCACATACTTATGATAGCTCTTATGATGACTATTCACATCTCCATATTTAAAGTCTACATACCACAGATAATAAATACTATCTACATCAGTAGTCGAACTAAAATAGTATCCAGAAGTAGTATTTTCAAATTCACTATAAATACTAGGATGAGATACAGAGTAATCTACAATAGAAATAAGTTCATTTTTATTTGGTAGTCTCCATCCTCCTCCATCTAAACTTAGAGATTCACAATAATCTATAGCAACTTGCCAATACATGTTAAAAGCCTCTATATCATCTTGCCACTCTAACCCTGTCCTATTATCTTTGACAATACTGCCACTTCTACTAAAGTCTGCCCAAAGGGCTATACTTGCTATTAATATTATTATATATATCAACACCATAGCCAAAAAAACCCAAAAATCATCAAGCACTATCCCTATAAATCATAGAGAACTGGGCGATATGATTAATAGCCTTGCTAATTAAAATATCATCCACTTTTTGCCCATAGAATTTTA
>JAMOTK010000034.1 GCA_027062365.1 Sulfurovum sp.
TACTTTTATAGCGTACTTCATTTTTTATGATTTCTTCTAATGCTTCAATTGTCTTTTTATTTAGGTCTGTTATATATCTCATTTTGTATTATACTATTTTTGATGATTTATTTTGGTTAGGTACTTAATAATGATAATGATGAGGTCATTTTAATGCGTATTGGTACGCATTCTGAATTGTTTTAGTAATTTAATATGAAGAAATTATTCATAAAATTAGATTTACTGAAGGTGGGATTTTTGAGGGTTTTTTTGAGACTATAAAATAAACTGTATAGCCTCACCTCATAATCCTAAATCAGTTAGTATATTTTGATATAAATTTGCTGAAGAATATGCTAAGTTGAAAGTGAATTTCAAATTACCTTCTCATACTAATTTTAGTTTGTTTTTGTAAAGCCAGAGAGACGGGTGGCATTACAAGTCTCTTATATATTGGAATTTTGAGAGGGTCATTTTGAACTCCTATTTTTAAATATACGGAAGTATAGGATTATACATAGACACTAGTTGTCTTTAATTATATTTTATCCTCACTAAGTATCTTCTCTTCTTGACATTTTACAAATCAAACTTTCTATATCAAAACCTTTCACATTCAACTTTTTCAAAGGGCTATCATCCTCATCAATTAAAATTTTTATTTTATCTGTCAAGTCAATATGTTCAGCCTTTTTTTCATCAACTCCTATTAGTCTCCATCTGTCTCCAAGTCTTTTAAAAGTATTAATCTCATTTCTTGTTAAATAAAGATAAATATTATCAATATCTATAGCTTTGATTTCATAAGCAATAATTTTAGCATTCTCTACACCAACTACATCAAAACCAGCCCCTGTATGTTTTTGTGAAATTATAAGATTTAAAAAATTATCACCTTCGTAGCGATTAATATTTGCTATTGTCTTTTTCCAATCTTTTTGAATAACAAGATTATCATCTTCTAATATATCTTTTATATTTTTAGTATCTAGTTGTTCAGATACAAATTTAGCAAATATTTTTTCAGCCAAAGAACCTTTTGAATACTTTGCAATATTAATTAATTTTTGTACTTTTTCATTTTCTTTTCTCTCTTCTTCTGAATACTCTGCATGTGGTTTAAAATTATTACCAATGCTCTTAGCTTCTAAAATACTATTTTCAACTGTCCTAGATTCAGGAATATGGTTTTGGTTTTGGTTTATTCTAGCCAGTTCTTCATCAAAATTATAACTAGCAAATTCTTTTTTTATATCTAAGTCAAGTAGTTTTAGATTAATATTGTCTAGTTGAATATCGGTATGTTCCTTGATTACTAAGTTGTACTTATTTTTAAACTGCTGAATAAGCAATCTATTTTTTGTTTCACAATCAAATTGAATAAATCTCTTTTCCAATTTTTCTTCAATTAATATATCATCTATCAATATTTGAATATCATTTTCAGTTTTATCCTTACACTTAATACAAGAAAAATCATCTTGTGTATAATGTAATTTAAAAATAATCTCGTCCTTAAATCCAATATCTTTTAACTCTTGAACAATTTTCTTCTTTGTTGCCTCATCTATTTTTATCCACCATGAATTTATTCTATAAAAAAGTATTTTATTTTGTGTCTTAATTTTATTAGTCTCTTTACTCAAGATATATTGAAACTTACCCTCTAGTGATTGTGGTGCTTTAAGAATATCAATCAGAATATCAAAAAAATCATCAAGTCCAGTATCCTCTTTATAGTAAATTTTTTTATTTTCTTTGTCGTAAAATGGTTCATCTTGTTCAAACTCAACATTAAGATTATCTATCTTTACTTTAATGACAGATTGTTTTTCAAACACTAAAGCTTCCCATGCTATTCTATGGGTGTTTATATATTCTTTACTACAAGATTCTTCATTTATTTTACTATCTTGACTTTCTACTATTTCTAAAATTAAGTAGCATATCTTTTCTTCAATTTTATTCTTTATATTAAACATTATTTATTCTCCTCAACTATGGATAATTTTAAATCTTCAGCAGCATTAAGTTTATCTGTAAAAGCCATTAAAAACTTCTTTTTAATTTGGTCTTTATGCTTCCAAATAAGATTAAAATCTTTCTTTGTTTTTGGCACAAATACATCAGTTAATTCAGATAATTCTACTGTTCCATTATTGTATATTAGGTATTTTTTACTTGTAGAATCAATCTCTAGATGTCTATTAAATATACCTTGATACAGTTTCTTTTTTGTTTCTATATTAGTATTGTCCTCTACTAAACTAGACAATAACTTTTCTAAATATTCTTTAGGATATTTGTTAATAGATTTAACTATTTCATTTAAGCTCGTATTTTCATTTAAGCTCGTATTTTTAGTCTTTATCTCTTTTAATAGAGGCTCATAATTTTTATGCTTAGAACATTCCCAAGCAAACTTTTTTTCTTTATCTACTAAATTAACTATTGCAATATTGGGAATAATTTTACTTGCTTGTAATTGCCCCTCATCTTCAACTACAGCAGGAATACACTTCAACCCATCTTTATAATTATCATAAATTTCACCCTCACAGAAAATATATTTATCATCAAAAGATACGCCCAAAAATTGTAAAAAATTATTAAAATCATTCTTACCTTCCAATTCTCTATAAAAATCATCTTCTAAATCTAATTCTAAATCTTTTTGTCTACAAAGTTGAGCTGGTTTATATTTATCTCCTTTTATTTTTAAAAATATAGTAGATATTGAGAAAAAAGCATTGTTTTCTGCATTAGCATTATCTCGTAATTTATCATCAATATATTTACCGTATCTATGAGTAGAGAAATATTTTGTCTTCTCTTTTACCTTATATACTTGATATAAAAAGTTTAAAATTTCTTTTTGTTCTTCTTCTGTATAATTATGGTCAGATAAATTTTGGGAAAGCATATTTTTTGGAATTTGCCTAAAATGTTTCAAAATTGCATTAGAATTGGTCAAATTCCTTAGTTTTATATCTTTAAATTCAGGATATGATGCTGTTAATTCATCAATGTTTTTCAATCTATAGCTAGTTACTTTGATAGTATTTATAAAGCTTGGAATAACTAGACTAGCTTCATCATTTTTTCCTGTATCTTTTTTGAAAAAAATATCAATATCAAAGGATGACTTATCCACTAAAACTTGTTCCCCTTCAATTACTTGCGTAATGGGGATACATCTAATACTTTTTAGTTTCGATAAATACTGTTTATTAAATGCTCTTCTAATCCATTTAATACTAAATAAAGATGACCCTATGTGATTTACTTTTTCTAATTTGAAATAATCAAAAACAACCTTCCAGAAATCATCAAAATTTTGAATAGTTAAATTATTTTTTTCATCAAAATATTTTTTAGCTAACTTGGCTATAAAGTTTCCAAAATTATTCCAGTCATCATTAAATATTTTTTTGATAATTTTAATAGTCTCTTTTCTTACCAAAGGCTCATTATTTAGCTGTAAATATTTCCACAAATTATTATCATCAAAATTAACTATATTATTATTTTTATCTTCGATATATTCAAAATTAAAGCAATTAGTACAATCATCAATATACTTGGATAATGACAAAAAATGTAATTCAATACAAGCAGTCAAAAGTGCTGTATTATATTGAGAAATTTTTCCACTTTTATTAAAATCCATTGATTCTCTATTCTCTTTTGTCTGAAAATCTGAATTTATGTCGCAGTGAAGAAAAGGGCTTTTCATTTTAGTTGGTAGATAAGTATAGATATTTGTAGTTTCATTTTCATTAAAGTATAGAGATACATTAGGAAGATTAGCACTCAATCCAGCTTCTTCTGACAATTTTTTTAATTCGTCTTTATTTTTTAATACTCCAGTAATTAAATTTTTATTGCTAGTTTCCCTTGAAAAATCATCATTAGAATTAGGGTGAAAATCAATTGTTATATTTTGGGAATGAGCTTTTTTTGTACTAACAAAATAAAAATGTTTTTTCTTGATTTCCTCAAATAACTTGTCAATATCAAGCCCCTCTTTTAAAGGAATTTTTATCACTGTGACATAGTTATCAAATTCACTGCTTAACTTTTCATCTTCTAAAAGAATAGGATAATAAAATCCTGCTATAAACTTTTTTTTATTGGTTAATTGTCTGTTTATAGAAGCATTATTTTTATATTTTTTTTCTTTTTCTACAATATCTTTATCTATTTTTCCATAATATTTAAAAACTATAAATTCTTCATTATCATCAGGTTTAGCATAAATAGTTACACTACCATCAGAGGAAGAAGAAAATACTGATTTAAATCCTATACCTTTGTTACCAATAGAGTCTGCTGAACTTTTATTTGAATTATGAATGGAACATAAGGCTTTAAAATCACTATCTCCATCTTCTCCGAAGGTCATTCTCTTGCCATTATTAGCAATATAAAGCTCATTATCAATAACTTTAACTAAGATTTTATCTTCTGCTTTATCAAGTGCATTTTGAAGTAATTCAAAGATAACTCTATCTTCATACGCTTTTATTACTTCGCCTATATCCCCACTTTGCTCTGCAACAGTTATTGGTGGTAACTTCTGTTTTTCTTCCCAATGGTTTTTAAATACATCTTCTATCTTGCTTCTAGTACCTTCTTCCATCAAAACTCCTTGTCCAAAATTATACTACCATTAACTTGATAAAGGCACTTCATTCACCTAACTTTATCAACTACTTTGAGATGCATAACCACAAAGAGTACGTTAATGGGTAGAAATACTAAAAACCCTCTCATCAAACCCCTGGAGCCATCCACATGCTTGTGGTTAGTCCTTTGTCTACAAGTCCAAGTTGTGTGCTATAGACTTCTTGCCATTGTGTTTTTATCTTTTGATAGAGGGTGTGGTTTTGGTTGTTTGGGGTGTAGGTTTTATCCCATTTTACCCATGCTAGGGAGGCACTGTCTATCGTGGGGTATAGTCCTGCTCCTACGGATGCACTCATGGCTGTGCCGAGGGCTGTGGCTTCTTTGACTTTGGGGATTTTTATGGTGCATCCTGTGACATCGCTGAGTATTTGACACCACAATTCTCCTTTACTTGCTCCTCCTGCAAAGACAATTTCATCTATCTCTAGTGCTGTAAATGCTTTGATTTTTTCTAGGTTAATCATAGAGACGATACAGGCATTTTCTTCTAGGCTTCTAAACATTGAGGCTTTATTGCATACCTTTGCATCTAAAGAAAGATTGATAAAAGAAGGACTTGCATGGTACCATTTACCATAATTCATACTGTCCGAAAAGATAGGTAAAATACCATGAGAGCCTACAGGTACATCTTTGGCTTTTTCTTCTAGTAGGGTATAGGTATCTATCCCTCTTTGTGTTGCATCACGCTTTTCTAGCTCACAAAATGCATCTCTAAACCATCGCATAATAAGCCCTGAGAAAAAGGTAATGCCCTCAGCTTGTGAGAGTCCAGCGATGACATGAGGATTGACTCTGATACCCATATCTTTAGGCGGTTTTACGGATGATTTTATGTTGACCACTTGTTGCCAAAAAGAGCCTCCTAGTATGGCTACTTGCCCCTCTTTGACCACACCCAATCCTGCTGCACCTAACTGTACATCGCCTCCACCCATGACTACTTTGGTTTGGGTAGAGAGTCCTGTTTGGAGCGATGCTTCGCTTGTGACTCTCCCCATGAGTGTACCTGTCTCTAAAGATGGAGGAAATATATCTGCTTTAATCCCCACCTTTTGAGCCATAGAAGCGACCCAATCTCTCTTTTGTAAGTCATAAATACCTGTAGTTCCTCCATTGCTAGGGTCTGTAGCGATGACCCCTGAAAGCTTGGCTAATATCCAATCTCCTATCATAGAAATGGAGGCTACTTTGTCATAAAGTGTAGGTTCATTATGTTTGAGCCACAAAATACGAGGCAATGCCCCCAATGCAAAGGTTTGACCCGATTGTTGATAAAATTCTTCTTCTATGCCTTGATAGGTCTCTTTGAGTTCTTTTACTTCTTTATCGGCTCTTGCATCGACATTTGCCACTGCCCATAGTGCCTCTCCTTCTTTGTCATAGAGTACGATACCCTCACGCATAGAAGTAGCAGAAACAGCAAGAATATCAGAGCCTTTTAGCTTCGCATTTTCTAAAGATTGAGAAATACACTTTCGTGTCAACTCCCAATTTTTATCTGTATCAAAAGTCATAGAATTAGCCACACCTGCTACGGTTAGATGTGTCCATTCTTGTTGTGCTACTGCGATTTGATTGCCATTACTATCAAAGATAACAGCCCGTACTGAACCTGTCCCTGCGTCTATTGCCATGAGATATTGCATTGTTTTTTTCCTTTGAATTATATCTAATAGATACAATGGTAGTGCAAATAATACCTTTTGTCAAGACTTCACTCTGCGACTCATTTTTACTTTGCGAAGAGGTTTAATAAGTGGCATCATGCTTTTTAGATATAATAGTTAAAATTATAAAAAGCAGTGATAGATGAAAGATACGATAGCGATTATAGGGTTAGGGTATGTGGGGCTTCCTTTGGCACATGCTTTTGCTGAAAAGTATGATGTGGTGGGTTTTGATATTAATCAAAGCCGTATTTCTGAGCTACATAGTGGGAAAGATAGAACGTTAGAATTGACCAATGCACAGTTATTAGAGGTTAAAGAGAAACTTTTACTTACCACAAGTATCGAAGATATTGCTACATGTAATATTTATATCGTAACCGTACCTACGCCTATAGATAAGCATAATCGTCCTGATTTAACACCTTTAATCACATCATCTCAAATGATAGGGCGTATTTTAAAAAAGGGAGATATTGTGATTTATGAATCTACGGTGTATCCTGGGGTAACCGAAGAAGAGTGTGTCCCTCAGCTTGAAAAAGTCTCGGGACTTGCTTTTAATCAAGATTTTTTTGTGGGGTACTCTCCTGAACGTATCAACCCAGGAGACAAAGAACATACGGTTAAAAAGATACTCAAAGTCACATCAGGTTCTACGCCAAAGATAGCCAAACGTATCGATGCCCTCTATGCCTCGGTCATAGAAGCAGGGACACACTTAGCATCGAGTATCAAAGTAGCAGAAGCTTCTAAAGTGATAGAAAATACCCAAAGAGATGTCAATATCGCTCTCATCAATGAATTAGCCCTTATCTTTGATGTCATGGGCATAGATACCAATGAAGTCATAGAATCAGCCTCTACCAAATGGAACTTTATCAAGCTTACCCCTGGTTTGGTCGGTGGGCATTGTATCGGTGTTGACCCCTATTACCTTACCTATAAAGCTGAAGAGTTTGGCTATAAACCAAACCTCATTTTGGGTGCGAGACAGATAAACAACGGTATGGGAAAGTATATCGCAGAACAGACGATTAAGCAGATGATATACCATGATAAAAAAGTAAAAAATGCCCATATCTTAGTACTAGGCATTACCTTTAAAGAAGATTGTCCTGATATGCGAAATACAAAAGTTGTTGATATTATAGAAGAGTTAAAAACCTATGGCTGTCATATCGATGTGTATGACCCTTGTATCAATCCTAATGAACATAGAAAGCATTATAAACACGGTTTTATTGACAATCCTTTTCAGGTAGACAAAAAAGGAAATAAAAAATACGATGCCATCATCATCGCAGTAGCCCATCAACAATTTAAGCTACTAGAGAGAAGCATCTATGAAAAGATAAGTACCCATACCCCTGTCTTGATAGATGTCAAAGGGATTGTAGAAAATCCAACGTGGAGACTGTAAGCCATCATGAACACCCATAGAGTAAGATTAACGCTACAGGTATTGGCTCTTTTGCCTATGATAGGTTTTTTGCTTATCTATATAGGAGATGTCTTTGCTGTGGTAGGGGCATTTTTGCTTTTGATGTTTATTGCTGTGTCATTGTATCGCTATAGTCAAAAACATCCTCCTTTTAATACCCCTTTGGTGGTTTTGTTGATGGGGAGTTTTTATCTTTATGCTTTTTATGGATTAGGCAGTACGCAGACCCCTCAGACTTTTCATACGCTCAAAAATGGGCAGGGTGTGACGCTTTTTGATTTTGATACTTCTGTAAAGATAGATGAGGTGTGCTACTATGTAGGCATAGATAAAAATGTCAATTTTACCTTAGAGTCTCAGAGTGCTAAAGGGTGGAAAAAATTTTATACCTATGAAAATAGTTATCCCTATTCATTTCGTTGGAAGTGTATCTCTACGAAGCTTCACACCTCTAAAATCTTACTGCGTATTACTAAAAACCAGATGATGCTCAATGAAATACGATTTAGGTATCAAGGGGAAGTCCTTGCGTATACCAATAGCAAAAAGTATCTCAATGATGAGCCTACTTGTGAGATAGACACAGGGTATTATACGGGGATGTTTTTTGATGAGATTTATTTTGGTAGGACAGCGTATGAAATCATGTATGATATAAATGTGTATGAAAATACCCATCCCTATCTAGGTAAATACCTCATCATCCCAGGGATTAAGCTCTTTGGGATGACTCCTTTTGGGTGGCGTTTTATGAATGTACTTTTTGCTGGGATACTTATCTTTATGGCATACTATTTTGGATTACATCTTTTTAAAAGAGAAGAATATGCCTTTACCTCAGCATTTTTGATGACCTATAGTTTTATGCACCTAGCCCAAGCAAGGGTAGGATTGATAGATACTTTTGGGGTGCTTTTTGTTTTTATCTCTTATTTTTATCTCTATCGCTTTATCGTAGGACAACAGCTTTCACGTTTACTTGTGAGTGGTGTATTTTTTGGCTTGTCAGCATCGGTGAAATGGTCTGCTGTATTTGCCTCTTTGGGATTTGTTTTTATCGCTTTGTACCTCCTATGGATACGCTACCCTTTGGCAAAACGCTTTGCAGGATATAGGCTTCTTTTGTATGGTGGGTTGAGTTATGGCATTGTGGCATTGTTGGTCTATACGTTGAGCTTTTGGGAGATAGGGAGTATGGAGTATATCATCAACTACAATACCAATATGTACCACTACCACAGTACCCTACAAGCTACACACCCCTATAGCTCTGCATGGTGGTCATGGCTTTTAGATATGAAGCCCATGGGCTATTATAAAGCACTCAAAGAGGGGATGCTTAGTTCTATCAACTCTTTTGGTAATCCTGCTATATTTTGGATGGGAATCGTCTCTCTTTTTTATCTCATAGGGGTCGTAGTGATACGCAAAAGTATGGAAGCAGGATTTATCCTCTTTGCCTTTTTGGGTCTATATTTACCCTATATCTCGGTGGAACGTTTGATGTTTATCTATCATATCTATTATGCTTTACCTTTTTTATTGCTTGGTATTGTTTATATGTTTAGAGATATGATAGAACGTTTTAGCCTTATGCGTTTGGCTCTATGGGGGTATTTGTTGATAGTGATGTGCCTGTTTTTGGCTTTTTATCCTGTGCTTAGTGGCTATGAGATAGACAATGCCTATGTCTCACTGTGGCTTAAATGGTTTGGGACTTGGTGGTTTTAATAACTTATGTTAAAATCTCTCTATAATATACACCATCACATAAAAAAACAAAGGGTACATATATGAAACTAGGTATCATTATCCCTTGTTACAATGAAGCCTTAGGCTTAGATGAGACACAAAAAAGGCTTCAACGACTGTTAGAAGCCATGATAGAAGAAAAACAGATAGACAAAGAGAGTTTTATCGTCTATGTAGATGATGGTAGTGATGATACTACATGGGAAAAGATAGTAGGGTATCGAGCAAAGAGTACGATGTGTAAGGGGCTAAAACTCTCACGTAATTTTGGACATCAAAATGCATTAATTGCAGGACTGATGCAGTTTAGAAATGATGCCGATGCTCTTATCTCCATGGATGCTGATTTACAAGATGATATTACCCTTGTACAAGGGTTTGTCCAAAAGTATAAAGAGGGCTATGAGGTGGTGTATGGGGTGAGAGAAGATAGAAAAAGTGATAGCTATTTTAAGCGTCATACAGCCACGGTTTTTTATAAGTTTCAACATTTTATGGAGATAGAGAGTATGCAAAATCATGCTGACTATCGGCTACTTAGTGCCAAAGCATTGGAGGCATTGTCAGAGTTTAAAGAGATAAACCTTTTTTTACGAGGGATTGTCCCGATGCTAGGATTTCGCTCCTGTAGTCTCTCTTATACCCGTGCCAAACGTTTTGCAGGAGAGAGTAAATATCCATTTATAAAGATGCTCTTGTTTGCTTTTGATGGTATCGTCTCTTTTTCTGTGAGACCTTTACGTCTTATCACTCTCATAGGGTTTTTACTTTTTCTTTTGTCTTTGCTAGGTATCACGTGGGTGGTGATAGAAAAGTTTATCTTAGGAAATACCGTGCAGGGGTGGGCTTCTACGATGGTTTCTATCTATTTTATAGGGGGTATTCAAGTGATGAGCTTGGGTATTATCGGTGAGTATGTTGGTAGAAGCTTCCAACAAGGCAAAGGACGACCCCGTTACATCATAGAAAAAGAGATATAAAAAAGATATAGCGTCATAATTATGGTAAAATGGCTTATATTTATTTCATAGGTGTATTATGTTTACAAAGGCACATATCTCAGCAACTTCCTTTTCTTATCTTTTAGGGGGTAGTGTACTGCTTCTTATTGGACTAGGTACTGCTTTATATACATATTATTTTCATGGTATCTCCTTGCATCCTATCGCCTTTGGCTTTATTGTTTTAGGGATTATCACACTTTTTATGTCTGTATTTTTTGATATAGATAGAACACTCAACAATAGATTTTATAGTGCATTTATCTTAGGTTTTTTACTCTTACTTTACTTTTTATTACGTCTTAAGTTCTCTCGTTTTGACTTTGGGGTAGGGGATGCGGCTGATTATTATGTGGCAGGGGTTTGTTCTGTGACTTATGGGCAAGATATTGGATTTTTCTTACCTCTTACGGCATCTATCTCTGCTTTAGGTTATAGTATGTTTGGTAGTGAGTATGCCCCTTTTATCCATGTATTGCTTTATGTGGCTTCTTTGCCTGTGGGGTATTTTATCATGAGGAAAATGTCTTTAGATGTAGGGGTAAGTCTATTTATGCTCTTTTTATTTATCATCAATCCTCTAAGTATATGGTTTTCTAAAACCTCTTTTACAGAACCTCTTTGGCAACTTTTATTACTTATATTTGTATTTTTATTTTATCAAATTACTTCCAAAAAAAGTTTAAAATTTACAGAAATCATGGGGCTGTTTTTACTTTTGGCACTTGTCCCTTTTTTGCGAGGCGAAGGGGTGCTTTATTATGGGTTGGTCTTTATTTTAAGTTTCTATCACTTTTGGAGATTTGGGCAGTTGAAGTCTGCTTTTGTACTCATGCTAGGGCTTGTAGTTCTTGCTGTGAGTATTCATTTGACCTTGGGTATTCGTGAACACTATCTACTAGGATGGCAGTTTAGCCGTATTATCCCCCATATTACAGAGTTCCAGTTGATGAGTATCCTGTATGGGTCAGCAGGATTCTCTTTGCTTCTTTTGTCTTTGAGTTATTTTATCAAAAAAGGGTTTTCTCATATCCCCTTGCCTTTAGTCATTACTTTTTTGGCGATACTCTTTAAAGTCCTTATTGCCACTCTTTTTGCCCAAAAGAAATCACTTCCTTTTGAAGATGTTTTATTTTTAAATGAATATGGCATTGTCTTAGGGAATTTTGGTTTACCCCTTACCCTGCTTATAGGCGTAGGTCTTTTGCTTTTACATTTTTATGCACTCAAAGGAGAGAGGATTGCTTTGCTTCTTGTGGTAATGTATGCACTTTTTGACCTGCCTTTTGTGATGCAAGGAGTGACATTTTATGACCCTCATGAACTCTTTTTGTATTGGAATAGATATTACTTTTCTATTTTGATGATGGTACACCTCTTTGGGCTAGGGTTAGTGTTTCAAGCATGGTACACGATGAGTCATTTTTTTATCAAAGATACGCTTGTGAGAGTGATGGCTTTAGGGGTAGTGATGCTTAGCCTCTTTGCTTTTTCTCTCAATCTCAAAGTAGGCTATATCGTAAGCACTGAAGCCTATCTGGAAAATTCGGACAAAGTATTTACATGGATATACCAAAAGGTAGGACGCAATCCTCTTTTGGTGGTGTATGATAATGGGATACGCTATGAGCGTCATAATGGGGTATATGATGCCAAAGTTTTTGTCTCACGGATGTTTAGTGTACGCAAAATCAATGCCAAAGCATGGAAGAAAATCAAAGTATCCCAATATTCTAGCCCTCTTATCCTTGATGAAAAGTATTCTAAAATCAGATATGTACTCGTACTTTCTAGCCAAAAGCCAAGCTTTTCTCAAGATAATTTACGCAAAGTAGCAGAAACAATGATTCCTATCTCATGGAGAGAACACTACCAAGCACAGCCTACACACAAAAATGTGTTTCAAGGCGATGTCAGCCACTCAAAGCGTAATGCACTAGATTTATATATGACCATTTATACCACACAGTAGTGTTAGTCTCTATTGTTTATCATCCATTGAGAAAAAGTATTGAGATAGTTCCAAAAGCTTTGTATATTGGCTTGAGTGCTTAACTTTTGTTCGACAATAGGTTGTAAAGCTTCTTCAAAAGTGACAAGCCAATGTAAACGTGCATGAGGGGTAATATGAAAAGGGGCGTGTCTTTTTCTCATCTGTGGAGCACCTCTATTTTGACTAAAATATGCTGTGCCTCCACATATCTGTATAAAAAAATCAGCAGAGTATTGTCCTGCTATTTTCATTGATTTTTCAGAGGGAGGAAAAATATCTTTAATAGGGCTAGTAAATAACCCCATATAAAATCTATCCAACAAATCACGCATACCCTCTTCGCCAATATCGCTTAAAAATGTTGGGTTTGGCTTGGTCACAGGAATGGTAACGCCTTCTGTATAAGGGAGGATTGAGAAGTCTAACGTAGAAGTACTAAAAGTCATAATATACCTTTTTTTTAGAGTTATAGCATACTTATACTTTAGTTAGCGACAACTACCACCACTACAACAGCTATCAGAACTATCCACAGCAAAACTATTGATATAGCCACAAGAGAGACACTCAAAAGTAAGCATCTTAGGGCCAGAACATCCTGATGAGCGTTGGTCTGTAAGCTCTATATCATCTTGTTTACAACGAGGACAAAACCCTCTTCGGATACTGTCTAGTTGCTCTTTTTTTTCTTTGAGATAGTAGATATAGACCATCACAGAGCCTACGAGTATGATAAGCATAAATGCTAAAAGATAAAAGTCCATAATATTCCTTTATGTGGTAAATTGTTTGAGTGCATTGACCTGTACTTTATATTCAGGTAAATAGTGTTGTACCAATGCCCAAAAGCTTTTTTGATGGTGCTTATGGCTAATGTGTGCGAGTTCATGTACAATAATGTATTGTATCATATCTAAAGGTAATTTCATCATCATGGTATTAAAACTTAGGTCATTATGTATGCTACAGCTTCCCCATTGGCGTGAGGCTTTTCTAAAGCGTATTTTTCTAGGTAGTAGTGCCATTGTCTTAGACCATGTTTGTATCAAAGCAGGGAGATGGGCTTGGGCTTCTTTTTTATAAAACTTATCAATATGCTGTTGAAAAATCGTCTCATCATAGTGACTATAATAAAGGCTAAATTTTTTTGTATCAAAGTGAAGCTTTGTATATTTTTTTTCATAAGGGATGAGGTAAAGAGGATAGGCTTGACCTAAAAAATAGAGGGTACAAGAGTCAGAGAAATCAACACGTTGACCCTTTTTTTCTAAAAACTTTTGTCGAGATATACTAATCCACTGAGCCTTTTTGAGTAAAAGTTGTTCAATACGTTTTTGTGATATTTTAGGAGACTTGATTACAAGGTTTCCCCTTGTATCAAAGCTTAGATAAATATGTTTTAACGTGGGCTTGATGATGTGGATATACTGAGGTAGCATAAAGAGCCTTGATTAATTTACTATCTTACCTTTACTAAATATGACGGTACGAGCAATAGAGCCATCTTTTCTAAATGAGTATGCTTCACCTTCACGAACACCATTGATATAAGGTATCGTAGCAAGTATATCCCCATTTGGATAAAAGTCTGTAAACGTACCATTGATACGACCATTGACGTAAGGGACATGTCTGATAGGGCGTTGTTTCTCATCATACAACACTTCCATCCCATTTTTTACCCCATTGCTTACATCTACAATAGAGGTTAGATTACCCTTGTAGCCATATCTTTTGAGTCTTCCATTGAGTCCAGATTTGTCTATCATCAAAAACTCACTACTGATTTGCCCCCCTGTAAAGTACTCTTTTTTAGTATCGATAACCTCTTTTCCTTGAACCGTAGGCGTATTATTGCTACAGCCCAAAAAAGTGAATACCACAAAGAAAGAGAGAAATAAAAAATGTTTTGTCATTAGTGTAACCTTAGTGTATTAATATAAGGAGGATTATACTATTAAATAGCATTGACCTTGATAATAGAAAATTAAAAATCAAGCGTCACTCTTTCTTCTTTTTGCCTTTTGTAGTTTTTGATATTCATTGAGTAATGATTGGTGATTTTTAAAGTACTTTAGCGTTAAATCATCATTATCAAGCCCATAAAAAGTCTCTTTTGTCTCTATAATATCCATAGCAAGATTAAAAATATCTTTGGTATATATCAAAATGAGTGACTCTTTATACTCACTGAGTTTTTTATCTTCGTCAAGCTCTATCTCAATGAACGCAGACAAAGCATGATAAAGTACTTTTTGTGTATCGTCCAAACTACTACTATGTATGCACCATGATACCCATTCTTTTGCTCCCTCATACTCTTTTAAAGCGAGATATATCATGGCTTTTAGCTCACCTATTTGAAGTGTTTGATAGCAAGTGTTTGCATCAGGTGTTATACCGATGAACTCCATAACTCTTCTTCTGTCATCATATCCTCCCTCTTCTAAGCCCTCTAATAAGCTCTGTAGGGCTTTACAAGAGAGTGTTTTTAAAGATAAAATTGCTTCTCTAAAATAGGCTCCTTCATTATTATTACTCCATAATAAATCATCTACAGGGTATATCTCAGACATTTTAGGGATGATTATTCTACAGGCATATAGATTAAAATATTCATAATTGGCAATATAAATATCAAGATTCATATCATAAACAATTTGACTGAGGTATTCAAAATGAGATACATTATTAGCGTCATGATTCCAATCTACAAAATCATAATCTGCTTTTTCTTTAAAAAAATCATAAGAGATTAGACCACTAGAATTGATAAAATGTTCTTCTAAATTATGTGCAGATGCGATGTGTTCTTCATCAAAGGATGGAGGAAAAAAATCATTCATCGTAGTGAGTGTGCGACCTTGAAGAAGTTCTGTGATGGTGCGTTCTAGGGCTATCTCAAAACATGGATGACTGCCAAAAGAGGCAAAAACCGAAGCATTTTTATGATTGATGAGTGTCACACTAATGACAGGATAAATACCACCTAAGGAAGCATCACAAATATGTAAAGAGTAGCCAAAGGCTATGAGTTTTTCTATGGATTGTTGAATGTGTGGATACCTATCAAGAACATTTTGAGGAATCTTGGGTAAGGATATACCCTCAGCAATAATTTTATTTTTTACAAATCTCTCAAAAATTTCACACAGTGCTTGGACTCTGGCTTCTGCTTTGCTATTTCCTGCTGACATACCGTTGCTTACATAAAGATTGTTTAAAATATTGACAGGAAAATATACTTCTTTATTCTCTTTTTGTAAGGTAAACGGCAAGGCACAAATACCTCTTTTATCCATACCAATATTAAAATCAAACAAATCATCTATGCTAAGTTCATTATCACAGTTATAATATGCCCATAATGCTTGGCTAAGTAAGCCTTTTGGAAGTGTATTGTCTTCTTGTTTAAACCACTTTTCATTTGGATAATGGACAAAATCTCCATCAATAATCTCTTGACCCAAATAATAATCAGCAAAAAAGTAGTTACAACTTAAGCGTTCAAAGTATTCCCCTAAGGCACTGGCTAAAGAAGCCTTTTCACAAGCACCTTTCCCATTGGTAAAGATAAGAGCAGACGCTTCATTTTGAATAAATGTAGAATAGACAAAAGGCAGAGGATTTAAAGCCGATACCTCTTTGACTTTCATATCTAATAGTGCTAAATCGCTTTTTATGAGTTTAATAGAAGATTCTAAATCTCTATCTTTACCTTTTATCATGGTTTGATGCTTCATTCTTTTTATGACTCCTTCATTTCACTTTCATCTACTGTGAGACTTTCACCATATCCTAGTGCTTCTTTAATTTTAGCTTCTATTTCTGCCATCATTTCTGGGTTTTCTTTGATAGTAATTTTGGCATTTTCTTTTCCTTGACCTAGTTTGGCCGAACCATAAGAGAACCATGCTCCTGACTTGTCTACAATATCCATCTTGACACCATAGTCAATGAGTTCGCCAACAAATGAGATACCCTCTCCAAACATAATATCAAATTCTGCTTGTCTAAATGGTGGGGCTACTTTATTTTTGACTACTTTGGCTTTGACACGGTTACCGATGCTAGATTCGCCTTGTTTGAGTGTGGCGATACGTCTTACATCAATACGCACAGAACAGTAAAATTTCAGTGCATTCCCTCCTGAGGTTGTCTCTGGGCTACCATATCCCATCGTACCAATTTTCATACGAATTTGGTTGATAAAAATCACGGTTGTGTTGGTCTTATGTAAAATTGCTGTTAGTTTACGAAGTGCTTGAGACATGAGTCTTGCTTGAAGTCCAACATGTGTATCACCCATATCTCCTTCTATCTCTGCTTTAGGGGTAAGTGCTGCTACGGAATCCACTACGATAAGATCCACAGCACCTGAACGTGTCAAAGTCTCTAATACATCTAAGGCTTGTTCTCCAAAGTCTGGTTGAGATACCAATAAATTGTCTGTATCCACGCCTAAGTTTTTGGCATAGACGACATCTAGGGCATGTTCGGCATCAATAAAGGCACAAACCATGTCTTTCTTTTGGGCAGAAGCGATAGTTTGTAGTGCTAGAGTGGTTTTACCAGAAGATTCTGGACCATAAATCTCTATCACTCTCCCTTGTGGAATACCACCAATCCCCAATGCCATATCTAAGCCTAGTGAGCCTGTAGAGATAGATTCGATAGGTTCAAATTCTTTATCTCCTAATCTCATCAGTGTACCTTTACCAAAAGTTTTGTCTATTTGTTTTATTGCCATATCTAGTGCTTTTTGTTTGTTTGCGTCCATTGCCATTGTGTTTTCCTTCAAGCGTAATAATACATTTTAGCTAAATAAATAGATATTATTTAGTCATAGGGGTAGTTTAGTGTAATTTTTAGAAAAAAGAGAAAAATATGTCAAATTGACATATTTTTTAGATTTGATATTTGCTTACTTTATCGTTATAATACCAATATATATTCAAAACATATAATCTTGTGTCTCATGGAAGAGGTGTAAAATATGAAATTTATTGTACCAATCATAGTCTTATTGAGTCTAGGAAATCTCCTCTATGGGACACCCTTGCCTAAAGCTGTGATAAAAGCCTATAGTCAAGGGAAGTATGAAAAAGCCAAAAGCTTACTACGTACTTCTGCACGCAAAGGGGATGTGGAAGCACAGATACATTTAGCAGTGATGTATGCCCAAGGCAAGGGTATAGCACAGGCGTATGATAAAGCCCTTTATTGGTATACACAAGCAGGATTAAAAGGGGATGCTTCTGCACAATATACCGTAGCTACAATGTACGAACAAGGGTTAGGTACAGAAAATAATATGACGATGGCACTACAATGGTACAACAAAGCAGCAGACAATAAAGATGTCAATGCCCAGTATACATTGGGGATACTATATTATAATGGTGAAATGGTAAAAAGAGAGTATCACAAAGCATTTGAATACTTCAAAATGGCTTCACTCCAAAATGATGCACAAGCACAATACAATTTAGCAGTCATGTATGTAGAGGGCAAAGGTGTGACAGCCGATATTAGCAAAGCCTTAGCATGGTATATCAAATCAGCCGAAAATAAAGATGTCAATGCCCAATATAATCTAGCTTCACTCTATTATAAGGGGATAGTTGTACCACAAGACTATGCAAAAGCATTTACATGGTTTAAACAATCAGCTGAACAAAATGATACACAAGCACAATACAATTTAGCTGTTATGTATAGTGAAGCTCAGGGCGTAAAGAAATCTTACCAAAAGGCTATTTCTTGGTATAAAAAGGCTGCGTTACAAGGCAATATAAAAGCATCTTATTTTTTAGGTTTACTTTTTTATGAGGGTAAAGAGGTCGCTCAAAATAAGATAAAAGCATTTGAATACTGGATACAAGCAGCTAAAAAAAGCCATATAGAGGCACAAAATAATTTGGATATTTTATGTAAGGAGAGTCCTTGGGCTTGTAGATAAAGAAGTATAATATAAAGTAATTTTTTAAGTTATTTTATGTTAAAATTTATATAATTATTGTTTTAAGACAATACATCTAAAAGGAAACCTTATGGCTCTTAAAAGTATTACGCTACAAAAGACACAACTTAAACTTCTTATTTTCTCTTTAACTTTTTCATATTTTTCTATGGGAGTACTTCATGCTACACAATTAGGTTTAAATGCTACTGATAATGGAGTAGGTCAAAATACAGCAGTAGGTAATAATGCTAACGCATCGGGTAGCCCTTCAAATCCTAGTACAGCTATTGGTTCAGAATCACAAGCATCAGGCAGTGATAGTACAGCTGTTGGTACAGATGCTAGAGCCACAGGTTCACGTAGTACTGCTATATCCACAAGTTCACGTGCCACGGGAGATGATAGTGTAGCGATAGGAACACGTGCTACTACCTCTGCTACAGATAGTGTGGCTATGGGTACTGATGCACAAGCTACTGCTTCTAATGCTGTAGCTTTAGGGGCAAACTCCGTAGCGAGTGAAGCCAATACCGTCTCTGTTGGAAATGTAGGGGCAGAACGAAGAGTTGTCAATGTATCCACAGGGGTCAATACCAATGATGCTGTCAATGTAGGACAATTACAAACAGTAGAAACAGCCGTGACACAAAATACAACGGATATTGCCAATATATCAATCAGCACAGATCAAATAGATACCAATACAAAAGGTATAGCCGTCAACACAGCTCAAATAGATACCAATACAAAAGGTATAGCCGTCAACACAGCTCAAATAGATACCAATACAAGAGGTATCGCCGTAAACTCTGGTAGAATCACACGCAATACACAACGTATTTCTAGAGTTGAAAATAAAGTACGTTATGTGGATGTGACACAGACAAATGTTGCACTAGGGGGTGGAGCAGTGGCTTCTGATGTGGGGGCGATTGCCATAGGTTATCATGCCACAACAGCTAGAGGTACGTATGGCTCTGTAGCCATTGGTGCAAATAGTTCGGTTTTAGTAGGGGCTAATAACTCTGTAGCATTGGGCGAAAATTCCGTAGCTAGTGAATCTAATACCGTGTCAATGGGTAATGATACACTCAAAAGACGTGTCACCAATGTAGCCGATGGTATCAACCCTTACGATGCTGTTAATATGCGTCAATTGGATAGAGTTGATGCACGTATCAGTGCAGTAGGTGCGATGTCTGGAGCATTATCTGGGATGATACCTAATGCAAAATTAGATAACAATACACAGTTGAGTATGGGCGTAGGCTATTATGAAAGTGAAATAGCCGTGGCTATTGGAATGTTTCATTATATTGATGACCTTGCTTTGTTGAACTTTGGTTTGGTCTATTCAGCTGAGGGTGGAACAGCCGCACGTCTTGGTGTGACGTGGGGCTTTTAGAATATTTTTTTAAAACCCTGCATTGGGGTCAAATCCAAAACTTGGTGTCCCAAAGTCTTGATTTGCAAAGCTAGGGTCATCATATCCCTCTTGTATAGAAAGACCACGAAGCATGGTAATATCCATCTTTGGGTCTATCCCTTTTGGACATGCGATGGTACACTCTCCACATAAAGTACAATCCCACACACCATTATTTTGAATGTTATCTATGATAGCTTTGGTATCACTCTCACGTTTATCAATACTATATCTATATGTACGAGTGAGTGAAAAAGGGCCTAAAAAGTCTGGATTGACTGCATACACAGGACAAGCAGAATAACAAGAATTACAGAGGATACAATCTGTTTGTATCTCTGAGAGTGTTTCATCTTTGGGTGCGAGTGAGGCTTCTTGGAAGCGATGTAGCCATGCCGTACTTTGAGACAGTGTCTTGTTTGCACTACGTTTATCTACTTTAAGGTCACGAAGTACAGGATGATATGCCAAAGGCTCTATGACATCTCCATCTTTGACTTTATAGGCACAAGAAAGCACCTCTTTCCCATTGACTCGCACGGCACACGTCCCACAAACAGAAGCACGACACCCTGCTGAAAATGTAAGACTTGTATCAAGTGTAGCCTTAATATGCATGAGCGTATGTAAAAGCGTTGCCTCTTGGTCAGGGAGTAGATAAGACTGCTTTGTATTGCTTTGGGAACGTAAGATAGATATTTGCATTAGGCTTCCTTTTTCCATTGAAGTACAATATGTTTTTGTAAGTTTTCATCTTCTTTTTCAAAGCCTAGCTTATAATGTGCCCCTCTGCTCTCATCTCTAGCGATGGCTGAAGAGATGATAGTAGGGGCTAGAAGTAGGGCATTGCTAAATTCAAGATAGTCTATAAGGTTGCTATTATGTGTAGGGCTTTTGTCTCCTATACCCATGAGTGAAGCATTCACTTGTATAAAGATAACTTCTTTTAGAGCTTCTCCTAATTGCTCATTGTCTCTTACTATCCCTACCTTCTCATAAAATAGCTTTCCTAAAAAATCTCTTTTTTCGTAGAAATTAATACTATTCTTTTGGGCATAAATATTTGCTATATGGGCTTTGTCTTGTATAAGTTGGCTATCATCGGCTTCTTTATTGGATGCATAGACGGCATGTTTGTAGGCATTTTCTCCTACAAATTTACCAAACGTTGTAATCTCCAAAAGAGAGTTCCCTCCCAAACGGTTTGCTCCATGTACTTTGGCATTGGAGCATTCTCCTACAGCAAAACAGCCTTTGATACCATTGACCTCTAAGGCATAATCCACATCTATCCCACCCATAGAGTAGTGTGCAACTGGCTTGATAGGGATAAGCTTTGTAGCTGGGTCTATATGTTCGTGTAGTTTACAAAGGGCTACTTCTTGTGGGAGGAGGTGCATGAGCTTCTCTTCTCCTAAGTGTCGTAAGTCCAAAAATACTTCTTTGTCTTTTTGTAATTGTGCAAAGATAGCACGTGCAACTTCATCACGTGGTTTGAGTTCATCGATAAAGCGTTTGCCCTCACAGTTGAGTAGATAGCCACCTTCTCCTCTGGCACTTTCAGAGATGAGAATAGCAGAGTGTTTGAGTGAGGTAGGGTGAAATTGTATAAATTCCATATCACTCACAGCCCCACCTGCACGAAGGACAGAGGCGATACCATCACCAGTAGAGCCATAGGCATTGGTAGTGTAACCATGATAGAGACTACTATATCCACCTGTGGCAATAATAACCGATTTGGCATTGATTTGTTTGACCTCTCCTGAGCGTAATTCTAAAAATGTAGCACCCTTGACTGTGCCTTCAAAAGTGATAAGATTGAGTAGATAATACTCCTCTAAAAAGTCTATATTTTCTTTCAGACAGGTATCATAAAGGGTATGAAGTATTTTTAATCCTGTATAGTCTTGGGCATAACAGGCACGTTTGGCAGAAGCCCCACCCATTTGACGTTGGGCGATAGAGTCTATCCCTTTTCCTTTATTGTCAATACGAGAAAAAGGCACACCGATACGTTCTAACCATGCGATGGTTTCAGGGGCATCAGCACACATTTGACGTACCATATCTTCATCACAAAGACCATGTGCAGACTTGATTGTATCAGCAATATGTAAAGAGACATGGTCTTCTTCATTATTTGCAAGAGACGCGTTGATACCCCCTTGAGCCATAGAAGTTTGAGAGTTTGTAGGATAAGATTTTCCTACAATCAGTACAGAAGCACCTGCTTCTTTGGCAAAAAGAGCAGAGGTAAGTCCTGCCCCTCCCGAGCCAATGATGAGTACATCAACCATCGCTATGGTTGTCCATGGCTACTATTGTCTTCGCATGATGGTGTGGCTACAACTGAGATAGCACATCCAGCATCCTCATCTCCTGCTGTTAAAAAGTCTGTAGAAAATCCAGAAGAGATAGAAGATTGTGCAGGTATAGCTACTTTTTTTATGACAGTTTTTTCTATATCTGTTTTTTGTGTTACTTTTTGGTTTTCAAAATAAGCAATAATCTTTTTATCACCAGTGAGTAAAGTAGTTTGTCTTTTCTCTTTGAGTATAAGCACAGGAATACTCTGAATACCTGCAAATTTCAAAAAGTTCCTAGCAGAGGCTTCTTGTGTAGAGATGGCTGTGTACTCTATCTGATGTTTGCTAAGATAGGCTTTGACTTTAATACAGTGAGGACAGGTCTTAGACTGTATAAGATAATTACCTGCCAAAGGGGTAAAGACTTTGTTTTTACTTATGCTAAGGGTATGAAGTCCAATAAAGATAGCCCCTACCATCGCTAAGGTGATGGCAAAATGTTTGATTTGGCTAAATAATGCGATGAGCAACAAAGAAGAAAAGATACCCAAACAAAAGATACAAGGCTCAGGATTGGCTATAAATTGATAGCTAATAATCGTGGCTTCAAAGGCTATCCCTGTATAAAGACCTATAAAAAATAGTGCTTCATAAAATTTATTTTTAAGCGATAAATAGCCTAAAATAATAAGAAAAAATACAGAAACCAATCCAAAATAGTTGAGGTAAATAGCATCAAAATTTAAAAGCTCACCTGCGAGTTTGCATCCAACTTCATCACACAGTGAACTGTGTTGTAGTTTGAGATAGGTTTCTGTGGCGATGTATCCTAGTAGCAGTATTGGTAAAAAAACACGAGAAAAGAAATGCATATTTAATCCTTAATTATCTTTGATTTGAGAAACTATCTTAGTAGCTTTTGCTTTGGCAGTTTCGACTTCATCTAGGACTAGACTCACAGCCATACGCCGACCTACATGAGACTCAGGTTTGCCAAAGATACGTACATACGAGTTTGATGAAAAGGCATCATTGGGTATCTCTAGGGTGGGGGTGCTGTTGGCATTTTTGGCTTTGTACGCACCACAGGCACCACTACCATAGGTAATATAGTCCAAAGGTAGCCCAAGGACAGCCCTCACGTGTAGGGCAAATTGGCTTTGACTTTGTGTAATGAGTGTGACCATGCCAGTATCATGTGGACGTGGGCTAAGTTCTGAAAAATAAACTTCATCCCCTTTAACAAAAAATTCTACCCCAAAGATACCACGACCCCCTAGACCATCGGTCACAGCTTTTGCAATATCTTTGGCTTTTTGTAACACTTTTTCACCCATAGCCATCGGTTGCCATGACAAGATAAAGTCTCCATCTTTTTGGATATGCCCAATAGCATCACAAAAGGTCGTCCCTGTTTCATTGCGTACCGTAAGCAAGGTAATCTCATAATCAAAAGGCACAAATGCTTCTACTATAAGCTCACTAGCGTCTCCTCTAGCTTCTTTGGCTATCTCCCATGATGTTGCTATGTCATCAGCTGTTTTGGCGATACTCTGACCATGACCAGATGAACTCATCACAGGCTTAATCACACAAGGAAAACCGATACGCTCTGCCGATTCTTGAAGACCCTCTAATGTCGTCACAAATTCATAAGCACTAGTCTTCAACCCTAGCTCCTCAGAAGCAAAAACACGGATATTTTTACGGTTCATGGTTTTGCTTACTGCTTCAGCATTGGGGATAACATGAAAACCTCTTTTTTCTGCTTCAAAAAGAGCCGAGATAGAGATAGCTTCTACTTCAGGCAAGATAAACGTAGGTTGCTCTTTTTCTATCACTTCAATCACAGCTTTTTCATTTTGCATATCGATAACATACACACTATTTGCTACCAAATGAGCAGGAGCATTCTTATATTTATCTACAGCTACGACCTCAATACCGAGTCGTTGAGCTTCTATAGCGACCTCTTTCCCTAATTCACCAGAGCCTAAAAGCATGATTTTGATAGCAGTTGGTTGGAGTGTTGTTGTAAATGTCATAGAAAAACCTTTATAAAATAATGAGAGTATTTTAGCGAAAAGTTGAGTAATATATACTTTATATGTAAAGTTTTGGGAGAATGTAGAGTGAAAAACAGAGCCGAAGCCCTGCCTTAGATGGATTAGAGTCTAGACTCGTATCTTCTAAGCATGAAGAGTTTTTTAAGAATTTTTTTGCGAGTTGCAATTTTTTCTTTTTTATTCTTTTCAGTTTGAGTCTCGAAGTTCTGACGAGCTCTTGCTTCAGTAACGATTAGGTTTCTGTCACACTGTCTTTTAAATTTTCTGTACGCATCATCAAATGAATCACGTGAAGTTAAAATAATTCCTGGCATCGAAAGCACCCCCTTCCTTATCAAGATTTTTTATCGTTTAAGATAAAATAGATAAATATGAGGGCGATTATATCTAAATTTTATTAGATTTTGGGTTGGCTATAGCAATTTAGTCATTAAAAAGTAAAATAGGGCTAGAATATAAGCTTAGTTTTGATAAACAATAGAGAATACTCACAAAAGGAAATAAAATGATAATAACAAAAAGAGTCACTTTCATAGCCAAAGAGGGCTGTGAAGAGAAGATGAAAGAGCTACTTTCTGCGATGGTTGTGCCTAGTAAAGCAGAATTTGGGGTCATTTTTTATGAGATATTTCAATATACTGATAATCCAAGAAAATTTATGGCGTATGAGAGTTGGGAAAGCGATGAAGCACTAGATGGGCATAAAGCTTCGGCTCATTATGCTGTGTACAAATCAAGCTATGAGCCATATTGTGAGCATAAATATTCTGATAATTTAGAAGTGTTAGGCTAAGTCTTGAATAATTTATGGGATGATGCCAAAGCATTGGCGTGTAAGAGTGATTTGGAATTGCGAGTTTATAGCTCTAACCTTTTGGGGCAGAGTGATGAGCTTGTGCTTCATGGTGGGGGAAATACTTCTGTAAAATCTAGCGTTGATGGCGAAGAGATACTTTTTGTCAAAGGTTCGGGATGGGATTTGGTGTCTATCAAAGCAGAGGGTTTTGCTCCTGTGAAGATGGCGACGCTGTTGGAAATGGCAAAGCTAGAGAGTCTAAGTGATATAGATATGGTAGCAGGGCAAAAAGAGGCGATGATAGACAAGTCTGCTCCAAATCCCTCCGTAGAAGCCATACTTCATGCCCTTATTCCCTTTAAAGTTGTTGACCATACCCATGCTGATGCCATTGTGACCATTAGCAATTCTAAGCAAGGTCAAACGCATATCAAGAGCCTTTATCCCAATTTTTTAATCATTCCTTATGTCATGCCTGGGTTTATTTTGGCACAAAAAATTTATGAAATGACGCAAAATAACTTTGATTGGGAGTCTTGTGAAGGGTTAATTTTACACAATCATGGTATTTTTACCTTTGATGATGATGCAAAGAAATCTTATACAAAAATGATAGAAGCCGTAAGCTTAGCAGAAGCATTTTTAGACAAACACGCCCCTATTTTCTTAGACCACAAAATATCCAAAGCTTTTGATATTGAAGACCTATCTTTAGATAAGTTTAGACATATCAACCAAAGCCCTCTAGCCGTGCATTATGCTTCACAAGAAAACCTAAGAACACAAGTCACAAGAGGCGTTCTCACTCCTGAGCATATTATCCGAACCAAACGCATACCTTTGGTCATAGAAGATTGGGATATTGAAGATGCGATTAGACATTTTATAGTAGATTATGAGACTTATTTTTCTGCCTATAAAACAGATGAAATCATGCTAGACAGCCGTCCAAAATACGCCGTCATCAAAGATTTCGGCATCGTCACCTTTGGCAAAACCCAAAAAGAAGCCGATGTCATTAACGATGTCATCACACACACGATGAAAGCAGTACTTCGTGCCGATAAGCTCGGTGGCTATCAAAGTATTTCTATTGCTGATAGTTTTGCGATGGAGTATTGGGAGTTGGAACAGGCGAAGTTGAAGGGGTAATAGAATAATAATTATTTTGTTAAGATTTTTTCAATTAAATTGAGTAAAAAGATACATAGGGGCTTAGATGGGTTTTTAGCTTTTCTATGGCTGAGAGGAAGGGATTCGAACCCTCGGTGAGTTGCCCCACACAGACGTTCCAGGTCTGCACCTTCGACCACTCGGACACCTCTCAACATTTATAGGACGCTTTTTGAACGGAGTTCAACAAAGCTACGCTAACACTGAGTTTACTTCAGCAGTAGGCTCATGTGACTAGTCACATTAAATACTTAAATCAAATAAAAAAGTAAGTATCGGATTATTGATTAGAATTGTAGTACCTCTTTCCAGATACCTGCGGCACCCAGTAGAAAAAGGTGGGCTGCTATGTTCCCATCCTGACCCATTGTCTTTTTGTACCGTTGCACAGGTCTAAAAAGAGGCAAGGGAATTGTATCTAAAAATTCTTTAGCTAAGGCTTACTTTTGACTAAAATTATCTTACACAACGTACAAAACGGACAGCTGTTTTAGCAACATCACCTGAATTGCCATTATTAAAAAATACAGCCCATGCATAGGCATGATTGGAGCTAAATGTGGTAGAACTCCAATAAGGATTACCTGATGCTGTCCAAACAAATTTTGCAGGATCTTGATCAATGGCAGGATTTACTCTTGTTCTCTCAATGATACTTTTGAGCTCTTTGATATTTGGTAATCTCCAATCATCATATACACCTAAAACAAGGTCTTCACAATAATCTATTGCTAATTCCCAACTTTTTTCTGTTTCCGAATTTTCGAGTTCATTATCTTGCCATTGCAGGGTAGTGTTACTGTCTATGACAATTTTATCAGCTGTTCTGCTAAATCCTGCCATACTTAGGCTACTCATGACGATACATAGTAAAAATATTTTTTTCATCTTATCTCCTTATCTTGTTCTTACACAACGAACATAATTGTTAGCATTTCTTACTTGTCTAGAATCTTTGGCATTATCAAAGCGTAGTACCCATGTTCTATTTGAAGTGTTTGGATCGACATCAATTGTTGCACTCCAATAAGAACCTGCTGTTATGGTATTTAAAAATATGGGATTGATGGTAGCTATACCAGCAGTATGATGATACTCAACTAGGGAATCCAACTCAACAAGAGAAGGTAGTCTCCAATCGTCATAAATTCCTAGGGTTAATGTGGTGCAGTAGGTGGTGGCTGTATCACCACTTGTGTCTACTAAGCTCTCATCTGTAGCTAAATCCCAATTGGCTTGTGTTATCCATTTTTTAGAGATATTAATATCATCTTGCCAGTCTAGTTCGCTAATATCATCTGTCACAATATTGGTAGCAGGATCTCTACTATAACTATGGTCATAAATTTGACCCAATTCATAGAGTCCATCATCTCTTAGGGCAAGAGAATCGGATGTATCGTTAATATCAACGATATCTCCGTCCTCGTTATAACTAATAGTCTGACCTGTCTTTTTAGGTAATTGTTCAAATATATTAGCGATATTTATACTGACAGGAATATCGCTCTCATTCTGATTCTCATCGTGAGCAACAGCTGTAAACCTATAAAGAATCTTACCACTTTCATAATCTGGAGCTATTTTGAAGCTCACTACTCCCGTACTGCTATCTATATTGAAAGAGGCTTTATCTAAACCATCTTCTATACTAAATTCTATAGTACTTCGGTTACTGTCTATATCTACAGCATACAGCGTAATGGCTGTTGTGTTTTTTTCTAGTACTGTGACGTTGTATTCATCTGCTACGGTAATATTGTCTTCTTCCACAAATATAGGTGATTCATCATCAACATTTAAAATATTGACGATGACAGTCTGTGATACAGAACCCCCTATATTTGTAGCGGTTGCAAGAAAGCTGTAAGTAGTAGTAATTTCAAAATCTGTAGATATATCAAATATGACAACACCTGTTATTTCATTGATGACAAACAATGTACTATTTCCATCACTGATACTATATCTGTCTGTATTCCTAGATGTGTCTATATTACTAGCAAGAAGAGTAATCACACTTTCATTTCCTTCGTTGACAGAGACTGTAAAGTTGAGATTAGGATCAAAGACAGGAGGAGGTGTATCCTCCACATCATTGATATTGATAGTTACGGCTTGTGTTGTCTCGTGTACTCCATCACTAGCTACGGCTGTAAAGGTATACTTAATGATACCACTTTCATAATCTGGGGCAGTAATAAAAGTAACGATACCTGTAGCAGGGTCTATCTCAAATAAACTACTATTACCATCACGGATACTATATCTTGGAGTATAATCATCTGAGGCATTTAGGTCTATCGCAAAAAGTTGATTTTCATCAACACTTACATTGTAATCAGGACCAAGATCATTAAAAGTTGGGTCAGTCGTATCTGCTGTAGCACTGATACGTATCTCTCTTGTGCGTTCTATGGCACTATGATTGTCTTCGTCTTTGGCATTATATCTGATAGTATAATTGCCTTCTGTATTGATGTCTACTGTACCAGTAATATTAATATCTTCACTAATATCTCCTTCAATACTATCTTGAACCGTTGCATTGTCTTCAATGTATTGGCTACCTAGCCCTAAGCGTATAAGGTCACTTCCTATCAGTGTAATCACAGGGATACCATTGATAAGTGTATTTACAATCGCTTGTATCTCTTCTGTGCTATCTACTTGTGAGGAGGTAAGTAAGGCAATTTGAGCATTGAGAGGGTCTAGGATACGACTCTCCATATTTATAATTCCTATGTCTTCATAGTCTGTGAGTGTTAATGTACCTATCGTTCCATTATTATCGGCATATTCTCCTACTTTTTTAAGTGCTAGTACTTTTGGACTACTAGTTAAAATAAAATTGGTGATAACACTAAGTACAGCATGTATCTCTGTATTGGTTGGTGCAGAGATGGCTCCTGTAGAGGATAGCATGGCTATTAATAAAATAGTGAATGATTTACGTGTTAGCATTTTAAACATATTATTTCCTTCATGTTTTTTAGATGGGTTTTCTCCATTATATCAAAGATTGTATAAAAATGCAATAGTAAAGATACTTAATATTTGCTTAATATTATTTTTTGTGTGAAATAGTAATGTTTTACTCTTCTTCTGTATTAATTACTGACCATTCATCAAAGGGTAGGGCTTCAAAGTGTAGCTTTTCTATTTGATAGTGATAGCTATTGGCTACTGTGATGATGATGATTTTGCTGATACCATGGTGTTTATACAGAGAAATTTTTTTTTGAGACTTGAGCCATAGACTCTCTTCACTTTCAAAAGGGGCAGGGATGATAAGGGTATTTTTTTGGGTGATATAGCCATGGATACCTAGGGTTTGTATAGGAATATTGTGTTTGATGAGGGCTAGGGCTATCATGCTATCAAATTGTAGTATAAAGGGTTGTCCTAGTGTGAGATACTTAGCAAAGGCAAAATCAAAAAGTATCATCTTTTTAGCAGATTTTTGCTGATAGTCTTCTATAAAAGTAATAAGCTTTTCTTGTTCAAATAGCCTTATGGTTTTATAGAGCCAATCTTTAGAGACCTTAAATCTTTCTTTGGCAAAAGTATAGATTTGATGAACGCTCAGGTGTTGGGTATGGTATCTAGCAAGAAGGAGTAAGAGTTTTTGTTCTTGTGGTAGGAAAGCACTTTGAAAAAAGAGTTTCATCGCTTGGGTACTGGTCTTTTGAGAATGGGCTAGAAGAGGCAGTGTCCCTGAACGTAAAAAGTGATTGAATCCTTTGTTTTGGGCAGCACTAGCATCAAATGCTAAGAACTCTTCATAATCAAGAGGGAAAAGTTCTAGGGAAAGAAAACTTTTTGTGGAGGTGATGTCTTTTTGTGCTAAGGCTATACGGGTAAGTACAATGATATTGGCTACTTTTGGAAAGTGAGGGAGTAGGGATTCTTCGTAATGATCTAGTACCAATACGCTAATGTTGTGCGTATCTATATACTGTTGTAGTGTGAGGGGTTGCCATGTATGAAAAAGCAGTTTAGGGTCTTGCATATCTATATATAAGATAGGCTCGTTTTGGATTTGAGTGAGAGTATCTAAGACTAATGAAGTTTTGCCTGACCCACGTACACCATAGAGATTGATATGGTGTGTATAAGGGAGTAGGGGTAATTGTAGTTTTCTAATAACAAAATGTTCATTATTTGGGCGTTGATTATGATAATATTCGAGTAAGTCCATGTAACTATCCTTTATTGTTTCCTTTTAAAAAGGAAACAAACTAAGTTATTATAGCTATTTTATGGTTAAAAGTATGGTGGAATTGAATAAATTTAGGTATAATACTCGTTCCTAATTTTATGTTAGAGGGGTATCCCTGTGTTTAGGCACCCGAGACTTTGTCTTAGGCTAACGAGTTCTTTAAAGGGTAAAAATGGAAAAAATAAGATTAAAGCTTAAGGCTTACGATCATAGAGTGTTAGACAGATCAGTTGCTGCTATCGTAGATGCAGTTAAGCGTACAGGTGCAGAAATTAGAGGGCCAATTCCAATGCCAACTAAAATGAAGCGTTATACGGTTCTTAAATCTCCACACGTAAACAAAGATGCACGTGAGCAGTTTGAGATTAGAATTCACGGAAGAATGATTGACATCGTTTCAGCCACTTCAGATACTATTGATTCACTTATGAAGTTGGATTTAGCACCTGAAATCGAAGTTGAAATTCGTTCAATGGACAAGTAGGAGTAGAGATGGAATTTATTATAGAAAAAATTGGTATGAGCAGAACTGTTGATGTACCAAGTGTTCCAGTTACACTTTTGAAAGTCATTGAAACGAAAGTTTGTGAAGTCAAAGAGGACGGAAAAGCACTTGTTGCGTACAACTCAAGTAAAAAACTAAATAAAAGCATTGAAGGTCAACAGACTAAATTTAATGTTTCTAAAGAGTTTAACAAATTTATGACAATTGAAGTAGCAGAGGGTACTGAAGCTGGCGATTTAAGTACAGCAATCCTTTCTGAAACAACATTGGTTAAAACTTCTCTTAACACTAAGGGTAGAGGTTTTTCTGGTGGTATGAAACGTCACGGATTTGGTGGTGGACCTGCATCACATGGTCACAGATTTGGTAGACGTATTGGTTCTATCGGTAATGCTGAATGGCCTGGACGTGTTCAAAAAGGTAAAAAAATGCCTGGTCAATACGGAAACACTCAAACAACAGTTAAAAATGATGTACTTTCATTTGACGCTGAAAATGGTATCTTAGTATTAAAAGGTTCAATTCCTGGTCACAATGGGGCTAGAGGATTAGTAAGGATAGTTAAATAATGAATACAACAGTAATTAAAACAACAGACCTTCCAAAAGCATTCTTGGAAGTGCACCCACACAATCTTTACCTTTATTGTAAAGCGTATGCAGCTGGACTTAGAGCCAACACAGCACAGACTAAAACTAGATCTGATGTAAGTGGTGGTGGTAAAAAACCATGGGCTCAAAAGGGTGGAGGACGTGCAAGAGCAGGTTCAATAAGATCTCCTATATTTGTAGGTGGTGGTGTTGCATTTGGTCCTAGTACCAACCGAAACTATGACCAAAAAGTAAATAAAAAGCAAAAAAGACTTGCACTTATGCATGCACTTGCTGATATGGCTGCAAATGATAAACTTTTGGTTATCGATTCAATTGCAATTGAATCTGGTAAAACAAAAGATGCTATCGCATTTGTAAATGGTTTAGAGCAAAGAGATGTACTTGTAGTAAAAGAGATGATAGATGATAAGACTTTCTTAGCATTTAGAAACTTGCAAAATGCATACCTTATCGAACCAAATGAGCTTAATGCTTACCTTGCTGCTGCATATCACTCAATTGTGATTGAAAAAGCAGTATTTGATAAATTGACAAAAGAGGCTTAGTATGGCAGATATTACAGATATTAAAGCAATTATGTATACAGAGAAGAGTTTGGCTCTTCAAGAAGATGGTGTCATCGTAGTGCAAACTACTCCAAGAATGACTAAAAATGGTCTTAAAGAAGTATTTAAAGAATTTTTTGGGATTAATCCACTTAGAGTAAACTCAATGAGAGTCAATGGTAAAGTGAAAAGATTTAAAGGTATCGAAGGAAAAAGAGTTGACACAAAGAAATTTTATGTCACACTTCCTGCAGATGCTAAAATCGAAAGCCTAGCAGTATAAGGATAGAAGATGGCAATTAAAACATATAAACCAACCACCCCTTCAAGACGTTATATGACGAACCTTGATAGTGGTGACATTACTGCTAAACCAAGTGTAAGAGCATTACTTAAAAATCTTCCAAGATCTGCAGGTAGAAACTCTAACGGTAGAATTACTTCTCGTCATAGAGAAGCAGGAGCAAAAAAACTATATAGAATTATTGACTTTAAAAGAAATAAATTCAATGTAGAGGGTACAGTAGCTACTATTGAGTACGACCCATACAGAAACTGTAGAATTTGTCTTGTAAAATATACTGATGGTGATAGAAGATATATTCTTCAACCAAAAGGTCTTAATGTCGGTGATAAAATCATGTCAGCAGACGCTGGTCTTGATATCAAAACTGGTAACACGATGAAACTCAAATCAATTCCTGTAGGAACATTGGTACATAACATCGAAATGAGTCCTGGTCATGGTGGTCAGATTGCTCGTTCTGCTGGTGGATATGCACAAATCATGGGTAGAGATGGTAAATACGTTTCTCTTAGATTACCTTCAGGTGAGATGAGATATATCCTTGATGAGTGTTTATCAACCATTGGTGCAGTTGGAAATGAAGACTTTTCAAATATAGTAATCGGTAAAGCTGGACGTTCAAGACATTTAGGTATCAGACCTCAGACTCGTGGTTCTGCGATGAACCCAATTGATCACCCACATGGTGGTGGTGAAGGTAAGACGAACTCTGGTAGACATCCTGTATCTCCATGGGGAACTCCTGCTAAAGGGTTCAAAACACGTAAAAAACAAGCTAGTGATAAACTTATTATCTCTAAGCGTAAAAAGTAAGGGGCTAAGATATGGCTAGATCGACAAAAAAAGGTCCATTTATCGATGGTCACTTAATGAAAAAAGTGCTTAAAGCAAAAGAAGAAGGTTCTCATAAACCAATTAAAACTTGGTCAAGAAGATCAGTAATTTTTCCTGAGTTTATTGGTTTGACAATCAATGTTCACAATGGTAGACAATTTGTACCAGTGTTCGTAACTGAAAATCACGTAGGTTACAAACTAGGTGAATTTTCACCAACAAGAACATTTAAGGGTCATAAAGGCTCGGTTCAGAAGAAGGTAGGTTAATATGAGTAGAGCATTATTAAAATTCGTAAGAGTTTCTCCTATTAAAGCAAGACTAATTGCTAGAGAAGTTCAAGGTATGAATGCTGAACTTGCATTGGCTTCACTTGAATTTATGCCAAACAAAGCAGCAGGAATTATATCAAAAGTAATCGCTTCTGCTGTAGCAAATGGTGATTATGAACCAGAAGAAGTGACGATTACTTCTTGTAGAGTTGATAAAGCTGCAGTCATGAAAAGATGGAGACCAAGAGCTAGAGGTACTGCTTCTAGAATTATTAAACCAACGGCACATATCCTTGTTGAAGTTGGCGTAATTGAAAAAGAGGGGGACGCATAATATGGGTCAAAAAGTAAATCCTATAGGTCTTAGACTTGGAATTAACAGAAATTGGGAATCAAGATGGTTTCCAGCTAAAGGAAGAACAGCAGATTTTATCGCTGAGGATTATAAAATCCGTAAATTCCTTAAAAAAGAGCTTTTTTATGCAGGTGTTTCTAACATCATCATCGAAAGAACTGTTAAAAAATTAAGAATCAACATTGTAACAGCACGTCCTGGTATTATCATTGGTAAAAAAGGTGCAGATATTGAAAAATTGAAAGCAACACTTATCAAAATGCTTGGAAAAGATGTTGCAATTAACATCAAAGAAGAAAAACGTCCACAAGCTTCTGCTCAATTGGCTGCTGAAAATGTAGCAACACAATTAGAAAGAAGAACTGCTTTTAGACGTGCAATGAAAAAAGTAATTCAAGGTGCATTAAAATCTGGTGCAAAAGGGATTAAAGTTGCCGTTGCAGGTCGTCTTGGTGGTGCTGAGATGGCGAGAACTGAATGGTACTTAGAAGGTCGTGTTCCTTTGCATACACTTAGAGCAAAAATCGATTATGGTTTTGCTGAAGCACATACTACTTATGGAATTGTAGGTATTAAAGTATGGATTTTCAAAGGTGAAGTACTTGCTAAAGGTATTCAAGCAGACGCTCCCGATGAAAAAAAAGGTGGTAGAAAACCATCTAATAGAAAAAGAGGGGAATAGCTATGTTGATGCCTAAAAGAACCAAGTGGAGAAAGCAAATGAAAGGTCGTAATCGCGGCAAAGCTTTCAACGGTCATAAAATTGAATTTGGTGATATTGCTGTAAAAGCAACAGAGGGTGGTAGAATTGACTCACGTCAAATCGAAGCTGCTCGTATTACAATGACTAGAAAAATTAACAGAACAGGTAAGACTTGGATTAGAGTTTTCCCTGATAAGCCTTTGACTGCTAAACCACTTGAGACCAGAATGGGTAAAGGTAAAGGACCAGTTGATAGATGGGTCATGAATATTAAACCAGGTAGAATTATCTTTGAAATGACTGGTGTTGAAGAAACTCTAGCTAGAGAAGCATTGACACTTGCCATTCATAAAATGCCGTTTAAATGTAAAATCGTTGCATTAAAGGACACCAATGAACTATATTGATTTAAAAGACAAAAGTATTGCTGATTTGACAGCAATGCTTAAAGAGAAAAAACTTGAATTGTTTACATTAAATGCAAAGCAAAAAACGATGCAATTAACAAACACTTCAGAGTTAAGAGTAGCGAAAAAAGACATCGCTAGAATTCAAACAGCTATTACAGCTGCTACGAAGTAAGGGGTCATTTATGTCAAAAAGACAAATAACAGGTACTGTGATTAAAAAAGCTGGAGACAAAACTGCAACTATCTTAGTTGAAAGACGTGTCCTTCATCCTAGATATCACAAGACTGTAAAAAGATTTAAAAAATATCTTATCCATGATGAGAAAAATGACATTCATGTAGGTGATTCTGTCACGGCTATCGAATGTAGACCACTTTCAAAAACAAAAAGTTTTAGACTTCTTGAAATTTTGAAGAGAGGGGAAGCAGTATGATACAAGGTTTTACAAGACTAACAGTAGCAGACAACTCTGGTGCAAAAGAAATCATGTGTATCAAGGTTCTTGGTGGATCAAAAAGAAGATACGCTTCAGTTGGTGACGTTATCGTAGCTTCTGTAAAGAAAGCACTTCCAACAGGAAAAGTGAAAAAAGGTAAGGTTATTAAAGCCGTTGTTGTTAGAACAAAAAAAGAGATCCAAAGAGAAAATGGTTCACTTATTCGTTTTGATGACAATGCTGCGGTAATCATTGACGACAAAAGAGAACCAATAGGTACACGTATCTTTGGTCCTGTAAGTCGTGAAACAAGATATGCAGGATTCATGAAAATTGTATCACTTGCTCCGGAGGTATGGTAATGGCAAAAACATTCAAAATCAAAAAAGGTGACCAAGTAATGGTTATCGCTGGTGATGATAAAGGTACAACGGCTGAAGTGCTTGAAGTACTTGTTAAAAAAGAAGCAGTAATTGTTGCAGGGTGTAAATTGGCTAAAAAAGCAGTGAAACCAAGTGAACAAAACAAAGAGGGTGGTTTTGACAATGTTGAAATGCCAATCCACATCTCAAATGTAAAAAAAGTAGAGGCATAATCTTATGAGTAGAATGAAGCAAAAGTACAATGACATCGTTCCTGCACTCCAAGAAGAGTGTGGTATCAAAAATCCGATGCAGACACCTAAGCTTGAAAAGATAGTCATTTCTGTAGGTGCTGGTGAAGAGGGTAAAGATAATAAACTCATCGCTAACATGGCAGATACTATCTCCCTTATTGCTGGTCAAAAAGCAGTAGTGGTTAATGCTAAAAAGTCTGTTGCTGGTTTTAAAGCTAGAGAAGGCGCTCCTACAGGTATTAGAGTAACACTTAGAGGTGCTAATATGTATAACTTCTTTGATAAACTCGTATCTATTGCTCTTCCAAGAGTAAAAGACTTTAGAGGAACACCCAGAAAAGGTTTTGATGGTCGTGGTAATTATAACTTCGGTCTTCAAGAGCAACTTATGTTCCCTGAAGTTGAGTTTGATCAAGTAATTAAAACACATGGTATGAATATTGTAATTGTTACAAGTACTGAATCTGACAAAGAAGGGTTCGTGCTTTTAGAAAAGCTCGGTATGCCTTTTGCTAAAGGGAGAAACTAATGGCTAAGAAATCAATGATTGCTAAGCAGAAAAGAACGCCTAAGTTCTCTTCTCAAGGATATACAAGATGTAACATTTGTGGTAGACCTCACTCGGTATATAGAGACTTTGGTCTTTGCCGTATATGTTTAAGAAAAATGGCGAACGAGGGTCTTATCCCTGGTATGCGTAAAGCAAGTTGGTAAGGAAAATAATCAGATGATGACAGACATAATTGCAGATTCTCTTACTCGTATAAGAAATGCTGCGCAAAGAAGACTAGACGTTACAACACTTCTTCACTCTAAAACGATTGAAGCAACAGTATCTATTTTGGTAGATAAAGGTTACTTAGAGAGTTTCAAAGTAAAAGAAGATGGCAACAAAAAGACAATTAAAGTGGTTCTTAAATATGACGAAAATGAAAAAAGCGTTATTAATGAGATTAAAAAAATCTCTAAGCCTGGTAGACGTGTTCACCAAGGCAAAGAAGATATTAGAACTTTTAAAAATGGTTACGGTACTTTGGTTGTTTCGACTTCACAAGGTGTAATTGCTAACGATGAAGCGTTTAAACGTGGTATCGGTGGCGAAGTAATCTGTAGTATTTGGTAAGGAGAGAAGATGTCAAGAGTAGGAAAAAGACCAGTTACCGTCGCAAGTGGTATTGAAGTATCAGTTGATGGTACATGTCTCGTGGCTAAGAAAGGCAATCTTGAAAAAAGACTTGAAACTCATGGAAGAGTAGAAATCAGCATCGATGGTGCTGAAGTTACTTTTACAAGAGTGGGTGAAGAAAAACAAGATGCAGCATTTTGGGGAACATACAGAGCATTGTTTAACAATATTATTATTGGACTAGACAAAGGTTACTCTAAAGCTTTAGAAATCAACGGTGTTGGTTATAGAGCTGCTGTTGAAGGTAAAGTACTTGTACTTCAATTAGGATTCTCTCATCCTGTTAATTTTGATATTCCTGAGGGACTTGAAGTTAAGGTTGAAAAAAATATCATTACTATTAATGGTACCGACAAGCAAACTGTAGGTCAAGCAGCTGCTGAAATTAGATCATTCAGACCACCTGAGCCTTACAAAGGTAAGGGTGTGAAGTACACAGATGAAGTTATCATTAGAAAAGCTGGTAAAGCAGCTGGTAAGTAAGGGGCGGTAGTATGTTAAAAAGTATTCAAAAAAGAAAAAATAAACTTCGTGCTCAAAGAAAAGCTAGAGTAAGAGGTAAAATCTTCGGAACAGATACCCTTCCTAGACTTTCTATATTTAAGTCAAATAAGTACTTTTATGCTCAAGCAATTAATGACACAACTGGTGTTACTCTTGCTTCTGTAGATGGAAGAAAAATGGGACTTAAAGCAAACCAAGAAGATGTGAAAAAAGTAGCAGTAGCAATGGGTGAGGCTTTAAAGTCAGCTAACATTGAAACAGTTGTTTTTGACAGAAATGGTTACCTTTATCATGGTGTTGTTGCGTCTTTTGCTGATGCACTTAGAGAATCTGGTATTAAGTTGTAAGGACTGATGATGCAAAATAAGAATCATAATGAAGAAATTGAAAAAGAGTTTGAAGAGGTAATCGTTAATATCGGTCGTGTTACTAAAGTTGTCAAGGGTGGTAGAAGATTTAGATTTACTGCACTTGTCGTCATTGGTGATAAAAAAGGTACAGTAGGTTACGGATTTGGTAAAGCCAAAGAAGTACCTGATGCGATTAAAAAAGCGGTTGATGATGCACACAAAAATCTTGTGAAAGTAAACATCAAAGGAACAACGATAGCACATGACATTGAACACAAATTCAATGCTAGTAGAATTGTACTTAGACCAGCGTCTGAGGGTACAGGTGTTATTGCTGGTGGTGCTGCTAGACCAGTACTTGAGCTTGCAGGCATCCAAGATGTTCTTAGCAAATCAATCGGTTCTAACAACCCAAATAACCTAGTAAGAGCAACGATTCAAGCACTTACTAGAATTAAAGCGTAAGGGGTAGTTATGGGTTTACATAATTTACAACCTGCACCAGGTTCAACGAAAAATAGAAAAAGAGTTGGTCGTGGAGCAGGTTCAGGTACAGGTAAAACAGCTGGACGTGGTAACAAAGGTCAAAAGTCAAGATCTGGTTACAGCAGAAAAAGAGGTTTCGAAGGTGGTCAAATGCCACTTTATAAAAGATTACCTAAAATTGGTTTTACTTCTAGAGTAGAAAAACCATATGTAATCAACGTTGAAAAAATTAAAGCAATTGCTACACTTTCTGAAATTACACTTGCGAGTATCAAGTCAGTTCATAAGCTTAGCAAGTCTGTAACAAGAGTAAAATTGATTGGTGCTAGTGCAAAAGATCTTGCTGCTAAAATCAAAGATGAAGCTGTTACAACAAGCGGAAAATAATTATGGGTAACGCTTTAACTCAGAAAATCCTAATTACATTAGGATTCCTATTTGCGTACAGAGTTTTAGCCTATGTCCCTACACCAGGTGTTGACTTGGGTGTTATCAAAGAGTTTTTTGATAGCAACTCAGACAATGGTGTGGGTATGTTAAATATGTTCTCTGGTGGTGCCGTTGAACGATTAAGTATTATCTCATTGGGTATTATGCCCTACATTACAGCATCGATTGTAATGGAACTTCTCTCAGCAACTTTTCCAGCTTTAGGTCAAATGAAAAAAGAACGTGACGGTATGCAAAAATACATGCAAATCATTCGTTATTTTACTATTTTTATTACTGTAGTACAAGCTATTGGTGTATCTATGGGACTTCAAAGTATGACTGGACGAGCAGGACAAAGTGCCGTGATGATTGATCCTATGATGTTTACGCTTATTACTACTTTCTCTATGTTAGCTGGTACGATGTTACTCATGTGGATTGGTGAACAGATTACACAAAAAGGTATCGGTAATGGTATTTCATTGATTATCTTTGCTGGTATTGTGTCTGGTTTACCTTCTGCGATTGGTAATACGATTAGAGCAGTTAATGCAGGAGAGATGAACTTCTTAGTTGTCCTTGGTATTTTAGCTATTATGCTGATTACTATCTTGGCTATTATCTATGTGGAACTAGGAGAGAGACGTGTGCCTATCTCTTATTCTCGAAAAACAATTATGCAGAATCAGACAAAAAGAGTTATGAACTATATCCCAGTTAAAGTAAACCTTTCTGGTGTCATTCCTCCTATCTTTGCTTCTGCTGTATTGATGTTTCCTCTGACGATGCTTCAGTCTAGTACCAATCCTTGGATGATGGCTATTGCTGATTCATTAGCACCAGGTGGTATTACATTTAATGTAGTTACTTTTTTACTGGTAATGTTCTTTGCATTTTTCTATGCGTCTATTGCATTTAGTGCTAAAGATATTGCTGATAATCTAAAACGTCAAGGTGGATTTATCCCTGGTGTAAGACCAGGTGAACACACTAAAGAGTTTTTAAATGAAGTAGCAAGTAGACTTACAGGCTCAGGGGCAATTTACCTAGCTATTATTTCTACTGTACCATTTATGATGATTTCTGGTATGGGTGCATCATTCTACTTCGGTGGGGTTGCTGTACTTATTATCGTACAAGTTGCACTTGATACCATGAGAAAAATAGAAGCACAAAGAACAATGAACCAATACGATACTTTAGGTAACGTAGGTCTATAATGGCTATAGCTATTAGAAAACCACACGAAATTGCCAAGCTCAAACGGGCTGGGCAAATCGTGGGTCTTACACTCCAATATCTTCAAAATCTTATAAAACCTGGTATGACACTTTCCCAAATTGATGCTTTAGGTGACGCATATGTTAGAGAACAAGGTGCCGTACCATCTTTTAAAGGACTCTATGGTTTCACAGGTTCTGTGTGTACTTCTTTGAATGAAGTATGTATTCATGGTGTACCTAATGATACAGTTTTAAAAGAAGGTGATATTTTAGGTTTAGATATTGGTACAAAATTAGATGGATATTTTGGTGATGCAGCGATTACTATGGCTGTAGGTACTATCTCTGCTAAAGATGAAGCACTGATAGCATGTTCTAAAGGAGCGTTGTACCATGCAATAGAAAATATTCATGTCGGTATGCGTTTTAAAGAGCTAACAAAACTGCTTGAAGACTACATCATAAATGCTGGATTTGTGCCTTTACGTGACTATTGTGGACATGGTATTGGTACAAAACCACATGATGAACCAAACATTCCCAACTATCTTGAAGGTAAACCAAAGCAAGGTCCTAAAATCAAGAATGGTATGGTATTTTGTTTAGAACCTATGGTCTGTCAAGAGAGTGGTCTGCCTAGATTACTTGAAGACAAATGGTCAGTACTCAGTGAAGATGGACTACGGTCTTCTCACTATGAACACCAAGTAGCCATCGTAGATGGTAAAGCTGTGATATTGACTGAAGCCTAAGCTTCATAGATAAACAAATTTTTGTAAAGGAATACAATGGCAAAAGATGACGTAATTGAAATTGATGGTAAAGTAGTAGAAGCCTTACCCAACGCAACATTTAGAGTAGAGCTTGATAATAAGCATATCGTGCTTTGTCACATCGCAGGAAAGATGCGTATGCACTATATTAAAATCCTTCCTGGAGACACGGTAAAGGTTGAATTAACACCGTATAGTCTTGATAAAGGACGTATCACTTTTAGATACAAATAACCTTTTTGTACCCAGTAGTTTGTACTGGGTATCTCATACTACTTTTCCAAAACTACTTCCCTCTATTTTACTTCCTTAAGACTATAAATTATTCTATTGTAACCATTCAGCATAAAAGAAAAAAGCAAAGGAGAGTAGTTTAAAAGTAATTTTTTGATATAGTAAGGGATATATAGTAAGAGGAGTTTTTTATGCATAATCAAGATGAGATGTTAAGAGAC
>JAMOTK010000035.1 GCA_027062365.1 Sulfurovum sp.
ATGGACTTTGTCCCTTATAGAAGCAACATTACTACTCCTAATAACTCTTTTAAAAACCTTAGTATCGTAGCAGGTGCTATTTGTAATGGTAAACAAGCAGGAGGGGGGCAAGTACTTTCTCCAAATGCACTTATTAACGATGGCTTACTTGATCTCCTTAGTATTTCAGAATTTACCTTAATAGATATTCCTCAAATTTTAGAAGAAATTAGAAATCCTTCTTCAGAGGGTCAATTTATCAAATATGAGCAAACTCCTTGGCTAGAAAGTACATCAAAGAACGTCATCCCTGTCAATTTAGATGGTGAACCGTATCGGAGTAAACACATACGTTTTGAAGTAGTTCCTTTAGCTATTGACCTTGTCCTACCTAAGGATAGTCCTTGTCTGAAATAAAAGAACCTCTACGTATCTTGCACTTTTCAGATATTCATGTAGGGCTACAGATACGCCATATGTCATGGAAAAAATGGTTTTCTAAACGTGCCATAGGTGCGATTAACCTTTTGCGTGGACGGGCTAAGTATTTTGATGAAGTAGAAGAAAAAATAGCTGCACTCATACGATTTAAGGAAGCCAATAACATTGATTTAGTCATCCATACAGGTGACTATACAGCCTTAGGTTTAGAGAGTGAGCTGAAACTTGCAAAACAGCTAGTCTCTCCACTCATGACACCTCCACAGAGATATGTTACCGTCCCTGGTAACCATGACATCTATGCCCATGAAGCCAGTAGCCATTATCGTTTTTCAGAACAGTTTTGTTCTGTCTTACAAAATGATTTACCCGAGTATTGTCGAGGAGGACATTGGCCACTCATACGCTTGGTAGGTGATGATGTGGCAGTGATAGCCGTCAACTCTTCTCGTCCTAACCCTTGGCCATGGCGTTCAAATGGGAGTATCCCACAAGAGCAGTTAGATGCCCTAAAAGAGATACTAGAAGATTCTCATATCAAAAACCGTTATGTTTTTGTCATCACCCACTATGCACCTCGCCTTAAAAATGGTTTACCCGATAGTAAATTACATGGACTTATCAATGCAGATGCTTTTTTAGAAACATGTAAAGGCATTGCTAATGGAGCGATACTTTGTGGACATGTACACCAAACTTATCAGGTAGCATTGGAAGGTTTATCTTGTGACCTTTACTGTGCAGGTTCTGCTACAATGGAAGGACACGAAGGGTTTTGGGTCTATGAAGTCAAAAACAATCACCTAAAGGCTAAAGCTGTTTTTTGGGATGCAAAAAATTCTAGTTATCGCTACTAGAACCCTCTCCACGCAGTACCCATTTGTATATAAAAACTTGTACCATCTTTACTTGTGGCTATATCTATCCCTGCTTTTAACCCAAACTTTTTAGCGATAAGATACCTAAATCCTACGCCTCCTGCTACAATGGTCTTCGCATCTGCAAAGGAAACATCATCTTTTGCTATTTGTCTTGAAAATGCTTTTCCAACACCTCCAAAGAGTGTACCTTCCCATCGTGGTGTGAAGTTATAAGAGAGTTCTGTTTGTATCGTGACCACTGACCCACCTTGGTATTTCAATAGAGGGAGTCCTCGCATAGAGATAAAAGGGTATAAGTAAGGGGCTATCTCTGATTTTCCTGCATCAACGGTTTCACCTACAAGAGAAAAATCTACATTTATTTTGTCATTGATGTGATTATAAAAAAGATTTGTTATTTTATAGTTTACAAAATCATAATCTCCTCCTACAGCTTCATCGTATATTTGGGCTCTAGCAGAGAGAAACATCCCTTGTGTTGGGGTGAGGATATTGTTACGTGTGTCATAGTCTGCGATGAGACTCACCGAAGCGATGGTTTCTTCTTTACTTGTAGGTTTTAACGCAAAATCTAAATTAATGTCTGATTTTATATACATATACGATGCCCCTAAAAACCAATTACTTTCAGCGATTCTTTTTTTGA
>JAMOTK010000036.1 GCA_027062365.1 Sulfurovum sp.
ACAAACCACGGTTCTGTTACATTTAATGCCATTTGGAATAATTCTTTTGTCATCTCTTCTCTTTTAGTGAATTTTATATTTTGATTATAGCTGATTTTGGATTACCCACAGTTTTTTAGAAGGAACCGATTGTTTTTATCCCAAATTTCCTGCTAAATATCCAGAGGCAAATGACCATTGTAGGTTATAGCCTCCACATGGTCCATCTATGTTCATGACTTCTCCACAAAAATATAATCCTTTTAGTTTTTTGCTTTGCATGGTGTAGGGGTCTATCTCTTTTAGGCTGATGCCACCTCTTGTTATCATTGCCATTTTGAAGCCATCGTGTCCATTGATAGTGAGGGGAGTCCATGCTAAAAGTTCTATAAGATGGTCTCTGTTTTTGCCAGATAACTTTGTAAATCCTATGCTATGGTCTATCTGGGCTATGTCGCATAAGGCAATGGCTACCGAGGAGGGAAGTAGGGTTTGTATGAGGGCTAGTGTGTTACGGTGGGGGTCTTTAGCCAATGCATCTTTGAAGTGTGTGCGTAGTTGCTCTTGGTTCATGCCTTTGGTAAAATTGGCTAAGATAGGTACTTCGTCAAATTTGGAGAGTAAAGGGGTAATCTCACGAGAGAAATCAAGTACCACAGGCCCACGTATCCCTCCTTTTGTAAATATCAAATCCCCTTTGGCTGAGCGTTTTTTATATTTTTTTAGATTGACGTACATGGAGACTTTGGGGAGAGTATCGGCTCTACAGTCTGCTACCCATCTCTCTTTGACTTTAAGAGGCATCATCGCAGGGAATAGGTCTGTGACCGTGTGTCCTACAGAGGTAGCCATAGGGTAGCCATCTCCTTCTGCTCCGAGCATCGGGTAGCCCATACCTCCTGTAGCGATAATCACAGCATCGGCATAGAACGTATCACTTTGTGTCTGTACACCTTTGACCTTGCCTTCATCATGTACCAAAGTATCTACTTTTTGAGAGCATAAGACGTGGATACCAAGGTTTTGCATCTCTTGTTGCATTGCGTTGATAATCGTAGAGGAAGAGTGTGTGATAGGAAAAACCCTATAGCCATCAGGGGCATGACTTTCTACGCCTAGTGCTGTAAAAAATGCCATCAATGCTTTATAATCAAGAGCCTCTAAAGCAGGAGACATAAAGCGTCCATCACGTCCAAATCGTGCCATAAAATCTTCGTTGCCGAGGGTATTGGTAAGGTTACATCGTCCTCCTCCTGTGGCTTTGAGTTTGGCACCGATTTTAGAAAGTTTTTCTAGGAGTAGTACAGAGCGACCCTCACGAGAAGCTCTAATAGCCGACATCATACCAGCAGCACCTGAGCCTATGACGATAAGTTGATAGTGTGATTGGGTTATATCTTTAGGTTTCATAGTGATATTATAAAATAATCTATACACTTTAAGTTGAAATCTATAAAATATGTTTTACTTATGAGGAGAAACAACGTGAGATTTACCACCCAAACGATGCAAGAGATATTGCCATGGCTCAAACAACGCATCCACACAGAAGAAAAAGTAAGCTTTTTAGTACTCAATCCTGACCTCAGCGAAGGCTACGCAGGGCATACGGTCGTACTTGATGAACAATACTATCTCTACCGTGGATACAAAGCATGGGTAGACTTAGCAGAGTTACTAAAATGTAAGATACTAACCCCTAGTATAGACGAGTATCCTTTTGTGAGACTCACATTTGTTAAGCTCAAAATGGATTCTTTTCATCATGATATATCGTTTGAGCATAACAAAAAAGAAGATGAAAAGTACGGCATGACATCACACTTTTCTAAGATACACAAGATGGAAGAACCAGCATTTTATTATTATTACCTACAAGCACTTGAAAATGTAAAAATTTCTAAAAGAAAACGGGTTTTAAATCTAGGTGTCAATAGGGGAGATGAGTTTGAAGTGATTCAAAAGCATGTAAAAAAAGAGGTGTATCAGAAGATTGACTTTGTAGGCATAGACCATTCTAAAAGTGCTATAGAATTTGCACAAGATAAGTATAAAAAATATACAAATATGACATTTTATACCCATGACATCAATAGGCTAGAGCATCTGTCTATAGGTAGATTTGATATGCTCATTAGTATCGGCACACTCCAAAGCCCTAGTATTGCGTTCAAGCCTTTTTTTATGCAGTTGGTTCAAAAATATTTAGAAGAAGATACTGCGATTATTTTGGGTTTTCCTAACAGCCGTTGGGTAGGTGGAGAGCTACTCTATGGAGCAAAAGCACCCAATTATGCTATGTCTGAAATGAGTTTGGTGTTCAATGATATTATCTTTTGTAAAAAATATTTACAACAAAAACGATACCGTGTTACGATAACGGGTAAACAATATCTATTTTTGACAGCAACTAAGATAATAAAGAAGTAAATCCATAAATACTTTAATGAAAATTTAGGCATACTTATAACTAATGTAAATTTTTTAAAAGGAAATAAAATGAAAATTATTATTTTTATTATTATTGTTGTAGGAGTGTGGATTAGTATACCCTTGTGGAGACCACAACCTACTAGCACTTTATCATCAAGTATTGTGCGTGATAGCGTCTCTTCTGTGCCAACAAAGAGACATGAATATGAGACCGATGATGAGATAGAAATTGTTACCGTACAAGATAAATTTGGTAAAAAATCAGCAGTAATGCATACCTTACGAAACTACTGGAACTATACCTATAATAAAATAGATAATTTTGAATTTTTAAGATGTAGTAGGGCAGAAGAAGGAGAAAACGGATGGGAAATTACCTGTTCATATAGAATCAACTCAGGCATTACCCAAGATGAATATATTGTCAATAAAGGTGTCGTCACAAAAAGATAGACATCGCTATCTTTTTCTATATCTAAGGCTTAGCTATCAGTCCCTCATACAACCTCTTTACTTTTTTTAAGTCTTCAAAAACTTCTTTTTTCTTGCTAGGGTTTTTGAGGAGGTAGGTAGGGTGATAAGTAGGGATAACGGTGTACTTCTCGCTTTGGTGTAGCGTACCATGTATTTTGTCCATAGGGCTATCATCATTACTTAGGTACTGATAGGCTAATTCTCCAAAGGCTATGATAATGCTAGGTTGGATGAGTTCTATCTCTTTGAGTAGGTAAGGGTAGCAAGTGTGGGTATGGGTAGGAGAGGGGTCTTGGGTATCTAGGGCATGACATTTGAGTAAATTGCTAATATACACTTCATCACGACCTAATCCCAAAACTTTTTCTAGCATATTGGTCAGTATCTCTCCTGTACGTCCTGTAAATATCTTGCCGATACTATCATCGCTATTGTTAGGAAAATCACCAATAATCATGAGTGTGGCATCCTCTGACCCTTCTCCAAAGACAACATTATGTCTACTTTTACTTAGTGTACAAAGATGACACTCTTTGGCTTGTTTCTTCAATGAATCCAGAGTATTGGGTAGGGTTAAATCAGGTTCTTTTTCTTTGTAAGGATGTATAGAAGTATAGGCATACCCCAATTGTTTGAGCTGATAGAGATGTTTGAGTAAAAGTGCATTTTTAAGATTTTTCATAAGTAGAGTATAACTTATTTTATATCATATTAATATTTTAATTTAAAATTGAAGTTAAAATAAGATTGAATCGTTCCTTCGTTTTCTGGAATGTTTTGTAGTTGGAAGTTATCCATATCTTGATTGTAGGCATAATCAAGAGAAATTTCGATATTGGCTGAATGAAAGGCATCACTAAAAATGGCATTCATCTCTCCTATGGGATTGAGTAACCCTCTAGCAATACCACCTAAGAGAGCAGAATCATAGATTTTCCCATCATTATACATCAGACCATTATAGAGATAATTGCTTCCTTCTCCTAAGATAGAACCTAAAATCGGGGTGATAAATAGGTCTTGTGTAGAGGGTACTTCGGCAAAAGCTTCCCAACCGTATTCCCAATAAAATGTAGACATCAGTGTGGTAAGTATGGCTGATTCTTGCCAAGAAAGTCCAGATTGTCTTCCCCATATATAAAAATAAGACCCAGCCACAGAATGCCCTACATAATTAATCATAAGGTCATCATTATCCATCACAGGACCTTTGGCAATATTTTCTGCATGTTTGCCTAATAGTACCTTGGCACTGCGTACCTCTTTGTCTTCTTCTGTCCAGTTACTAACCTCTTCAGGCAAGAGGGCAATTACCCCTATGGTAGCAATAGCAAACACTTGTAAATAGGCTAATTCTATGGCTACTTTTTCATATCTTGGGTCTAGTTTATTTTGTGCTTCTACATCTTTTACTTCGATGTCTTGGATAGAGTATTCAAAATCATTCATCTCTTGATATGTTAGAGGGGTATACTCAAAAGAATAAGCATTTAAGTAGAGTACCCCAAAAGTAAAAAGTAAAAAATGATACATATTATTTTATATTTTCTAGCGTATGTTTTCTAATAACATTGGCGTACCAAATTCTTTTAGATTAGCATGGGTTAGTATAAAATACTGTTCCCAAAAGTGTGTAAGTTGTTTGAGTGTTTTTGCATCTCTATATCCTTTGTGTCCTATGATACCTGCCCCAATGACATAAATATCAGCAGAAGCAAAATCGGCTATATGTCCTGATTTTTTTATTTTTTGTATTTCTGTTTTTGTATTGATTTTTTTGAGATTACCTTTGCTGTAAAATGAAATAATAGAAGAGTGTTCTATCATATCTGATACGAGTAATACGGTTTTACTTGATGCTTGTGAAGGCTTGATAATGTGCTTTGAGATGTCATTTAATGATTTGACAATATCAGAATGAGGCAATTTTTTATTTGCACCTTTGAGTACCCCTACAAGAGCCTTGGTCGCTTTTTTCTTTGCATATTTATATTGTCCATTCATACACCCTTGGTACTTACGTAGTACCTTTTTAGCGATGTCATGTTTAGACCCATCAGGCAAAAGTGCTTCTAGTTTACCCGAATAAGCTATATTGGTGTATTTACCATTGGCATTGGCAGAAAAAGAAGCAATCGTCACGGCGTAACCATTTTTAATAAATTGCATCATATTTTTATAGGTATATATCATCATATTTTTATCAAGAGGTGTGGTCTGATCAACTAAGATAAAAAGCTCTTTTTGCACAGTAGGATTAGGGTTTGTAATCTTTAGTGCATCATAACAACTAGGAACATCATTACGTGCAAAAACAGCTACACTTAAAGCGAGTAGTGTTAGTAATAATTTTTTCATTATCTATCCTCAAATGTAAGGTATTGTTTAAACGTTCTATCTTTGTTATTACGCAATATAGCCGTTGTTTCTGCATCTGTTCCAGAATTATCATTGATAATGTTCATTTTATGTTGTAACTTCTGTAACTGACGTTGTGCCACACGTGCTATGTGCGTTTTGGCTCTTTCATAGTAGGCTAAGAATGCCTTTTTGGTACTAAAGCCTTTAAGACACTCAAATGCTTCTTTAGACTCACGTCCAGCAAAGTCCCAATGCATACCAAAGAAAATACCCAAGATTTGGATAAACACAAACATAAGTCCCAAGATGACAAAAGTGGCTTCTCCACCTTTACGGTTGGTTTCATCTTCTATAGACTCTTTATCGTTTGCACTAGTTTGGGTTTCTTTACTTACATCTTCACCAAAGAGGGATGAGAGGTCATCTTCTGCATTATCTGTAGCAGTGTCACCAAAGAGTGAAGCTATATCATCCTCTGCACCACTGTCTGCACCCCCAAATGGAGAAGCATCATCATTAAAGATGTTCATGGCACTTTCATGAGAAGAGGCTATCTCTTGTGTGAGTACTTGATGTCGTATATAGGTTGCCCCAATAGCCACAGCAAAGATGAAAATAAGTGTTAAAATCGTCTTTGTATATGTGGTTTTTACCTTATCATTTGCATCTACACGGTTAAGCATACGGATATAATTGGGGGATTTTTCATCATCGAAGGTATTGTCAATAGAGATGAGTTGGTCATCTGGCTTTAAGTCTCTCCAGTTTGTTCCACCTGCATTGTCATTTTTGTACCAACGGCGTATCTTTTGGATGAGTGTGTTTTTGTGTAGCTCTTGCCCTGTCATGTGTGTAAGCCATACGAGGAGTATCGCCAACATTGCTGCCACACCCACAGCTCCTTTTTGTTGTGTCGCTTCACTAGCCCCTGGTATGGTAAACCCTGCTAAAACATAGGCAAACCCAAATGCTTCTACGATAACAAGTACAAATATCATTACCCATATAAAAGTTGGTGTTGGTTTCCGTCCTAGTTCGCCTACAGAGTGCAGATAGGCTTTGGCTTCATCAAAACTCTCAGAGTCTTTGTCTACTTTTTCATAGAAATTATAGTAATCTCTACAAAGTCTCTCTTCGGAGTAAAACCATTTATGATTTTCATCAAAACCTTCTATATCTTTGGCAAGTCCTGATACATTCCCAATAATTGGTAAATTATAAAGTAAGTTGAGCCACCAAAATTTAACTTCTTGCCAATGTGTAATAACAAATGCCAATATAATGATACCAAAAGACAATATAATTGACTCCATCTTATAGAGGGTAAGAAATTCGATAATTTCATTCATAGATAACTCCTTGAAATATTTTATGCTTATTATATCTAAAAATAATTATCTTTATAACCCTTTCATAACAACGCTAAAAAGATATTCTACCTCATCATCTTCTAAGAATGTACTCTTTTTACTCGCAAAAAAATCAAATATTTTTTTGCTAGGGAGTGAGGGGCTGTAGATACAAGAGGGGTGTGCTGGTCTAAATCCTTGCATAAGGGCGATGTCTTCTTCTATCTTTTGTTCACAGATAAAACAATTTTCTTCAGGATAGAGTCTGCCTTCATGTGATAGTAGTGTAATGTAACACTCACAGACAAGGCGTTTTGGGTTTTGTTTGTCCCATCTTTTGGCTGCGTAGAGGAGTAAATCAAAATAGAAGCTTTCTAACTCTTGGGTATCTTTGAGATGGGGTTCAAACTTTTTGATAAAATTGTGCCATACGAGAAGTTTGTTTTTATCAAATATCCATGGAAATCCCATGTGAGAGAGAGAACGCAAACGGGGCATGAACCGTCCATCTTCGCCTTCTACTTCAAAGTCTACAAGATGACCTAATTGTAAGATAGAGTGCCTAGCCCCAAAAAAACGATAATAACTTCGTATATTAGAAGCTGTCAAAACAGTAGCAATAGAGTCTTCATTTTTAGCCCTATTGACGCAGAGTATAAAACCTTTGATGTGTATGCCTTCTTGATTTAAATGCTAAGACCTTATTTTATCTCAAAAATTCAAAAATTCAAAGGATTAAAGTCTTAAAGAAAGCTTAATGAGTTTTTGGGTATAATCCACACCTTTACAAGCATGATTTTTTATGCTTTGATACACTATTAAAAGGTTAGATATGCAAGATTTATTTACTTCATTTAAAGACAATTGTGGGTTTGGTTTGTTAGCGTCTATTGACAATACGCCTTCACATAGAAACCTAGAAGATGCTGTGACATCTTTATCACGTATGATGCATAGAGGGGCAGTAGCAGCCGATGGTAAGACAGGAGATGGAGCAGGTCTTTTACTCTCTTTACCTAAAACATTTTTTGAAAAAGTTGCCAAAGAAGATGGTATAGAATTGCCTTTATCCTATGCTGTAGCTATGGTATTTTCCCAAAATGAATCAGATTTTGATGTCATTACTAAAATATGTAATCAAAATGATTTAGAAGTAGTGTATACACGTGTTGTACCAGTAGATACAAAAGCTCTTGGAGAACAAGCATTGGCATCTCTACCGATGATTAAACAAGTTTTTGTCAGACCCAAAGGTGTGGTGGCATCAGAACGTTTTGAAGCATTGGTGTATCTTTCTCGTAAAGAGATAGAGTTTGAACTCTTGGATGATAGTGACTTTTATATCCCTTCTTTTTCGAGTTCAGTAGTCTCGTATAAAGGGCTTGTGATGCCTACACATATTAAGGAATTTTATACAGACCTTGGCAAAGATAGTTTTGAAATTTCTTTTTGTCTTTTTCATCAACGATTTTCTACCAATACCTTACCTCAATGGAAATTGGCACAACCTTTTAGAATGATTGCGCATAATGGAGAGATAAATTCTGTTACGGCAAATAGATTTAATGTCAAAGCCAAAATGGCAGCAGTACAATCAGAAGTATTTTCTGATGATGAAATGAAAAGACTTATTAATGTGATTCAAGATGACATGTCTGATTCTGCATCTTTAGATAACTTTATGGAATTTTTACAAATTAATGGTATGGACTTTTTTAAAGCAGCACGTTCTTTGGTACCTGCTCCTTGGCATAATGCCCCTCACATGGATACAGATTTGAGAGCTTTTTATGAGTATGCAAGTACCTGTTTTGAGCCTTGGGATGGTCCTGCTGCTGTGAGTATGACCGATGGGCGTTATATCGGTTGTGTGATTGATAGAAATGGGTTAAGACCTTCTAAATATATTAGAACCACAGACAATAGACTGCTTATCTCTTCGGAATATGGTGTACTTGAAATTCCAGAAGATGAGATAGTCGAACGTGGAAGACTACAATCTGGTGAAATGATGGGGATTGACTTGAAATTTGGAAAAGTCCTCACAAGCAATGACATTGACAATTATCTCAAAAAAATTCACCCTTATGATAAGTGGTTATCTGCCAATATGGATTATTTACAAGAACATGTTCCCAATGCTTCTGTAGAAAAATGTTCTATAGATCACAAAAATATGGAAGAGAGACAGCGTTACTTTAACATTACTTTAGAGGTCATTAGAGAGGTCATCAAGCCTATGATTGCTGAAGGTAAAGAGACAACTGGAGCGATGGGAGATGATACCCCTATCTCTGCTTTTTCTACAGAACAGCGTAATTTTACAGATTTCTTTAAGCAAAAATTTGCCCAAGTTACCAATCCTCCGATTGACCCAATTAGAGAAAAAACAGTCATGAGTCTCAATACTGGTTTTGGAGAAATGCAAAATATTCTTTCAGATGGTGCAGACCATGCCAAACGTTTGAAAACAGTCTTACCTATCATGTCAGCAGAAAAATTTTGTATCTTACAAGAGTTTGGAGACCCTAAAAGTGACAAATACGATGCAATTTATAAAACAGGAAAATATAGCACTGTCTATGTCAATGATTTAGAAAAAAGTCTCAAAACATTGGTCGATACGATTATCGTAGATGTAAGAGACCATGGGGTAAGAACCATTATCTTAGATGATAGAGGCTTAGACAATAGCAATAAAGTACTTCCTATGTTGATGCTTGTAGGGCGTTTGAGTCAAGAACTTCTAAATCATAAACTTAGACATCTCTCTTCTATTTTGGCAGTCACAGGAGAGGTATTTGACCCTCATTCTGCTGCATGTATGATAGGATATGGTGCTACGGCGATTTATCCTTATTTACTTTACTATACAGTCCAACAGTTAGAAGAAGGTTCTTTGGCAATGAAATCCACACTCAAACGATTTAGACGTGCGATGGGTGCAGGATTGATGAAAATTATGTCCAAAATGGGTATTGCTACTATTTCTTCTTATAGAAACTCTAGTTTATTTGATGTGATTGGTTTGGATAAACTAATTGTATCTGATTGTTTTTCAGAATCAGAATCTTTTTTACATGGTTTAAGTTATAGTGATATTGATATGAGACTTAACAGTAACCATCAACGTGCCTTCACTTCAGACTTTGATGGCAAAAAAAATACACTGTATAAAGGTGGATATTATAAATACAAAAGAGGAGAAGAGTTTCATGACTTCTCTCGCCCAACGATTACAGCTATTCAAAAATCAGCAGAGAGTGGAGATAAAGAAGACTACGCAGAAGTAAAAAAGCTTGTGAATGAAAGAGATAAAAAGTTTATTAGAGATTTTTATGAGCTTGACTCAAACAAAGAGGCTATCTCTATTGACGAGGTAGAACCTTTGTCAAATATCTTCAAGCGTTTCTCAACAGCAGCGATGTCTATGGGTTCTATCTCACAAGAAGCCCATGAGACGTTAGCAGTAGCCATGAATAGATTGGGTGGAAAATCAAACTCAGGTGAGGGTGGAGAAGACCCTGTACGCTATGGTACAGAGAAAAACTCTTCTATCAAACAAGTAGCTTCTGGACGTTTTGGTGTCACCCCTGAGTATTTACGCTCAGCTACAGAGATACAAATCAAAGTTGCACAAGGGGCAAAACCAGGGGAGGGGGGGCAACTCCCTGGCTCTAAAGTCTCGCCACTGATTGCTAAACTTAGATTTACCAAACCAGGGGTCACGCTTATCTCTCCACCTCCTCATCATGATATTTACTCTATTGAGGACTTGGCACAGCTTATTTTTGATTTAAAACAAATCAATCCTAATGCAAGAATAGCCGTGAAACTAGTCTCTACAGCAGGAGTAGGGACTATCGCAGCAGGTGTAGCAAAAGCCTATGCGGATAAGATTATCATCTCTGGTGCAGATGGTGGAACGGGTGCAGCCCCTATTGGTTCTATTCGTTTCGCAGGAAATCCTTGGGAACTTGGACTCATTGAAGCACATAATGCTCTCAAAGCCAACAACCTAAGAGGACAAGTGAGCCTAGAGACAGACGGTGGACTCAAAACAGGTCTTGATGTAGTCAAAGCTGCTATCTTGGGTGCAGAAGAGTATGCCTTTGGTACGGGTGCATTGGTGATTGTGGGTTGTATTATGCTTAGAGTGTGTCATCTAAACACTTGTGGTGTGGGTGTGGCAACACAAGATGAGCATCTTCGTAAACGTTTCTCTGGAAATGTTGAAAAAGTGATGAATTACTTTACCTTAGTTGCACAAGATGTACGTGAGATTTTGGCTTCTTTGGGCTATGCTTCTTTGGAAGAAATTGTAGGACAAAATCATTTACTTAAAGTTATTGACGATGAATTTGCACAAAAGTTTAACTTTGAAGAGATGCTTTATAAGATAGAAGGTGTCAATACCTGTCAAGTAGAATCTAATGAACCTTATGACAAAAATGAGTATGAACAAGCACTTGTAAAAGAACTTATGGCTACGATTGAAGACCCTTCAACCCCTATTGTGTTGGATAAAGAAATCTCTAACCTAAACAGAAGTTTTGCTACAAGAATTTCTGGTGAAATTGCTTCACGTTATGGTAATACTGGTTTGCCAGAAGATACTATTACACTCAATATGAGAGGAACAGCAGGACAATCTTTGGGTGCATTTATGTCCCAAGGAATTAGCATCAATATTGATGGAGCAGGAAACGATTATATCGGTAAAGGTATGAATGGTGGACGTATTGTTATTTCAGCCCAAAAAGCAGGTGCAGAGTTTGCTTTAGGTGGAAATACTTGTCTTTATGGAGCAACAGGAGGCACACTGTATGTCCATGGTCAAGTAGGTGAGCGTTTTGCTGTGCGTAACTCTGGGGCTACTACGGTCGTTGAGGGTACGGGTGATAATCCTTGTGAATATATGACAGGTGGAATGGTGGCTATTTTGGGTCATACAGGTGTAAACTTTGGTGCAGGAATGACAGGAGGAAAAGCCTTTGTCTATGATATTGAGGGAGGATTTTACGAAAAAGTAAACCCAGAACTTGTTGAAGCACTTCGTATTGATACCGATGAATGGGATACAGAAATGTTTGAACTTAAAGCCCTTCTTCGAGATTATGTAGCCAAAACAGCATCTAAAAGAGCCACATATATCTTAGAAAATTGGCGAACAGAGGTACGAAAATTTTGGATGGTTGCACCTCGTGGTGTAAAGCCAACGATTGAGCTTGACAAAAAAGGTGAGTAACATGACAAAATTTATACAAGCATGTATCGATGCCAATGAAGAGATAGCATTGGCACTTAAAGGAAATTTTGACCCTACTTGGTTTGAAAAAACAAAAGTGGGTGCAGGAGGAGATGTATCTTCTAAGCTAGACTTAATGGCAGAATCTATCTTTGTCAAACACTTAGGTTCTTTTGGACAGATAGAATCCGAAGAGTCTGGTATCATCGGTGAGGGTAAGGTCAAGATTATTATAGACCCTATTGATGGCTCATCTAATGCACTTTCACTCTTTCCTTATTATGGTACATCTGTAGCCAAAGTCAATGCTGAGGGTATCTTAGATGAAGCAATGGTTGTCAATCTTGCCAATGGTGACGTTTTTTTAACCTCTCCAGATAAAGGTGTCAGACAAGGTAAACTTTTTAGCAATCATTTTCATCTACCCCATAGAGTAGAAAATGCTGAAATAGGACTGTTTGAAAAAGCCTATAGTAATCCAAAACTTGTAGCATTATTTAGTGAAGCCAATCTAAAATTTAGAGCACCTGGTGCTGTAGCACTTTCATTGGCGTATGCCTATTCTGTGAACTATGTTGTCTTTATGGGAACGTTTCGTATTTATGATTTTGCCGCAGGTTTAGCACTTTGTGAAGGGCTTGAAGTCATTGTTGAAGAGGATTATGTTATAGTATCAAAAGATAAACTTATAGCACAAAAACTAGAAGAACTAATAAAACAATTATAAGATACAGGAGTAGAAAATGTTTGGAAATTTATTTAAAAAAGATGAAGTGGTACATGAGACACCCAATCAGTGGATAAAATGTCCAAAATGTACTTCATTGATGTACTACAAAGAAGTAGAAGTACAACAAAATGTATGTCCCAAATGTAACCATCATTTTCGTATTAATGCAGAAAAACGTATCGCCTCTATTGTGGATGAAGGTTCATTTGTAGAAATGGATGATAATTTAGCTCCTGTAGACCCATTAAAATTTTCGGACAAAAAATCATATAAAAAACGTATCGAAGAAGCCAAAGCCAAAACAGGTAAAACCTCTTCTGTTATGAGTGGTTCATGTACTATAGATGGACTTGATATTGAGATAGTTGTCTTTGATTTTGCTTTTATGGGTGGAAGCTTAGGGTCAGTAGAGGGTGAAAAAATCGTGCGTGGTATCACACGAGCGATAAAAAAAGAGTGTGGTTTCATCATCGTTTCTGCCTCAGGTGGTGCAAGAATGCAAGAGAGTACCTACTCACTCTTACAAATGTCCAAAACATCAGCAGCACTCAATAGATTACATCATAAAGGTTTGCCGTTTATCTCTATCCTCACAGACCCTACTATGGGAGGAGTATCGGCTTCATTTGCCATGCTAGGAGATATTATCATGGCAGAACCAGGGGCATTGATAGGCTTTGCAGGACAAAGGGTTATTAAACAAACTGTTGGTGTAGATTTACCAGAGGGCTTTCAGCGTTCAGAGTTTTTACTGGAACATGGTCTGATAGATATGATAGTAGACCGTGAAAATATACGTGAAACTTTAGCAGGACTTTTTAAGCTTTTCAAAAAAGAAAAGAAAGTCATTGAGGTAGAAAAAGTACAAGAAGATGTACAAGAAAACGAAGAAGTGTTAGAAGAGACTATAGAAGCATAGTCTGTATTTATTAAAATAATTTATATACGATAAAATCCATAGAACTACTTGACATTTAAAATATTTTTGGTTAGAATACTATTCATATATTATATCGAAGGAATATCATGGCTCAGGCATGTCCTATATCTTTTAGAAGAGTTGATTCAAATATCGCAAGAGGTATCTCTTCTCTTGTTGTATTGTTTACACTGTTACTTATCATTACGCAAAACAGTATGTTTGCACTTATTTTACTTTTTGATTTTGTGATGAGGACATTGCGTTATACACATCTTAGTCCTTTTTATACTATCAGTAAATTTATACTCACAGGGTGGGGTGTTGCACCTAATCTATGTGATGAATCTCCTAAGCGATTTGCACTTTATTTAGGTTTGGTTATATCACTTTTATTGCTTGTCTTTTATATGTCAAATTTTATTTTACTTGCAACGATTATTTCTATTGTCTTATTGTTTTGTGCATTACTCGAAAGTTTATTTGATTTTTGTATAGGATGTAAGATATATTATGCCATTCAAATGGGAAAAGGTTTTTTTAACAATGGTCGGAATATCTAATAAAACAATTTATGCGTTAGCAGCACTTCAAGAGCTGGGGAATATAGATGAAAAGTCTGTATTAAAGATAAAAAATATTGCATCCAATGCAAATATCCCTCAAAACTTTTTAGAACAAATCTTATTGGAACTCAAAAAACAAGGATTACTCATCAGCATCAAGGGTGCGTATGGTGGGTATAAACTTGCACGACCTCTCAAAGATATTACACTTAAAGATGTTGTAGTAGTTTTGGAATCAGATATATTTTCTGATATTGCACAAGCAGACAATCCTGCACTTAAACTTTTTTGGGAAGATATAAAAGACAATGTTTCTAAAGTTTTTGAGATACCTCTTTCAGAATTAAAAAATTATGAATTAAAAGCAACACAAACACTTAATTATTCAATATAGGAAATACTAAGATGCATGAGCCAATAGATTTTGACTACTTTAACACACAGCTGGTACATAATGTCGGCTCACGTGTAGGTGCTATCGCTCCTACTATCACTCCTTCAGCAGCTTTTGGATACCAAGATGCCCAAGAAGCAGAAGGTATCTTTTCGGCTACTGTCAATAAGCCTCTTTATGCTAGAGTAGGCAACCCAAGCAATGCCAAGCTAGAAAAGATTGTGACCGATTTTGAAGGGGGCTTTGGGGCGATTGCTACGTCTTCTGGTATGGGTGCTATCTCTATGGTGTGTACAGCATTTCTCAACGCTGGAGATGAGATACTTTGTATTGGTGGATTTTTTGGTGGGACGTACTCCTTGGTCAATGAAACATTGGCACGTTTTGCGATACGCAATAGCTTTTGTACCGTAGATGATTTTGCTCATATTGAAGCCACACTAAAACGTGGTGTCAAGATGGTGATGTTTGAATCGGTAGGAAACCCTAGCCTTACGCTTCCTGATATACAAAGAATTATAGACTTATGTAATCAGTATGAAACGGTGGTAATGATAGACAATACCCCAACACCTTTACTCATACGCCCTTTGATGATGGGTGCAGATATAGTAGTACATTCTAGTACCAAAAATATGTCTGGACACTCTTCGGCTTTAGGGGGTGTTGCAGTTTTTCGAGCTGTCAAAGAAGAAGGAGAGAAGCTTCTCAATGAAAAATATAGTGATTTACATAAAATAGTCAAAAAAATGGGCAAAAAAGCATTTATTCCTATCTGTAAAAAAAGAGCCTTGCGTGACTATGGCATGACAGCCAATGCTTTTGGCTCATTTATGACCATGATAGGACTAGAAACCTTATCACTTAGGGTAGAACGTGTCAATCAAAGTGTGGCTAAAGTAGCATCTATTTTAGATACAGAACTTCCTAATGGGGTCAGTGTCAATCATCCCTCTTTGGCTTCAAGTCCTGATAATGCACGGTATCTTTCTGATTTTGCTCAAGGATGTGGTCCTTTACTGAGCATTGACTGTGGTACAAAAGAACGTGCTTTTGTCTTTTTGAATGCCCTCAAATTGGTTATACTCACGGCAAATATTGGAGACAATAGAAGTCTCGCTCTACACATGACAAGTACGATTTATTCTGATTTTGATGTGGATGCACGTAGGTTTTTGGGTGTGCATGAGGGGCTAATTCGGGTATCTATTGGGTTAGAAGACCCTAAAAGCATCGCCGAAGACTTTTTACAAGCAGCCCGTAATCTCTAAGATTTTTTCTTAATGTCTTATTTTATTGTCTTTGTTGTCTTTTTTACTACACTTTTTGCAGGGGGTAGTAAAGAGGGATTAGCCTATATCAATAGCCTTCGTACACATGCAGGTCTTATCCCTTTTCATACAAACAGTATACTCACTAAAACAGCCAAATCGCATGCCAAATATCTCATACGAAATCAAAAAATGGGGCATTTCCAAAAAAAAGGCAAATCAGCGTATAGTGGCAAAACACCGAGCCAACGTGCTACCCATTTTGGCTATGCCTCTTCTATCGTTATGGAAAATATCTCTATCAATACAAGAAATCAAAAACATGCGATAGACAATCTTTTCTCAGCTATCTATCATCGTTTTACTTTTTTGAATCTAATAAGCAATCAAATAGGCATGAGTCACTCTATAACAAAGAAAAGAACAAAGGTGAAATCTGCCTATGTCTATAACTTAGGGTCTTCTAAACTCTCTACACTGTGTAAAAGAAACTTTACTTTAAAAAGTGGCAGATATTATATGAAAGATGTATGTAAAAAATCTAATAAAATGATACCTCTTTCCCTTTTTGATGCAAAAAAAGAAGAAATACAACGAAAAAATGCAAAAATAATCCTCTACCCCTATCAAGGACAAAAAAATATTTGGCCTGCGTTTTATAATGAATCACCAGACCCACTACCTCGATATAAAGTAAGTGGATTTCCTATCTCTGTACAGTGTAACCCTGCGTACTACAAAAAAGTACAGTTAAAATCATTTCGTTTATATGATGAAACCACAGGTAAAGAGATAAAAAAAACCAAGATACTCCATGCCAAAAATGACCCACATCATCTCATCAAAAAGCTAGATTTTGCCCTTATGCCTTTGGCTAGATTGTCATTTTCTCATACCTATAGAGCTGTGTTCAAAGCCAAAGCAGATGGGGTAAGTATCAAAAAAAGTTGGAAATTTAGCACCACTGTACCCAAAGAAAAACTCTATAGAATAGCTAAAAATCATAGCACAATCAACGTACGTTCAGGAAGTACAATTTTAGTCTATATCGTACCAAACAATCGCCGAGATATTATCACATCATACAGCACCAAAGCAGGGCTAAAAGCCATTTTTATGGATAGAAATACACTCAAAATTACCATCCCAAAACAAAGATTAAGCAGTCATCTCAAAATAACATTCTCAAATAAAAAGAGCTTGACTTTAAAGATAAATCCTTAGAGGTATCTCTCTCCTTCTATATAAAGTTGTGTCACTTTTTTGCTATGAAGTATCGTCCATAGGGCTAGTTCTTCTTCTCTCTTGGGTTTCTCATCTAGGGTAATGATGGCAAAATCAGCCAATCTTCCGACCTCTATCCTCCCACAGTTTAAGCCCAAAATATCTGAAGCTTTGCTCGTAATGGCATCGATGAGTTGGAGTGCTAGGGTATTCATTGGGATGTCATGGTGCATCATCAAGATGGCTCTAAGTTCATCTAAAATACTCAATGAATCATTGGAGCTTAGTCCATCGGTGGCAATAGTGTAGGGTAGGTTTAGATTTTCTATAGGCAACCTACCACAGCCCAAATAACGGTTAGAACGTGGACAGTGTGCGATACTATGCCCCTTTTGGGCTAAGTAGTCTAATTCATCTTGTTTGGCTTGGGTACAGTGGGTAAAGTGGGTAGGGTGGGTATCAAAAGCATACATAAATTCTTGTATGGTACTAACAGGGGTAGAGGTGTTAAAGTATTTTTCAAAAAATCCTTTGAATGCTCCTTTGCCTTCTTCTAGCCAGATACGTTCTGCTTTAGATTCTAAAAAATGTGCCGATAGGGGAAGCTGGTGTTGTTTGGCTACAGTAACAGCCTTTTGCAAGATAATAGGGTGTACCGAATAGGGAGAATGTATCGCAATAGCAGGGCTAATTCGTGAAGATTTTTCACAAGACATAGAGGCTTTGACACGCTCCATAAAATCACCATAAAGCATATCGGCATACATTGCATTTGAGCCTATAAGCTCATTGAAAAACACCACTCGTTGAGGGGTCTTTTCGCAGACTTCAAGCTCATTACCAAAACTAGAAATCGCTCCAAAAGTAGTCACACCTGATGCCATCATCTTTTGACATTGTTGCATCATTACAGCATTGTCACATTCTCCTACCAATGCTTCACGGTGTTGGATAACTGAATCCAACCATGGCATAAAATCACCATATTTAAGAGATGTTTTATTGCTAGAAAATTCTAAATGTACATGGGTATTGATAAAGCCAGGATAGAGGATACTATGGTCTTGCATTTGGATAATCTCAGCATCGGGGTAGGTGTCTTTAAGTGTATCAACCTTGGCAATCTCTTCTATCTTATCACTAAAAGCCACAGCTTGATGATGGATATACCCATTGGGTGTATAAATATAATCTGCTTGTATGATTTTCATTTTTTATTCCTTTATATGTTTGTTGGCAAAGTATTGATGAAGATTTCAAAACTTTTATTTTTACTTATAATTTTTTTAAGTTCTTTTTGTTTTAGGAATTTTTGACTTAATTTATCATAGACTTTATAGGTTTTTTCTACTTTTATTTTTTTAGATTCTCTTTGCAATGCTTCAAAACATCCTGATACTTTTTCAGTTTTTAAATCTTTATAAAAAGGTAAAATCCAACATTCCAAAGAATGCACAGAGATAGCAAAAATGATTTTTTCTTTATATTTTTGATAAAATATTTCTTTTTCATCAATCTTTTCTATCATTTTTTGCATTACACATTCAATAATCTCTTCAATCGTTTGATTTTGATTGATAGAACAATTAAAACCCTCTGCAATATCCGTATCTATCTGAATAATAACATATTCGCTATTTAGCACATCATCTCTAAATCTTTTTTCACTAAGATATGAAAATATCGCTGTCCAACCTAAGCCAAAATCACTATGAGCTTGTTTCTTATCTGTTTCATCACGAGGAGGTTCAAGAGCAAAGATTTCTTCATCTAAATCCTCATATTCTTTATAAAAACCACATAAAATATTTTCAAGCACAATTTGGTCGGTAATCCCCTCTGTAATTAGTCCAAATTTTGCCATTAAAAGCCTTTAGGTAATCCACCTAGATAACCTCTTAAAAATGCTTCTGAAAGTTTTAAAGGCTCATCATCTGAAGATTTTGGTTTATTTTCAACGGTAATATTTTTAGTGCGTGTATAACCCTTTTTATTCCGAGAAACTACAAATAATTTCTGCTCTTCATCATTGAGATTAATCCCATCCAAAATAGCAGGATTATGTGTGGTTAAAAATATCTGTTTGTCATATTTTTTGGATAATTCTGTCAAAATAGTCATAAGTTTGGTACATAGTTTTGGATTAAGTGAGGCATCTATATTGTCAATGGCAAAGGCTTTGGGGGTTTCTTTGGCTACGATAAGAGTGATATAAAAGAGAATAAATAAAAAGCCTTCATTTGCACTTCTTTGGGTAAATTCTTTATATAGGTATTTATCTTTTATCATGACTTTGTCTTCTTGGGGAGTATCCTTCGGAATATTTATATCTTCAAACCAATTAAAGAGTTGAAGAGATTCTATAATAGTTTCAATATAACTTTGATCTTCATACTCATTAATAACTGTTAGAAGTTTTAAGAGCCCTTCTCCATTAATCCCTAAAGGTTGGATTTGTCCTTCTTTTTGGAAAATTCTTAAAGCTGTATTTTCTGGGGAATAAATAATAAAATTAAAAAAATCTATATTATTTTTCAATGTTTTAATTAGTAAATTTAATTTATCTTTTGTTTCTTTTTGAAATGTCTTTAAAACTTCTTTTTTCTGTGAAGAATTTAATGGTTTTTCAAGATCTTCTTCAATATTTTTTATTAACATTAATTTTATGTGTTCATATAATTTTGATTCATCAGTTTCAAGATTATATATTTTTTCTTTTTCTACTTCAATCCAAGTTGTATATTCTTGATTATCATGTTTAAAAATAAATTTTTTAAAAGTTTCTTTAAAGTTTAGATTAATTTCAATATTCTTATCCCTCTCCCCCTCATCAAAAGCACTTCTCATCAACTCAGGTTCAGGTACTCTCATCCCACGAGGAAATAAAAACTCATTAGATAACATATTAGACTCACTAGCCGAAACAAAAACCAAAGCTTCTAAAAGATTGCTTTTCCCACTTCCGTTTTCTCCGATAAAGACATTGATACGTCCAACTTCTATTTCTAGGTCATAGATGGACTTAAAATTTTGAATATGAATTTTTTCTATCATTTTATACTACTTTTATTTATATTTTTATAAAGATAATTATATCCTTAACTCATTGAGTATAAGATTTTATAAGAAAATTATATATATATTAAACCTATTACGCTAAAATAATATCAAATTTATATATAATAAGGTATACAATGAAAATAGTCGTTATCCAAGGTCCTAATCTTAATATGCTCGGTATTAGAGAACAAAATGTTTATGGTCCAATGAAATTAGAAGATATTCATGTACAAATGAAGGGTTTTGCTGGGCAAAATAAGATTGATATTGAATTTTTTCAGTCCAATTTAGAGGGTGAAATTGTTGACCGTATTCAAGAATGTTTAGGCGATGCTGATGGAATTATCATCAATCCTGCTGCGTATACACATACCTCTATTGCGATTAGAGATGCTATCTCTGCTGTACAAATACCTACACTTGAAGTACATCTTTCAAATATTTACCAAAGAGAAGAGTTTAGACATACATCATTAACAGCCCCTGTATGTGCAGGACAAATCACAGGTATGGGACCATTTGGGTATCACTTGGCTATGGTGGGTATGACTCAAATACTCAATGAAGTAAAAATGATGAAAGAGCAACAAGCCAAAGTACAACAAAAGTAAAAAGTATAGACTATGAATTATATGCTCAAAGATGAAAATGCTATCTATTATGAATGTGGCTATAGCTGTGACAATGCACTATATTTATGTTTGGGTAAAGAGGCATATTTTATTACAGATAGTCGCTACACCCTAGATGCCAATGAGCATATCCAAAATGCAAAGGTCATCATAGGGGGTGACTTGTATGGGGAAGCTGTGAAAATCCTCAAAAAATCTAAGGTTAAAAAAGTTATCTTTGACCCAAAAGAGTGGACAGTATATGGCTTTGAAAAAATAGATCAAAATACCAAAGTTACATTTAAGCCTGAGCTTGATTTTTCTCATAAAAAACGTATTATCAAATCAGATGAAACATTAAAAATCCTTGCCAAATCGGCAAAACTAGGTGCAAAAGCATTTGCTGCTTTGGCTTCGGAGTTTCGTCAAAATGGTTTTGGCAAAGATGAATATACCTTGACACATATAGCAAAAGGGATATTGGGTAGTTTTGGAAAGTATGATTTGAGTTTTGACCCTATCGTAGCTATCAATAAAAATGCTGCCAAACCTCATGCACTTCCTACTTCTACACTCTTAGAAAAAAATGATTTACTTTTGGTCGATGCGGGGCTTAAATATAAGCGTTACTGCTCCGATAGAACACGTACCATTCAAGCAGATAAGTATTTTATGTTTGATACCCATCAAGAATTTAAACGTAAAAAAATACAAAAAGCCTATGATACAGTACTCAAAGCCCATGACCATGCTATAGCTAAGGCACGTTCTGGCATGAAAGCCAAAAAAGTAGATGCACTGACACGTAATATCATAGAAAAAGCAGGATTTGGAGCGTATTATATCCATTCTACAGGACATGGGGTAGGGCTTGATATTCATGAAATGCCTTATATCTCCAAAAAGTCCGATACAATTATCGAAGATGGTATGGTCTATACGATAGAACCAGGTATTTATATCCCCAATGAATTTGGTATACGTATAGAAGATATGGTCGCAATGGTAGATGGTAAAGCCGTGGTATTATAGCCCGTCATGAAAAAAACACTCAACGCAAAGCATACCTTGATTCGGAGACTCTCTTTCCCTACTAGCAAAATAAATAGGGGTGGATATAAGGTTTTACTTGGTATTGGTGGTAATATTGGCGATGTATTACGTCGTTTTGAGCATCTTTTGGTGTATCTACAGCGTGATGGTCTTGTCCATATTTTGGAGACAGCACCTATACTTAAAAATCCCCCTTTTGGATATACAAAACAGGCTGATTTTTATAATTCTTTGTTGTTGATTGAGACAGACCTTACAGCTAAGGCATTATTGCGTTATGTACTGCGTGTAGAAAAAATATTTGGACGGAAGCGTTCTTTTGCTGATGCACCTCGTACACTTGATATTGATATTATATTTTATGAAAATATAACACTAGATACAAAAAGATTGACACTGCCTCATCATGGTTGGATGAAACGGGACTCTGTGTTGATACCACTTTCTTATATGAAGAGGCAACTGTGATAACTGAAACATTTATAGCAAACAATCCTAAAGATGCGTATAATGATGCCTTAGATACCTATGGCTCTACTATTACACTCATCTCTGCAAAGCAAGTAGAGTCTACACAGAGTGAAAGTAGCCATTTTGAAGTGACAGTGGGTATCCATGATGAGATATATGAAGCCAAGGCATTGAGTATACTGCTTAAAGAAGCCAAAGAAGAAGACAAACACGAAGAACAAGTACTCTTAAGTGAAGTGGATAAACTCAAAGAAGAACTCGCACTTATGAAGAAAAAAATGACCTGTGCGCAAAGACAAAGTGTACTAGATAAAGTAAAAGAGTTGTTTAGACAAAAAGGTATTAGTGACACATGGCTAGAACCTATCTGTGAAATTTTGTATGCTAAAAGTATGATGGAGACGAGTATCTTAGAAGATGATACACTTTTAATCTCTTATATATTAGCAGAAATGGATGCAACGCTCAAAATAAAAGAAGAATCTCTTAATGAATCTAAAATTATCATGATTGTAGGGCCTACAGGCGTAGGAAAGACTACCACTATCGCCAAACTAGCAGCTAGATATACTTATATGATGGACAAATCGTATAAAGTAGGGTTTATCAATCTTGATAACTACAAGATAGGGGCATTTGACCAATTAGGACACTTTGCAGAAGTGATGGATATAAAGCATCTACCCATAGATAATGTACAAGATTTTATTGAAGGACTCAAAGTATTGACAGACTATGATGTACTTTTTATAGATACCACAGGCATGTCTCCTTATGATACGCAGAGGTTTATCCGTACGGTTGAGTTTGTACAGTCAGATATGGATAAAAAACTAGAAGTTAATCTTGTCTTACCTGCCACCATCAAATATGAAGATATGCACGATATTTATAATAACTTTTCTTTTTTAAATCTCAATTCTGTTATTATCTCCAAATTTGATGAGACCAAGTATTTGGGTACGTTACTCAATTTCATGTTACTCTATAAGATACCTATGAGTTATTTTTCTATAGGACAAGAAGTACCTGATGATTTAATAGTGGCTTCTAAAGAGTATTTATTAGAGCGTTTTATCGATGATTTAAGTCACTCTTCTTGAGAGTGTCAAATAATAAAAAAGGCGTATAATGGCAAAGGCAAATGGTAAAAAAGTATTGGTAGGTATGAGTGGAGGGGTAGACTCTACCGTAACAGCGATACTCTTGCAACAAGAGGGCTATGAGGTAGAGGGTGTCTATATGAAACTCCACCATAAAGCTGGTTACCATGAAGAGAATTTTACCAAAGCCCAACGTGTCGCAGACTACTTGGGTATCAAAGTACATTTTCATGACCTCTCTGTAGCCTTTAAAGAAGAGGTGTATGACTATTTTGTGCAGAGTTATAAAGAAGGACTTACCCCCAATCCTTGTGTCATGTGTAACCGTACCATTAAGTTTGGTAAGATGGTAGATTTTGCTGATAGTATAGGGGCAGAGTATGTAGCCACAGGACATTATATCCAGTGTGATGGAGCGTTCATCTATGCTGCAAAAGATGCCAACAAAGACCAAAGTTACTTTCTGTGTGAAGTCAAAAAAGAGGTACTTCCTCGCCTTATCTTCCCTTTGGGTACATGGGTCAAATCAGATGTCAAAGCCTTTGCTTCCAAGATAGAAGTACTTCAAGACCTTGCCACACAAGCAGAAAGTTCTGAGATATGTTTTGTAGAAAATAGTTATGATGAAGTACTAGCCAAACACATGGATATAGACATCCCTGGTGAGACAGTCGATACAGAGGGCAATGTCATCGGCACACACAAAGGCTATATGCACTACACGATTGGAAAGCGTAGAGGCTTCTTTGTCAATGGTGCGCATGACCCTCACTTCGTCTTAGCCATCAAACCTGAGAATAACCAAATCGTAGTAGGCACCAAAGAAAAACTAGAAGAACACCAATTTAATGTAAAACAGCTCAATCTATTTGATGAATTAACAGAGTTTGATTGCCACGTCAAAGTACGCTACCGTACCACAGCAGTACGTTGCCATGTACACATCAAAGATGGCATAGCCAATGTCACCCTAAAAGAACCAGTCTTCGGACTAGCCAAAGGACAAATAGCTGCCTTTTATGACAATGATAAATTATTAGGTGGTGGGGTGATTTGTTAGAGGGGTATTTGAAAACTATATCTCACCTCTATACAAATCATACACAGGAAAGGCAAGGTCATAATCATTCCACTCTAAGTCACCATAGGATAGAGAGAAGTTTTTAAATAACTTTATATCTCTATATTTTTGTATCTCAGGATGAGTAGAAGAGAGTATAAAATCTCTAAAATCTAAAATCTTTCTCTTACCATCATTAAATATAAGTGATATTTTATACCCATCTATATATTTGGCTTTTGTTATGGAAATTATTTTTGACATGATTACTTTACCTTTGACAGTACCTATTTTAATATCAACTATCTTACCCTCTACTATGATAAACTCTGCATTTTTTATTTTTCTTCTAGAGTTTATTATACTTGATTTTCAAATTTAACAGGTTCAGTTAAATTATTTCTGATTACTACTGTACCAGCAAGTTTATCGTGCCATCCTTGTTTTCGTTTATCAATACCAACCCATATTATTCCAAGGAACAATGGAATTATTGAAACATAGTAACCTAGATAGCGAATTGTGAATTGACGAGTGGAAGGTTTAGCTCCAGTTTTTGCATCAACTATGGTTAATTTAGTAGCCATTTTCCCTGGTGTAGCAGATTTATAAGCCCAAAAACTAATGACAACTACTGCAGGTACTATATAGTTAAACATAATATCCCAAAATCCTTTGATAAAAGACTCGTTTAGCCAATAATCTACGCCATATATAACGGTAAGTATTGGTCCAATTAATATTAATATTAGAATGGTATCTATGATTGAAGCTCCCGTTCTAATCCAAAATCCTGCATATTCTTGCTCATTCATATGTGTATCCTCCTGTATGGTATAACTATTCATTCAACCCCATTATAAGTATCTACTAATAATATATATTTAGTTAAAAATATTATACTTTAAAACTCATGCCCAGAAGTCTTCATCACTCATGCCACCACTTCTTTTTTTGGCTACCATGGAGGTTTTCATTGTTTTGGCTCCTGTATAGTCTGTGTCCCACCATTGGGGGATGTGTAGGAGTTCGCATTCGTGGTCAAAGTAGGCTTCTAGTTCTCCATCATTGAGCATGAATGCAGGGTTAGAGGGGCTTCGTTCGTTGTTGGTATCGTGCAAAAATGTTTCTAGGAGTAGGATGCCGTTGGGTTTGAGTGCTTTTATCATTTGGGGGAAAAGCTTACGTTCTAGGAAGTAGGTACAGACGATAAGGTCGTATTTATCTTCTTCTAGGGTGTAGGTATCAAAATCTACCTCTTTGGCATGGATAGATGTCTCATGAGCTAAGTGTGCTATCGCTACAGAAGAGATGTCTAGTGCATCTACTTCAAAGCCCAATGAGACCAAATACTTACTATGCCTACCCATACCACAGGCTATATCTAGGGCTTGTTTGCCTGTGGATAGTTTGGCGTAGTCTATGATAAGTTTTATGGGTGTATTGGGTATTTTATTGTCTTGGTATTTTTCATCCCATCGTTTTTTATCTGCTTGAGCCATGGTTTATAACTTTTTCTTTATAGATATGTTAGACAATTGCTTATCGTGATATTTAGAGAGTAAAAGTAGGGCGATGATACCACCTAGTAGGGCATATCCCATGTCTGATTGTGTATCCCATACATAGCCTTGTGTCCCTAAAAATGCTTCGGCATCTTCTCCTGTGCTTAGGGCTACCCACCATTCTATGAGTTCATAAAATGCAGAAAATGATAGAATGATACTAAGTGTAATATAATTGAGCCATAGCTTAGAAGCCGTCACTACTTCTTTACGGATGAGAAGTTCTCTTGCTAAGATAGCAGGGATGAAGCCTTGTGCTAAGTGACCTACTTTGTCATAATTGTTACGTGCTTGGTCAAACATCTCTTTGATAGTGTCAAATAGTGGTACTTCTGCATAGGTGTAATGACCTCCGACCATCAAGATAATCATGTGTATCAAGATAAGTGTGTAGAGCAAAGGAGTAAGCCTAAAGCTTTTGTAGCTCAATGCTAAGATAAGCATACCAATCATCGCAGGAACAACTTCTAAAAACCATGTAAATTGGTCTTTAGGGTCAATAGCTGACCAAACAAATACGAGGGCGTAAATATCTAACCATATATATTTCATTATTTAACTCCTGTCATTAAAAAGACTGTAAAACTAGTATGAGGTTTCTCAATGGTAGAAACCTCAGAAAAAGCGATATTTTTGAACCCTGCTTCTTTGGCACATTGGGCTAACACTTCACGATCAAATCCATAATGAAATACACCCGTATTGTCACTATGAAAATCTCCATTTTCACTGTCTAAATCAGCAATGGCTATAAATCCATCTTTGTTGAGCATGGCATAAAACGTAGCAAAGAGGGCTTTAGTATCTTCTATATGATGGATAGTCATTGATGAGATAATCCCATCAAAGGTGCGTTCTAAGCTCTGTGTACTTAAATCTTTTTCGATGACTTCTGTTTGACATGCAAACTCTTCGGATTTTGCATGAAACTCTTTGAGCATAGACGGAGAATTGTCTACAGCCACAATCTTGGCTACATGAGGTGCGATAAAATAACTAAGCAACCCTGTACCTGCACCAAAATCCATGACTTCCATAGAGGGTGATAATGTTATTTTAGCGATAATGCCATCGGCAATCCCTTTGGCATTTTGTACGCGTTTAGAGTTCATGTCCCATGACTTTGATTTGTTTGCAAATAAATCTTTATTTAGACTCATAGTGTTTCCTTTATTTGTATAGTATCCCAAAAAAATTCTACATGTTTGCTAAACATAGCAGAGACTTCTGAGGTGGATTTGTGGTCTAATTTTAACAAAGTAAGTTGCATTTGATAAAAAAACAGAGGGGAAAGAAAACTATTGGCTAATAGAATAGGGTCAAAAGAGAGGATACGCTTCTCTTGCATCATCACAAAAAATAGCTCTGAAAGCTTGATAACATTTTCTTGGTAAAATTCATCATGATAAATCTCTCGAATACGTTCATTACGAAACATCTCTTGCATGAGTAGTCTATAGAGTGCTTCATTTTGACCATCAGAACCAATCTGCTTAAAGGTTAGAGCGATAGTAAACAAAAGTGTTTTACCTGTATCCATAGTATTTTCTGAAAACAACGTAGCAATAGCCGAAGAACTAAGCTCTTGAATCAATGTCTCAAGTATTTCATTTTTATTTTTAAAATGGTTATACAAGGCACTAGGCTTCACACCCATAGCAGAAGCTATATCTCGTACTGTAGTAGATTTGAAACTTTTTTGAGAAAAGAGTTCTAGTGAGACTTGAAGTATCTTTTGTTTGGTTTGACTGCCTCTAGTAGGCTGAGGTGCAATATCTACATCCATAAATCTCCTTTTTGCTCATTATAGTGAACATTTGTTCTTTTGTCAAGAACGTATAAATAGACAAAATGAACAAATGTTCATGAAGCTATATTACAAAGAGATATGAGGTATTGTAAGCATAATCATCTCAAACAAAATATCTTTTCTAAACGTATAGTTCATTCATTATTTTTTCATACAAAATCTTGTATAATCACGATACGTGTAAAATCAGCTCTATATCTATGTAAAAAACAGTCTTAAAAACAAGCGATTTAACTATTAAAAGAGTAGTGGGATAGAGTTAGTATTATTAGTTAGAATTTACATTATGTTAACCAAATCAAACAAACCCCCAATATTAAAGGAAAACCCAATGCTTTGTCATATATGTAATACCTTGGTCAAATCATTTACCCATACTAAAAACGAAATACTTTACTATCATTGTGAACCTTGTCAGTATATATTTAAATCCCCTTTGTATTATCAAGACTTCTCTAGCCAAAAAGAACGCTATAATTTACATACCAATCATGAAGAAGACCTAGGCTATATCGCTTACTTTCAACGTTTTTTAGATTTTGTACTGCCCCATATAGACATGCCTAAAAATGCCTTGGACTTTGGCTGTGGGCGTAGCTCTTTACTGGCTTCATTACTTATAAAATCAGGCATAGACTGTGACTACTATGACCCTATTTATCATCCTAAGACACTTGATGAGAGTAAAAAGTATGACCTTATCGTCTCTACTGAAGTTTTTGAGCATCTACATCAGCCTCGTAAAGTCTTTGAAGATTTGATACAAAGGCTTACCCCTAAAGGATACCTCGCCATACAAACACAATTTCACCCCAATGATGAAGAGGCTTTTAAAAACTGGTATTACCACCAAGACCCTACGCATATTGTCTTCTTTAGAGCCGAAACTTTTAAAATTTTAGCCCATAAATATCACTGTGAGTATCTAATGGATAATGATAAAAATATGGTTATAATACAAAAAACAAAAGGAATATAATGACAATATATGGGATAACAACCTGCTCTACTGTAGGAAAAGCTAGGAAATTTATGAAAGACCATGAGATAGCATTTGATTTTGTAGATTATAAAGTAACCTCTGTAGATGAAGCAAAGATTAGAGAGTGGCTACAGAAGATAGACATGAAAATACTGTTTAATACACGTGGTACAAAATACAGAGATTTAAAGCTAAAATCTCTCAATCTTGATGATGAAGGTAAGATAGCATGGATGGCAAAAGAAAACTATCTCATCAAACGCCCTATCATAGAATATGCAAAAGGCAAAGTACATGTGGCATATAATGAAGAGGTTTATAAAGAGACTTTTTTATCATTTGAATAAGACCTTATAATTTACATTTAACACAAATAAAGATATTATACCCATTAAAGATATTTATCTATAATTTTAATATACGGAGCTATTTATGATAAGACTACTTCTTCTCTTGACTTTTTTATTGCACACTTTACATGCTGAGGAATCAACCTATCCTTTTATAGGGATTACTGGTTCTATTCAAACGATGGATTTACAACCTATTGTTACGGCTGCACCTAACCGACTCAATAACCCAGAATCAGCAGATTCTACTACATTTGGTATTCAGTATGGTGTACAAACAAGAGATTATCGTACTATATTTACCTATGAAAATACGAGTGATTTTCAAACACTAGATGTAGGAGTAGATTATATTTTTATGGATGATATATTTGGTACTTCAAAAGCTAGACCTTATATAGGTGCGACGATTGGGTATATTATGTATGATGAAAGTACTATTGTTGATTATAATGAAAATACTATTGTAGCCAATGAAGCCAAGGCTATAAATACAAGTATTTCTACTTCAGATGGTTATTATGGTTTAGATGCTGGGTTTATTTTTTATATTACAGATAGTATCGATTTAGATATTGGATACCACTACTATTTTGTAGATAGACTCGAACCACTCAATACAATGAGTGGTTTTAGTTTTAGTTTACATTACTTTTATTGATTTTTGGCTATAATCACGTAATTTATTACGGAGATTATAGTGTCCTTTTTTTCTTACCAAACCCTCAAAAAACTACTTTTCAAACTTGACCCTGAAACTGCACATACTTTAGCAGGTGTAGGATTACGTTTTACAGCCCATTGCCCTCCTCTAAAAAAGTGTATTAGCAAACAGTATTTTGTCACAGACCCTAGTCTAAAACAAAAAATATTTGGACGTACCTTTCAAAATCCAGTAGGATTAGGAGCAGGATTTGATAAAAATGGTCAGTACATTACTGCTATGCCTACGTTAGGGATGGGATTTACCGAGATAGGTACAGTCACACCCCTAGCCCAAGATGGCAATGCCAAACCAAGACTCTTTAGGCTAATAGAAGACAACTCTATACAAAATGCTATGGGATTCAATAATAAAGGCAGTGACTATATGTTGAAACGCCTTGAAAAGATAGACTTTTTTGACTATCCTATCGGTATCAATATTGGTAAAAACAAACTTACTTCTGAAGAAGATGCACTCAAAGACTATGAGATACTTTTTAAAAAGTTTAAAGACTATGGCGATTATATTGTCATCAATATCTCTTCTCCCAATACTCCAGGATTGAGAGATTTACAAAATGAAACATTTATTAAAGCTATTTTTGCCATGGGTAAAAAGATAACAACACAACCTATCTTACTCAAAATCGCCCCAGATATGGAAGTATCTGACGCAATTACTTTGTGTACCACAGCAGTAGAAGCAGGTGCTGATGGGATTATCGCTACAAATACAACCATAGATTATAGCTTGACCCCCTACGCCAAAGACTTTGGAGGCATATCTGGAGCGTTACTCACACAGAAGTCGTATACACTTTTTAGAGAGATAGGAAAAGCTCTTTATGGAAAGACCCTACTCATCTCTGTAGGTGGGATAGACTCAGCCGAAGATGCCTATAGACGTATCAAAGCAGGTGCTTCACTGGTACAAGTGTATTCGATGCTTGTATATAGAGGTCCTCTTCTTATCAAAGAGATAAACGAAGGGCTTATTGCACTTTTGGAAAAAGATGGCTACTCACATATTGGTGAAGCCATCGGAGCAGATTGGAAATAATGAAAAACTTATTTTATACACTATTACTATTTACAGGGGTACTTATGGCTAATTCATTGCCGAAACATTTTACAAAAACGCTCAAAAACGGATTAGAAGTGGTGGTTATCCCTATGGATAACCACTCAGGTGTGATTACTAGTGATATTTATTACAAGGTAGGAAGCCGTAACGAAGTCATGGGTAAAAGTGGTATGGCACACATGCTAGAGCATCTCTCTTTTAAATCTACAGAAAAACTCAAAGAAGGTGAATTTGACACTATTGTAAAAAGCCGTGGTGGGGTCAACAATGCTGCTACTGGTTTTGATAAAACACATTATTATATTAAGACAGCTAGTAAAAATTTAGAAATGACCTTTGAGCTTTTTTCTGAACTTATGCATAATCTCAATCTAACAGATGAAGAGTTCCAAAAAGAAAGAGATGTGGTAGCAGAAGAGAGACGCTTACGTACAGACAATAATCCTATGGGATATTTGTATTTTAGGGTCTTTAATACACACTTTACCTACCATCCTTACCATTGGTTGCCTATAGGGTTTATGGAAGATATACTCACATGGAAGATAGAAGATATACGCACATTTTATAAGCGTTATTATCAGCCAAGCAATTCCGTACTCATTGTAGCAGGAGATATTGACCCCAAAGAGGTCTTTGCCCAAGCAGACAAACATTTTTCTAAGATTAAAAATGAGAATGAAATACCCAAGGTTATAGCCGTTGAACCAAAAGTAGATGGGGCAAAACGTGCTATCTTACATAAAGAGAGCAACCGTGTTGATACCCTAGCTATCACCTATTCTATCCCCAATTATGAGCATGAAGACCAAGTGGCTCTCTCTGCTATCTCTCATATATTGAGTGCTGGTAAAAGCTCATGGTTTGAAAAGACCATTGTCAATGAAAAACAATTGGCCAATCAAGTCTATGGATACAATATGGAACTAGCCGACCCAGGGGTCTTTCTCATCATGGCGATGTGTGCCCCTGATGCCTCTATCGATATTTTGGAAAAAGAGATACTTTTACAACTCGATAAGCTCAAAAATGGCGAGGTCACACAAGCTGAACTTGATAAAGTCAAAATCAACACAAAAGCAGAGTTTATCTACTCTTTGGAGAGTTCTTCTTCTGTGGCTGGACTCTATGGAGAGTATTATGTGAAAGGAAATATCAATCCTTTACTTGAATATGAAGAGAAATTAGATAAACTTACACTCAAAGATATTGAGCGTACGGCTAAAAAGTATTTTGACCATCACTTTTCGACCACTGTTATATTGAAAAAAAATGAGGAACTTTAGAATGAACAATTATATTACAGGTGCAACCACTGCACTTATCACCCCTTTTAAAAATGGTACTTTAGATGAAGCAACTTTTGCAAAACTCATAAAAAGACAAATAGCCAACGGTATAGATGCTGTCTGTCCTGTAGGGACTACTGGTGAATCAGCTACGCTTAGTCATGATGAACACAAAAGATGTATAGAAATTGCTGTAGAGGTATGTAAAAATACTTCTACCAAAGTACTTGCAGGTGCTGGGTCTAATGCCACACATGAAGCCATAGACATTGCCAAACATGCCCAAGAGTGTGGTGTAGATGCACTTTTTTCAGTTAGCCCTTACTATAATAAGCCTAGCCAAGAAGGATTGTACCAACATTACAAAGCCATAGCCTCAGCTGTGGATGTACCTTTTATGCTCTATAATGTACCAGGACGTACAGGGGTAGACATATTACCAGATACAGTTAAGAGACTCTTTGATGATGTAGAAAATATTATGGGTATCAAAGAAGCTACAGGGTCGATAGAACGAACGGTGGAACTTTTGGCTAAAATCCCTGATTTATATCTCTTTTCTGGTGATGATGCCATAGATTTTCCTATACTTGCTAGTGGAGGAAAAGGTATCACTTCGGTGACGTCCAATCTACTACCAGATATGAAAGCAGAATTAGCCCATGCTGCACTCAAAGGAGACTTTAAAACAGCCAAATATATCAATGATTCACTTTTTGATATAAACAAAGTGCTTTTTTGTGAGTCTAACCCTATCCCTATCAAGGCAGCGATGTATATCGCAGGTCTGATTGATACATTAGAATACAGACTACCACTCGTAGCCCCAAGCAATGAGAATATGAAGAAAATAGAACAAGTCATGAAACAATATAAAATCGTAGGAGCGTAATATGTCAAATATGAAAGGCAAAACACTTGTCATCACAGGTGCAACCAAAGGTATCGGTAAAGCCGTCGCAGAGAAATTTGCTAAAAATGGTGTAAATATCGCTTTTACCTATAATTCAAACAAAGAAATAGCTGATGAAATAGCCAAAGATTTAGAAGCTAAGTATGGTATCAAAGCCAGAGCGTATCCTCTGAATATTTTAGAGCTTGATGAGTTTAAACCTCTTTTCTTAGCTATTGATGAAGACTTTGATAGAATAGATTTCTTTGTATCTAATGCGATGATTTACGGTCGTCCTGTAGTTGGTGGATATGGAAAATTCATGCGTTTAAGACCTAAAAAAGGATTAACCAATATCTATACAGCCACCGTTGGTGCATTTGTACGTGGTTCACAAGAAGCCGCTGTACGTATGGAAAAGGTAGGTGGTGGGGCTATTGTTACACTAAGCTCAACAGGTAATCTTATCTACATAGAAAACTATGCAGGTCATGGTACAAACAAAGCAGCCGTAGAAGCTATGAGCCGTTACGCAGCAGTAGAATTAGGAGAAATGGGTATCAGAGTCAATGCTGTCTCAGGTGGTCCTATTGATACCGATGCACTTAAAGCATTTACCAACTATGAAGAGGTCAAAGCAGAAACCATTAAACGTTCAGCTGTCAACAGAATGGGAAGCCCTAGTGACCTTGCTGGGTCTGTTTATTTCTTGTGTACAGAAGAGGCATCATGGATTACAGGTCAAACACTTGTCGTCGATGGTGGTACAACTTTTCGTTAATGACATCTTTATAAGTCTCTATGAAAATCAAAGCCCTTTTAACGATGATACCTATCGTGAGAAGTGCTTTATCTGCTAAATCTCTCTTTTACCAAAAAAAATTTAGGAAATATCATGTTCAATATACCCAATACCCTAGCCTTTATACGTCTTCTTCTTGCCCCTGTCATGTTTTTTCTTTTGGTCAATCGTGATTGTAGCCTACTGAGTCATATTCACTATACATGGCTAGACTTTATGGCTGCTTTTATCTTTGTCGTAGCAAGTGCTACAGATTTTTTTGATGGCTATATCGCTCGAACATTTGACCAGATTACTACTTTGGGCAAGATTCTTGACCCTCTAGCAGATAAAATGCTTACCTTAGCAGGATTTTTAGGACTGATGATGCTAGACCGTGCCAACGAATGGGCTATCTTTCTTATCATTACACGTGAACTGTTTATCACAGGTCTTAGAGTTTCTGCTGTCAGCCAAGGCTTAGACATCGCAGCATCGTGGATGGGCAAAGTCAAAACAGTCGTACAAATGATAGCTATTGGTTTTTTACTCATGGAATGGGAGGGGGCTACCCTACTTTTATGGATAGCAGTTGCACTCACACTCTACTCTGGCTACGAATACGTAAGAGATTTTTTCAAAAATGTACCAATGAATAGCAAATGATTAAATTTTAATCAACTCTTTGTTAATTATTAATTAACAAGATGTTATCATTTCCTTATCTTAATTATAACAAGGAATTAAATATGAAATTAACAAGACTAAGTTTGGTTGCAGTATTGGCAATGAGTACAGCATTTGCAGGTGGAAGTGTAACACCTCCAGAAGTAGTAGAAGTAGCTACAGTAGTAGAAGCATCTGCGACAACTATTTCTGGTAAAGCACAAGCATATTATTATACAACTGATGGTGTTGACCTTTTTGATTCTGATAGTTCAGCACTAGGTACAGCCGTTACTTTAGATGTAACACACACATTATTTGATGGTATCACAGCAAACTTTACAGCTGTTGGATTTGTAAACCTTATGAGTGAAGAACCATTTGGTTACTTTGAAAATGAAGAAGTAGGTGCATACTTTAACGTAGCAAATATTACTGCAAAATTTGGTGATACTACATTGGTACTTGGTCGTCAACTTATTGATTCTCCAATGTTTGGTTCTTTTGATTGGCTACTAGCTCCTGGTGCATTTGAAGCATATACAATCGTTAATAATTCAGTTGAAAACCTTACTTTAGTAGGTACGTATGTAACTAAACTAAGAACAGTTAATGGTGGAGATAACTTTATCGACCTTACTGACATCAATGGTGGAGATAACTACGCATTTGGTGCTGTTTATGGTGCTGATGCCCTTTCTGCAAGTGTTTGGTACTACAATATAGATGCTGGTGATTATACACAAGCTTATGTAGATGCTGGTTATAACTTTGGTTCTGTAAGTGTAGCAGCACAATATTCTACAACTGATTATGCTACAGGACTTGATTCTGATGCTTACGCAGTAAAAGCTGAAACAACAGTAGCAGACATCACACTTACGGCGGCTGTTTCTTCTGTGACTGATGCACCAGCAGGTATGGTTGAAAGAGATAATTTCTATACAAGCTCTTGGAATTCTATGGCTTCACAAGTAGGTGTAGCAAATGAAGATACACTTTCATGGAAAGTTGCTGCTTCTACAGAATTAGCAGGATTCAATACAGAAGTATCTTATGCTGCTTATGGTGACGAAGGTTCAGAATTTGACCTTATCTTAGGATATGATGCAACTAAAAATATTAACCTAGCTGCTATCTATACTTCAACAGATTATGATATTAACCTGAATACAGCAGATGCTGAAAATGCTCTTGAAATCATCGCAACATATACATTCTAGTCTAAAATTGTAAACTCCCAAAATTGTTGAATACATCACTCTCCTTAGGGAGAGTGTTTGGGCATGTACTCTTAATCTATTCTAAAAATTCTATACTTAATCTTCAGACATATCTATTTCAAAATCAATAGACTTCTTACAAAACTAACTCCTAACCCATCATATTTCTATCAAAATTAATCAATCCACAGATAAGATTAACTCTTAAATTATATCGTTTTCTACGATTACGATATTTCTGTTTTAAAATTTGAAAAGTCTTGATTTTAGCATTAATATGTTCCACAAAAATTCTTTTTGAAGCTTTTTCCTGATTCTCTTTTTTATACCCTCAAGGGGTAGCCTCTCCTCATCTGTAAGTTTATAATTTTTACTATTTTTCTTTGAAATCTCAACATTTAAATGAAACTTTTTGATACCCACATATCCCAAATCTACTTTGACTGCTAAGTACCTAACCAAAATAAATCATCAAAAATAGTATAATACAAAATGAGATATATAACAGACCTAAATAAAAAGACAATTGAAGCATTAGAAGAAATCATAAAAAATGAAGTACGCTATAAAA
>JAMOTK010000037.1 GCA_027062365.1 Sulfurovum sp.
GAAAAAATATCTGGTTGCTTTGCTAGTTTTAAAGGTGCTGAAATGTTTAACAGAATTAGAGGATTCATCTCTACTATGAAAAAGAACAATCGTTCGGTGCTTGAGGAGTTGGGTAATGTATTGAAAAATGAAGTTTATCTACCTGTTTTTGTTTGATGCTGAATGGTTACCTTCTTTTATAGAGTTCATCTCTTTAGCTGTCTCTATGCGTATATCATCTATCTTGCCATGTTCTTTAATAAGTGCATTGATAAGCTTACGTAAAATAGAGATAACCCTCTTAACCTTAGGTGACATCATCGGCTGATAAAAGAGATGATTGGTGTTAAAGCCCTCTATATTTGCTTTAAGCCACTGTATATCTACTTTGCTAGGCTCTAGTGGAGGTAGATAGCTGTAGCTAGGCATATCAAGATATTTGGCATAATAATCCAAACTTTTCAATGCCTCATAGTGTATTTTCCCCTCTTTTTTGATACATTCTAGTACCTCATCGGTAAACTTTAAAGAGAAAGAAGCAAAGCCATCCATTATGATGTAAACTTGCTAAGTCTTTACTAAATTTATCTTCTACCTCTACTTTATATTTTTTAATACTCTTTTCTATATGTTCTATGCGTGAACTACTATTTTTATAATAATAGAGTTCTAATAGTATCTCATTATAAAAATCATTGTGTGTATCTCTAAAATCAATAGCATAATGCTTTAAAATTTCTAGTATTCCTCTATGGGCTTGTATATTAAGAATCAATAACTCTTTATCATCTTTATCATATATTTTAAGATTTTTAAACCCAGCATTTTTATAGATATTTTTATTATTAATTTTATCAGCATTAGGCGTATCTATCCAAAAGTTAATGATATGTTCTATTTCATCTTTATCAAATTCTCTAGTCTCACCATTTTTATCTACAACTTCGTAATTATCTATGCTTTGTCGAAGTGTGAGTTCTATATTTGCCACATTTGCCAAAGGCATTCGTTTTTGTGACCCCTTAGGATGAAACGCATCATAAAAAGAACAATACTCTACCATACCCTCCAAACTTTTTAATGGGCGTTGATAAAAAGGTCTATTAATTGTACTTTCATCTAAAAGCTTGTCTATAAATTGACGACATTGAGCTTCATCTTTAAATAATGCTTTATTACTAGCTTGTGAGTATACAACTTTTTCAAATTCTTCTTTGTGTAGCTCTCTATCTAATGAGTGACTATAATCGCCTTTTTTATTACGTATGGGGATATTTTGATAGCTCTCTTCTAGTAGTTTTCTCTGTTTTGTAGAGCTTTTTATTATGATTCACGGCTTCATTGATGATAGCATCTTCATCATCTTTTGCATCAGCTTGAACCGTTGCAAACATATTACTATACCCTCTATCAGTAAGGATAGAGTACGTAGCTAAAATAAATGCTTCTTTATCTAATTTTTTACCTAATAAGGCTTTTTCTCTGATGTTATAGACATCTTTATCTTTTGTTCTAAAAGTATTAAGATAATTTGTCGTATCATCTATGAACTGTTCAGAAGCGATACCATATTCTACAAATATCTTCCTAGTAGCCCTAGTTCTAGCACTTTTTCTTTCGTGTATACGTCTACTACCCCTAGCTTTTCTTCTATCTTCTGCCGATTCAAAGCTAGGAAAGATAATGCTATTCCCTGCCAACACCTTAAAAACTACTGGATTCTTTTTTTCATCTATCTCTAGCAACTTATACCCTATACTATTTGAACCTATATCTAAACCTAAAACTTTTTGATGCATTCTATACTCCTTAAATTCCTATATATATTATAGCCTATCTAATAGTTAAACCTATTTATATATATAATTTGACTATAATAGAGTATGATTAAATTATTTTTTATACTGTTAGCCTTACTGTTTTTTACAGCGTGTCAACAAGTTAGTATCAAAAAACCAAAAACAATTAAGATAGAAAAACATGAGTTTAGCCAACGTGTTACGGCTACAGCTTATACTTCTCATACATCTCAAACAGATACTACTCCTTTTCTTGCTGCATGGAATAACAAGCTCTCACCTAGGAGAAAGTCTATTGCTGTTTCACGAGATTTACTTAAAAAAGGTTTGGGTAATGGGGTTCGTGTGCGTATTAGTGGGTTGCGTGGTATCTATCGAGTACGAGACAAGATGAATAAAAGATGGAAAAATAAAATAGATATTTATATGGGTACAAATCGTAAAAAAGCCTTACGATGGGGCAGAAGAAAAGTGACCATAAGATGGGGCAAAAAGGAAATAATCTATCTAAACGTAAAGCCTGTTAAGGCAGTGAAGTCTATCAAGGCAAAGGCTATGCCAAAAGATAAGCAAACTCCCTCACCCAAGCACCCCAATAATCTGAACCTTCTGGGTCTATAGCATTTTGTTGCATATCTTTTACTAGCATAATGGAAAACTCTCCTGGAAGTTGTAGTGAAAATTGTAAAACATTAGAGATAGCTTCTTCACTAGGATTTTCTATCAAAGCATTGACCAGTCCAATAGCAAGAGCCATCATCACTTTGCTATTGTCGTCATCTAGTTCTGTTAGTGTACCGTCTAAGATACTATGAAGATTAGGAAGTTCTTTCATTACCTTTTTGAAGCTTATGTAGCCTATCGCTGCTTCACGTCCTACAGCACCAGAGATACTGTCTAATATCAGCACATTGTCTATACCCGATTTTATGATACTATCGACATACTCCCATGAACGTGGGGTGGCAAAAGATTTTTCATTTGATGTGGCATCAAAAGTAAAAAGCATTGATGTATCATAGGCTAAAAACCCTATGATAGACGCATCAATCTGCACTGAATATGCCCATGCTTTCCAATCTTCAAAATCGACTTCCATCTCAAAATGCACAAAACGGTTTGCCAAAGGAGGAGGCATTTTATAAACGATACCACGATCATTTTCTCTGTTACCTGCTGCTATGATACTCCATCCCTTAGGTAGCTCATACTCCCCTACTTTTCTATCTAAGATAAGCTGATAAGCAGAAGCTTGTACAGCAGGAGGTGCAGTATTTATCTCATCTAAAAATAAGATACCTTTAGAGTCTGCTACAGAGGGTAAAAAGCTAGGCTTTGCCCACACCCCTTCATTGGTCTCAGGATTAAAAAAGGGGATACCTTTCAAGTCAGTAGGATCCAATAAAGACAAACGCAAGTCCAAGAACTCTAACTCCTGCTCTTTTGCTATGGCTTTGACAATAGAAGACTTCCCTATCCCAGGAGCCCCCCAGATAAATACAGGTAATTTTTGTATGATAAGTTTATTGACCACTTTTGTTATATTTGATGCTTTCATATTTTCTCCATTAAGAAAAGTGTCTCCTAGGTATTACTTTCAAAAAGTGAATTGACACTTTCATTGTTGTGTACGCGTCTTATGACTTCTCCTAGCATAGATGCTGTAGAGAGTACTTTGATTTTACTAGATTCTTTGAGCATTGGGATAGTATTTGAGACAACAAGTTCATCCAATGCACCATTTTCTATACGATCAAAAGCAGGACCAGAAAGTACAGGGTGTGTACAACATGCCATAACAGAAGTAGCCCCTAAGTTTTTGAGTGCTGAGGCGGCTTTAACCATGGTGCCTGCTGTATCTACCATATCATCAATAAGGATAACATCTTTGCCTTCTACATTACCAATGATATTCATAACTTCAGCTTCATTGGCTTTTTCACGTCTTTTGTCTACGATGACCATATCTAAGCCCAATTTATTGGCAAAATATCTAGCACGTGAGACACCCCCTATATCAGGGGATGCGATAATAGGATTTTTAAAATTCTTAGCTTTAATATAATCCATAAACAAGATAGCCCCATAAAGATTATCTACAGGAATATCAAAAAATCCTTGTATCTGTGAAGCATGTAAATCTACCGTTACCATACGTGTAATCCCTGATGTTTCCATAAGATTGGCTACAAGCTTTGCTGTAATAGGTACACGAGGTGCTGCTTTTCTATCTTGTCTTGCGTAGCCATAGTACGGTACAACGGCTGTGATAGACTTGGCACTAGAACGCTTGAGTGCATCCGTCATGATAAGTAGTTCCATCAAGTTTGCATTGGCAGGGGCTGAAGTGGGTTGGATAATAAAAACATCTTTACCACGTACAGATTCTGCGATTTGTACATTAATTTCTCCATCAGAAAAACGTGTTATATTTGCTTGAGAAAGGGGCATTTCTAAATATTTTGCTATCTCTTGTGAGAGTTCAGGGTTGGATGTGCCAGAAAAAATCATATATCCGCTCATAATGTAACCTTATGTGAGTAATTTGTTAAACATATTTTACACAAATGTTAATAAAAAGGGGATTTAAAGGCTTAGCGTATTACACTTACAGAGTAAATTGCATAGATAATGGACAATACATGATACGAAATTTTTTTAGAAAAAAAGCATCGGCTAAAGGTAAACTTGATACCTTTTTAGAAAAGTACAAACTTCCTAGAGCCTATTTTAATATCAATAGGAAAATGGTAACAATGGGCGTATTTATCGGTCTTTTTTGGGGCTTTATCCCCATGCCGATGCAAATGTTAGCCGTGATAGCTACCACACCTCTCATACGCTTCAATGTACCTCTAGCCATAGCGATGGTATGGCTTTCCAATCCATTTACCATGCCTCCTATGTATTATATGGAATACCTTACGGGTAATTTTATCTTAGGCTATGAAGGCATAGAAAATATAGAGCTTACCTTAGAATGGTTTTCTGCGAATATGGGAAATATCTTTGTACCACTATATGTGGGTGCTTCTTTTTATTCTATCATCGTAGCAGGGTTTATTTATGGATTGCTCAACTGGCTATGGATACGCTCAGTCAATGAAGAAAGACGAGAAAAAAGAAAGCAAAGAAAATTAAAAAAGTTAAAAGAAAAAGAAATTAAAGATGCCAAAAAGAAGTGTTAACGCTGATTTAACACTATATTAACACTTTATTGGCATAATTTCTTCGTCGTACAATGTACACACCGTTACTGTCTCAACTACTCGAATCCCTTTTTGTTTGGGGCAGTACACCAATCATTAACCAAAACACCCTATCATACTTCAAAAATAACCTAAAGAAAAATTCTATGTATAAAAAATTACTTTTCGCCTTCTCTATTTTACTCCTATGGACATCGCTTGATGCTGCCTATTATCTCAAAGAGAGTAAACGTACCAAAAGCAAAATAGACCGTATGCCCAAAGGCAAAGTCGCAGATATGAAACGAATCCCTCAAAACCCTGCCTATTATGCCAATCAAATCAAACCTTTTTCCAAAGCCAAACAAGCCAAATGGGACAAAGCATTTAATAAAAAATACTTTAAACCATGGACGATTAAGAAACTTAGTATCCCCAAAAAAGATTTTGGCTGGGAGGTACGCTTTGTCACTAAACGACCTATCTACAAAGCCAAAGGCTCAGTCATTCCTCCTTCTGTCTATAAAAAATGGATAAAAAATGCCAATTACAAAGCCCTAGATAGCAAAAAATATAAAGCCATCACGATACGCCGTACAAATGTCAAAGCCTTGCCTACCTCTTCTGCTTTTTATAGAGACCCAAAACGAACAGGCGAAGGCTTCCCTTTTGATTACAATCAAAACTCAGCACTACATATCAACATCCCTCTACATATCTCACACTTTTCCAAAGACAATCGCTGGGCATTTGTACAAGCTTCTTACTCTTTTGGGTGGGTACGTACCACAGATTTGGCTTTTGTCGATACAGCTTTTGTAAGACAATTCAAAAATGGTCGCTATGCCATGACGATTAAAGACAATCTTAGACTCTATCATCACAAAAAGAGTGTCTCTATTGTCAAGCTTGGAGCATTGTTTCCTATGGATAAGAAGAGTCACAATCTCATCGTAGCAGGACGAGACAAAAAAGGACGTGCCACGATAGAAAAAGTCATCCCATCAAGACCCTATATCATCGCCCAAAAACCTCTAGCCTTTACACCCAAAAATGTGGCACTTTTAGCCAAAGAGTTTTATGGTGAGCCTTATGGTTGGGGTGGTAGCTATGAATGCCGTGATTGTTCGGCTACCACACGTGACTTTTTAGGGCCTTTTGGTATTTTCTTGCGTCGTAATTCATCCAAACAAGCACTAGATGGCAAAAAGATATATATTAAAGGACTCTCCAAAGCAAAAAAGAAAGCCAAAATTATTAGAGATGCCGAGCCTTTTCGCTCATTATTACACGTACCAGGGCATATCGTCCTCTACCTAGGACAATACAAAGGTGAACCCGTCATCATGCATACCTATTGGGGCATACGCAAAAAAAACCGTAGTAAACTCATCACAGGACGCACCATTATCACCACTACAGAACCAGGTAAAGAACGCTCAGATATTCGTGAAAATAGTAAGCTTATTAATACACTAAAGAATATTATTATTTTTTAGTTCTATAGATTTGTCACTTTTTTGTTATCATCTTATGATACAATATCCCAAAGGCTAAGGAAAACCATGTCAAACACTAAAAAAGTACTTATACTTTGTACGGGTAATTCGTGTAGAAGTATCATCGCTGAGGCACTTATCAATGTATTGCTTGAAGTAGGTCATTTTCATACAATTCTAAGCAATAACAAAGAATAAATATGTTTAAAATAAGCTATGAAAATAGAAATAAAAGAACTCATTGATATAGAGATGACCCTAGAGATATTAGAAAAGTTACCAG
>JAMOTK010000038.1 GCA_027062365.1 Sulfurovum sp.
CTCTCTTAGTGGTGGGGCTAGAGGGAGGGTCATACCCAGCTCCATTCCGAACCTGGAAGTCAAGCCTCCCATCGCCGATAATACTGCAGGCTACGTCTGTGGAAATGTAGGTCGCTGCCACTTTGAGCTTTTCAACATTACTTATTTCCTTTTCTTTTTATCTATTTACTTACTTTCCAAGAAACTCTTTTATTTTTTTTTACTCGTTATTCTTTTTTATGTCTTTCTTCTCTTCTTAATCAATATTTTTATTTAATTTTTTACACTATTTAAAACTACAACTTTATCCAAAGTTTTTGATGAGGCTAAAGCTATTGTTTCCAATAGAGTTTATAGCGTATGGTTTAATGTAGGTATTTAATAACCCATTTGTAAATTATCTATATCTTCCCATGAAACACTCTTTTTTGCATTGGCTTTAGCCGTCAAAATATGGTCAATATATCTGGCAAAGACATCGGTTTCTATATTGATTTTCGTACCTATCTCATAATTTTGCATCAGCGTATTTTCTAGGGTATGAGGAATAATAGTCAGCCTAAAAGTGTCAAAGTTTACCTCATTTACCGTAAGCGAAATCCCATCAATAGTGATAGAACCTTTGGGGATAATATGTGAAATATATTTTTCATCTACTTTGATAATAAAGTCTGTGGCATTTTCTCCTGCATTTATCTCAACAATCGTCCCCACACAATCCACATGCCCTTGGACAATATGCCCCTCAAATCTATCTCCCATCATCATAGCAGGTTCGATATGTACTTGCCCAGAGAGTTTGCTCTCATCTATAATAGAACGGGTCTCATCGGCTACTTCTAAGGCAAAGCCATCTTCATTGACTTCAATTACAGTCAAACACACCCCATTAATGGCAATAGAATCCCCCATTTTGGCAGAATGCTTGGATGCAATGCTTAGAATATTATTTTGGTAGCTTTTGACGGTGGCAATTTCGCGTATTAGTCCTGTGAACATAGTTTTTCCATTTTTCAAAAATTTTACATATTATAGCAAAAAATTATCTTCTTAAATACTTATCTTAACTTTCGCACCTCATAATATATCTGAAAGTACCGTATAATAAGGGTTTCCATAGCATTTCTCATATATCTTGACATATCATTTTTGCATTTAGAAGCCCCGTATATAGGGGCTTGTTAAATCTAGAAACAGCGTGTCAAGGGATATGAGAATTATCTAACAAAGCCCGTAGGTACAGATACTATACAGAACTATTCATTATTTTAAGGTGCGAAAGTTAAGTACTTATGTTATAATCATAAAAAATAGAAAGAATTTCTTATGTATCAAATTGTACTTTTTGCACTACTTATTGTTAGCACGATTGTTCATAGTTTTGAACCTATCCCACCTATAGAACCTAGTTTTGAACAGTATTATTCTTTTAGACTACGACTTAGCCCTAGCTATGCCAAAGTATGGATTATTAAACCTGAAAAAATGCTCTATACCAATACGATGCTACTTAAAGAACAAGATTATACGATTCAAGTCACGGCTGATGGGTATGAAGATAAAATTATCGATATTAAAGTGGATTCTCAACATCTATATCCTATTATTTTAGAAAGAGAAGAAGCTACATATACTTACAAAAAAATGATTAAACGAAATAACATTATATATGAAAACCATCCTTTTAGAAAAAAATATACATGGAATGAAGCACAAGCGTATTGTACTAATCTTACTTTAGAAGGCTATGAAGATTGGAGATTACCCACAAGAGAAGAACTACTCACTATAAAGAATATGGATACCTATCCAATATATAGTGATGGTATTGATTTTATTCAATGGTTTGAAGAAAATGACAAGAATAGAGAGAGGAATAATAGAGGTGAAGCTCATTTTATAGCCACTGAATTTATAGAAGAGATGCCTCCATTTTATCCATTGTTTTGGACATCAGAAAAAAAGATACTCCCTAAGAATACTTTTAATAAAAATAAGCCAGATAACTTTTTTTGGATTGTTACTTTTGACTATGGTTATGGTGGTTGGATTAATAGCAGTGCTTATGTTCGTTGTGTGAGAGATTTGATGTGATAGAGGGGGCTTTTGCGTCTGCTATATAAAATATCTCTCCCTTTGTAGGTCGGAGTGTCCTCACTCCGACACATATTTGAAATCAATGAAAGTTTATTTTTCCTATTGAATGCTGTCGGAGTCGGAGACTCCGACCTACCCCAAAATAAATCTTACTAAATGCGTATACTATGGCTGAAAATCAAAAATCCTAAACAAACAATAATCACCTAAATATTTCCACTAAAATATATTTAGCTATAATGCCATTATTAGTTATAAAGGCAAAAAATGAAGTATGATGTAATAGTAATTGGTGGTGGACATGCAGGGATAGAGGCTTCTTTGGCTTCTGCTCGTATGGGTAGTAAGACATTGATGATAACAATATTGGTAGAGCAGATTGGTGCGTCTTCTTGTAATCCTGCGATTGGGGGATTGGCTAAGGGGCATTTGGTGCGTGAGGTCGATGCTTTGGGTGGTGAGATGGGGATATGTACAGACACGACTGGTATACAGTTTCGTACGCTCAATGCTTCTAAAGGTCCAGCAGTGAGAGGTACTAGGGTTCAGATAGATATGGATAAGTATCGTGTGTATATGCGTAATGTCGTGTTATATACTAAAAACCTTGATGTCAAGCAAGAGATAGCTGATGGTCTTCTCATAGAAGAAGGAGAGGTTCAAGGAGTCACTACGCAATTAGGCAATAGTTATTTGGCTTCTAAAATAATTATCACTGCTGGTACATTTTTGAATGGGTTGATACATATAGGAGATAAAAAGCAAGTAGCAGGGCGACAAGGTGAATTTGCTTCTATCGAATTGGCTGAATATATGAAAGGTTTGGGTATAGAGATAGGGCGATTAAAGACAGGGACTTGTGCAAGAATTGATGCCAAATCGGTAGATACTTCTGTGATGGAGATACAACCAGGGGATATGCCTCCACCTCCATTTTCTTTTCGTACAGATAAAAAGAGTTTTAATCCTACACAGTTACCTTGTTATGTGACCTATACCAATGAAACAACCCATGAGATTATAGAATCAAATTTTTATAGAGCACCTATGTTTTCTGGTCAGATAGAGGGAACCGGCCCTAGGTATTGTCCTAGTATAGAAGATAAGATTAGCCGTTTTAGAGATAGACCTCGTCATCAAATCTTTGTAGAGCCACAGACGATGGATGAGACGGAGTATTATATCAATGGTATGAGTACTTCCTTGCCTACAGATGTACAACTTGATATGGTGCAATCAGTAGTAGGAATGGAAAATGCCAAGATAGTACGCTATGGGTATGCCATAGAATATGACTATGTACAGCCTACAGAACTAAAGCATACCTTAGAAACCAAAAAGATAAAAGGTCTTTATACAGCAGGACAAGTCAATGGTACAACAGGTTATGAAGAAGCAGCAGCACAAGGATTGATGGCAGGGATAAATGCATCGTTAAAGGTACAAGGCAAAGAGCCATTTATTTTACGTAGAGATGAGGCGTATATTGGTGTATTGATAGATGATTTGGTGACAAAAGGAACAAAAGAGCCTTATCGTATGTTTACAAGTCGTGCTGAGTATCGACTTCTTTTACGTGAAGACAATGCCGATATGAGACTGAGTAAATATGCAAAACAATTTGGCTTACTTGATGAGGCATATATGCTTCATTTTGAAGAAAAAGAAGCCAATTTAGAAGAAGCTTTGCTATTTTTAAGAGCAAACTATGTCACGCCTAGTAAAGATTTTTTAGCGAAACTAGCCTCTATCGGTGCTGTAAAAATAAATGAAAAAATATGTTGGTTAGATGTGATAGGTCGTGGTACGTTTGATAGAGAAAAATTAATTACGTTATTGCCAGATTTTGATAGGTATAATGATGAAGTGATAGAACAAATATTAGTAGAAGCAAAATATAGCCGTTACATTGAAAAACAACAAGCACAAATACTTCAGATGGAAGATATGCTGAAAATCAAAATACCAATAGGCTTTGTGTATGATAATATATCAGGGCTTAGTAATGAAATTGTAGAGAAGCTTAGTAAAGCCACACCTCCTACACTTTTTTCTGCTTCACAAATATCTGGTGTGACACCAGCAGCGATAGAAATAGTGCATGTTCATATCAAAATGAGACAACGAGCAAATCAAAAAGGAAAACAATAAATGTTATATTATTATGCAAACACAGGACATCAATTAGGGCTTGAAAGACTTAGACGTGGAGTATCATTACTCAATGTTTTATCGTCTCAAGGCGAGGATATACAGTTTTTGGTCAATGATTTTCGTGCAGGGTTAGTTGCTCGTGAATTGGGAGTGAGTGAATATGTAACCGTAGAAGGCGTACAAGATATTGATGCTATTGCTAGTTATGGAGATAGTATCATTATTGATTCTATTGAAGATGACCATGGTCGTTTGGTTAAATATTGTGAAGATTTCAAAGAGGTGTATCGTTTTGGGCATTCTGTAGAAGACAAGCAAATACATAGTGAAAAGGTATTAGACTTTGACACGGTACTGATAGATGATAGATACTTTGAAGTGAGTGAAAAAGAAGAAAGAGTACTCTTTTTCTTAGGCGATGCTGATTACAATAAAACTATTTTAAATAATGAAGCATTTTTTTCTGCTTTAGATATGGAACTTTTGCTAGGCAATTACTTTTTTGTCAAATATGAAGATGCTTTGGCTAAATTATTTACAACATTACATGAACCCGAAGAGTATAATGAACTCATAAAATCATCTACAACCGTAGTTACAGCATCAGGACAAATAGCATTAGAAGCCAAAGTTTCAGGAGCAAAAGTTATCTATCTAGCATTGGAAGGAAGAGAGCTTTATGCACAAGAGATGTTAGCCTCTTATGGCATTGTTGTTATTGATGGTTTTGATATAGAAAAAGTACAAGAAGCACTCAAAACTCCTCTATGCACAACGGCTAAAGAGATAGAAAAAATAGATATAAAGAAGATTTTATTATAATTTATAATTATTTACTTTATAATATAGGGCTATAATAGTCTAAAATTACCTATTGTAGCACTAAATAGGTAAAATCTATAGGACAATCTCTTCTGCTAATATCTTTTTAACATCGACTATCCTATAATACGGTATTATAATTATAAACACAAAAAGGAATAAATATGGAAAAAGAACGTAGAGACTTTATGGGTCTTAGTTTAGGACTCTTTACTGCTGCTGGTAGTATTGGTGCCTTATATGCCATGAAACGAACATGGGATCCATTGCCGTCAGTGAAGGCTGCTGGATTTACTACCATAGAATTGGCGAATGCAAAGCCCAATGAACTGGTTGTTGAAAAATGGAGAGGAAAACCTATTTTTGTTCTCAAAAAATCAGCAGATATGGAAGCAAATGATAGAGATGTCATTGTAGGTGGAGATAGATTTCATATTTCTATTGGATTGTGTACACATTTAGGATGTATTCCTGCGTATGAAAAAGACAATCATGAATTTTTCTGTGCTTGTCATGGGGGAAGATTTAATGCTTCTGGTATCAATGAACCAGGTCTTCCACCACCGAGTCCTCTTGAAATACCACCATTTAAGATAAATGGTACACAGCTTGTATTGGGCGAAGAAGGTCCAGAGTATAAAAAAATGAAAATAGATAATCTTATCGCATAAGGGGAACAGTATGGCACATTTTGATGAAAACGCTAAACCTTTTAGTAATAAATGGTTAGATGAGCGTATAGGACTTAACACACTAAAAAGAGTACTCAACACAGAGTATTGGATTCCAAAAGATATTAACTTCTTATGGGCAATGGGTATGGTACTTGCTGCTACCTTTGGAATATTGGTTATCTCAGGTATCTTTTTACTGATGTACTATAAACCAGATGCAGATTTGGCATTTGATTCTGTAAACTACACTATTATGTCTGAAGTTGGATTTGGTTGGTTATGGAGACATGTTCATGGGGTAGGGGCATCTATCGTATTTCTTATCATTTACATTCACATGTTTACAGGTATTTACTATGGTTCTTACAAAAGAGGTAGAGAGTTAATATGGCTTTCTGGTATGGGGCTTTTCGTTGCCTTTTCTGCTGAAGCCTTTTCTGGATATATGCTTCCATGGGGACAAATGTCTTATTGGGCAGGTATGGTTATTACCAATCTATTCTCAGGTGGTTCATTAGAAGCCTATGGTTTAGTAGAGTGGATTCGTGGTGATTATGTACCTGGTGATGCGTATTTGACACGTTTCTTTATGTTGCATGTATTGCTCATTCCTTTGGCTATTATTGGGCTTATCGTTTTACACTTTGGAACACTACGATTGCCACATGTAAACAACCAAGAGGGTGCAGAGATTGACTTTGATGAAGCAGCATCTTTATGGAAAGCAGGAAAAAGAAAAGAGTCTAAAGTAATTCCATTCTCTCCTGTATTTTTGAGTAAAGATATTTTTGTTATGGGTGTTTATTTTATACTGTTCTTTTACTTAGTATTTTATCACTTTGATTTTGCTATGGACCCTGTAAATTTTGATCCAGCTAATGGACTGAAAACACCTGCACATATTTATCCTGAGTGGTACTTCTTGTGGTCTTATGAGATTTTACGTCCATTCTCTAAAGATGTTGGACTGATTGCCTTTGGTATCGCACAAGCTGCATTTGTCTTCTTGCCATTTATTGATAGAAGTCCAAACGTAGCCCCTGCACATAAAAGAGGATTGTTCCAAATTTGGTTTTGGGTACTACTTATTGATATGATTGTGCTTACAGCGATGGGTAAACTTCCACCAACAGACCCAACCTTTGCATTCATAGGATTGGTATCAGCCATATTATTTTTATGTATGGGACCAATACTTGTAGTAATCACAATGTTTGAGAAAAAAATAGAGAAAGGAGCTTAACATGAGAGAATTAAAAATATTTGCAATAGTTGCGTTCTTTTCACTGCTTACATACTACTTGGTAGAGCCGTATGCACACCATGCTATGCATATGAAAGTAGATAAAGATGGCAATGAAATCAAGATTGAGAGTCATGGTTTTACCTATGATGGTACAGATGATATAGCAGAGGCAAAACGTAAGGGTGATGATGCACTTGTTGCGAAGAAAGAAGCTTTCTGGTCAGATGTCGTAGTAGTATCTAGTATGACAGGAGATACCGTAGCAGGTGAAGCAGTATTTGCCAATTGTCTAGGATGTCATAGTGGTGCCAATATCAATATGGGTGGGGTTGTCCCTCCTAATCTTGACCATGCAGGAGCTATCTATGATAAGAATTATCTTATTGCATTGATTAAAGACCCTGCAATGGCATCAAATGTAGACCATAAATATGCAGATACTTCTATGCACCCAATGGGTTCTATCAAGTTTACAGTAACAGACAATCAACAAATTGCTGATGTCGTTGCCTATATACTTGAGAAAAAAGTAGGAGAAGTAACAGCCAAAGAAGTCTTTACTGAAGCCTGTGTACGTTGTCATGCTGTACGTTATGCAAAAATGACACAAATAGGAGAAACACCTAAGTTTAAGCATAGAAAAGACGCATTAGCTCATGAGATTAAAGTGATAGAAGAACAAGACCGTATCAAAGCATATATGGGTAACTTGCCTCCTGATTTATCTATGATGATTAGAGCTAGATCTTCACACTTTTTAGAAACATTTGTAGAAAACCCTCAATCAGGACTTCCTGGTACTTCTATGCCAAGAGTAGGTCTCAATCAAGAGGGATACGAAAAAGTAAAAGAATATCTCACAGAAGCAGGAGACCCTAGCAAAAAAGCCAGAGAAGAACTTGGCCCATGGGTTATTGGTTTCTTTGTTATCTTTACGATTTTAGCCTTTTTATGGAAGAAAAGTATGTGGAGAGATTTACACTAAGCTCTTTGCTTTATAGCACCCTATACTTGGAAGGTGTAAATCAGTCTTAGACTGATTTACACTCCTTTACACTCTTTTTAATTTCACAAAAAAATCCAATACCTTTACCATCCTTTTACCTACATTTAGATATTCTAAAGAAAATTATTTTAATAAATTATAAATTGGATTTTATATGCTTATAGATGGACATGGACGCGAAGTAAATTATCTTCGTATATCAGTAACAGAACGTTGTAATTTTAGGTGTCAATATTGTATGCCTGAAAAGCCTTTTTCTTGGGTACCTAAAGAGAATTTACTCTCTTTTGAAGAGCTTTTTTTATTTGTAAAAGTAGCCATTGATAATGGAGTCAACAAAATCCGTCTTACAGGTGGAGAGCCTCTATTGCGTGAAAATCTTGATGGTTTTATCAAAATGATAAGTGATTATAAACCTGATATTGATTTGGCTCTTACGACAAATGCCTATCTCCTCCCTCAATCAGCCCAACAACTCAAAGACGCAGGACTCAAACGCCTCAATATCTCTCTTGATTCTCTCAAAGCCGATGTGGCAGGAAAAATCGCAGGAAAAGATGTCTTAGGACAAGTCCTTAAAGGCATAGACAAAGCTCTTGAAGTAGGATTAAAAGTCAAAATCAATATGGTACCTCTCAAAGGGATTAATGATAATGAAATCTTAGATATTATGGAGTATTCTAAAGCAAAAAATATCAAAGTACGCTTTATAGAATACATGGAAAATGCTCATGCAGACCAAACTCTAAAAGGAATGCACGGCAAAGAAATTCTCTCCAAAGTCAAAGAAAGATACACGATTAGAGCCTTAGGAAGAGAGGGGGCAAGTCCATCGTTTAATTATCTCATAGAAGAGCTAGACTATGAATTTGGACTCATAGACCCACACAAACATGACTTTTGTGAAAACTGTAACCGTATCCGACTCACAGCCGAAGGCAATCTCATCCCTTGTCTATACTTTGATGAAGCATTAAGTATCGCAGAAGCCGTCAAAAAAGGCGATATAGAAGGGGCATCAAAAGTCCTAGCCAAAGTCCTCAAAGACAAACCCAAAGAAAATAGATGGAGCGAAGAAGAGCTAGAAGACAGAGAAATATCTACTAGGGCTTTTTATGAGACTGGTGGGTAATATATCGTTTTTGGATATAATTTTGAAGTGAAATAATCAAGAAAAAAAGGAAATAGTATGGGTTTATCATTATCAGCAGAAAATAAAACATTAATTAAGATATTTAAAATAGAAGAACAATATATAATTCCCCCATACCAAAGAGCTTATTCTTGGGAATATGATGAGTGTTTTACTTTATATAGTGATATTATGGAAGCTTTTCAAGATAAAGATAGTCAAGAAGATTATTTTATAGGTAATATTGTAATTGCAAAGAGTTCATCAGATAAAGACAAGTTGGAAGTAATAGATGGACAACAAAGACTTACAACACTGTTACTTTTTATCAAAGTATTATCAATCTACAATCCTGATCATAAAGCCCTTAAAGATTGTTTAGAGATAGAAGATTGGGAGAGTGATCAAATTTCTCCACGAATAGAATCTGAGATTTTTGAATCAGATGATAAAAAAAACTTAAAAGAGGTTTTATCTTTTGATAAAAAAAAATTTGAAAAAGTATTATTAACGTGCATAAATAAAAAGGGATTAATTAACGAAAAAAAATGTACCAATAGATTTGAAGCTAATATTATGTTTTTTTATAATTGGATTAAGTTTTATACTCAAAAAAAAGAGCTTAGAGATTTTATTAAATATCTTTTAACCCAAGTTTATCTACTTCCAATAGAGTTAGAGGGACAAACACCACAAGAGGCAAGAGAAAAGGCTTTGAAAATATTTGAAACTATTAATAATAGAGGGAGAGATTTATCTGATTCTGATATTTTTAAGGCGAGACTCTATGAAAAGGCAGGTAAATTACAAGAAGAAAAAGAGTTTATCTCTATTTGGAGAGAGTTTAAAAATCGTTGTGACTTACAAAATATTAAAATAGATGAAGTTTTTAGATTTTATTCTCATATTATTAGAGGTAAAAATAATATAACAGGAACAGAAATAAATCTAAGACATTTTTTTATAAGATATGAAAAGTCTCCATTTAATGAAAAAAATTATAAAGAAATTTTAGAGGATTTATTTAAAGTTATTGAAGTAATTGAATTTATTAATCAAAAGAGTAATCAAAATACAGTTTTAGCTAAATGGTTACAATTAATCATTAGATATACAAATCAATATCCTATGTTTTTATTGGTTGTTTATATATTTAAAAATGGGTTTGAAGATAAAAATATTATAGAATTTACAAAAAGCTTAGTTAGATATATATACTATAAAGGTGCTACTACTACTATTAAATTTGAAATTTTTAATATGATTTCTAATATTGTGCATAATAGAGAGATAGATAAATATATTGAATCAGGTATAAAAATAGAGGATATTAATATCTCAGAAAGGCTTAAAAATGGTTATGCCCTTTTAAGTTTCTATATTATACAAGATAAGGCAATATCTAACTATGATATTGATAAATTAGTAACTCATAAAGATAGTTTAAATTGGGATAAAAAAAATATAGAATTTCTACAAAATAGTTTAGGAAATATAATTATTTTAGATATTCCAAAGAAAAGTATTACTATTGATAAAAAAGCCATTTACTATAAAGAGTCAAAGCTTGAAAATATAAAAGAAATTATTCCCTTATTAGAATCTTTTACCTATCAAAATTTTTTAGAGAGAGATAAAGAACTTAAAAGTAATCTATTAAAATTTTTTAGAGGTGAATTATGATAAAAAATCTTACTCTTGAAAGTTTTAAAGCTCACAAAGAGTTAAAAATTAATTTTAATGAAAAAAGTTTTTTACTTTATGGAGATAATGGAGCAGGTAAAAGTTCTATCTATGATGCTTTAAAATTAGAATTTTTTAGAAGTAAAATTGAAGATAATATAGAGTCTAGTGATATAGCACAAGAGACTTCACAAGCAGATAAAGATAATTTTTTCAAAAAGTATAATAATAGCATTGTAGATAATGATTTTAATATAGTATTGGAAAAAGATACAACTAAAGAGTATCAAGTTTTTATGTTAAATTTAGAAGATACAGATTTTGATAAATATTTAAATTTTAATACTCTAATAAGTAATGTGTATTTTGATATTTCTAGTATATATAATTATGATGAGATTGAATCTCATATAAATAAACTTTTGATGAACTTTAAAGAAGATATAATAATTAGAATTGATAGAGAAGATTTTTCTATTAGAATTACAGACACTAAAAGAAAGTTAGAAGAAATCAAAGACATTAAACAATATTTCAATGAAGCTAAATTAAATTTAGTAGTTTTTGCTATACTTTTTTCTATGATTGAACTCTATCAAGATGAGAATAAACATAGAGTATTGATTTTTGATGATTTTATTACAAGTCTTGATATGTCCAATAGAACTTTTTTGATGAAGCATATTTTAGAAACTTTTGATAGTAATTTCCAAATTATTATTTTGACTCATAATGTATATTTTTATAATTTGATTATCTATTTAGTAAATGATATTTATAAAGTAAAAGATAGTTGGCAATATGCTAATTTATATGAGATAGGTGATGGGCATAAATTATATATGAATGATGATTTAATTAAATTACCTGATTTAAGAAAAGATGTTTATGGACAAAATCCAAATTATCAAACTATTGGAAATCAATTAAGACAAAAGTTTGAGAGGTTACTTTATGAGTTTTCTAAAATTTTAATGATTGGTGGAGTTGAAGAGAGTAATAAAATATTAGAAATTTTAGATAAAAAAGAGAATCTTTATTTATTGAGATATGAATATAGAGATGCTAAAAATAAGAAGCAATTCATATTTAAAAATAGTAATCATTTAGTTCTTGAAATTGAAAAACTTATAAATGAAAATAAAAGTATTGAAGATATAAAAAATTTAATATCTAAATATAGTGAAGTTGATAATTTACTTCCTGATATTATTAATATAATTAGAGAGTTAAAGTTATATCAAAAAGTTTCAATGCACTCTCTATCACATGGACAAATGGGACAAAATCCAATTAGTCAAAAAGAGATTGAAAAATCTTTGGAATTATTAGAGTATTTTCAAGATAAGATGAAAGATTTAGTTAATAAAAAAGTAGATGGTTTATAAATGTTCTACCTAACAGAAAAATTTTTCTCTATTCAAGGTGAGGGTAAATATGCAGGTATTCCTTCTTACTTTTTACGTACGGGAGGGTGTAACCTTTCTTGTGCTGGATTTAAATCGTCCTATCATGTAGAGGGCAAAGAGAAGATGGGGTGTGATACTTATTTTGCTGTAGATAGTCACTTTAGCCCTTCATGGGAGAAGGTAGAAGATGCGTCTATACTTATCAAACATCTAAAAGAAGAATTTCATAAAATTGGCTATTTACCTCAAATGGTGATTACAGGGGGTGAACCTTTGATGTATTACCAAGACAAAGTATTTTATGCTGTTATTTCGTGGCTTGTATCCCAAAATATTACGGTGACTTTTGAAACCAATGGCACAATAGAGATAGACTTTGAAGCGTATCCACTCTATAAAGAGACTATTTTTGCCCTCTCTATCAAATTGGCCAATTCAGCTGAACCCCAAGTGAAGCGTATCAAACATAAAGCTATTGGCAATATTATTGAGTATAGTAAAGATAGTTTTTTTAAATTTACCATAGACAAAGCCTTGACCCAAAGTACAGCCTACCAAGAGATAAAAGAGATTACCCAAAGTTTTACAAATCCCTCTATCTACTGTATGCCAGTAGGGGAGAGTCGTGCTAATATTTGGCACAATGACAGAGCAGTATTTGAATTTTGTATGCAACATGGATTTAACTATAGCGATAGGCTTCATATACGGGTTTTTGATACGACACAAGGGGTATAAATCTTATTTTTAGATAGCTTGGTTAAAATCAATGTTATAAATCCCTAGTTAAGGACAAAATATGTTAATACGAAAATTATTTAAATTTGAAAATGCACATATTGTGCGTGATTGTACAACACAGCGTTGTTCTGAAAATATTCATGGGCATTCTTATAAGATAGAAGTGCTTTTGGAGTCCAATTATTTGGATGATGGGCAGATGGTGTATGATTTTGGTTTGATGAAGCAGACGATTAAAGAGCTTATTGATGGCTTTGACCACGGCATTACGCTTTGGAATGGAGATGATGATGCCTATCTTTTGGCAATGAAAACCCATAGCCATCGTTGGGTAGAGTTGCCTGTTTCTCCTTCTGCTGAACAGTTTTCTCGTGTGATTTATCTGCTTGTTGAGCGTGTTTTGGCGTGTACTGCTATGCAAAATGGAGAGAGAGAAGTGATGCTTCATAGTATTATCGTGCATGAGACAGAAACAGGCTATGCCCAAGGGTTTGCCAAAGATGCACATTCTACCCTGATGGGGAAGATTTCTTTAGAAGAGATACGCTTTTCTCCACAAGTTCAAAGTGAATGGAGTGACCCTTTATTGTGGAAAAAACTTTTATCTACTACGATGATGCAAAATCCAATATCTGTTTAGTCGTGAAATAGGCTAAAGTAGGCTAAAGAGGGTGGACTGTGTCTCACTTGTACATTCCCACTTGATAGGTATCATATTGACTTTTGACCCTTTTTCTAATCTCTTTAGCTTAGGGGTGATGAGTATCAATCCATCGGCTTTTTGCATAGGAGAGACCATCCCAGGCATTTGTGGTCTAAGAGGTGCAAAGGTTTGCCCATCAAAGCTACCTAGTATGACGGCATATTTACCACCTCTTACAGAAAAGTCACTCTGCATGGTTGTAGAGATGGTATTGTGATAATAGGCACGACTTCCAGAGAGCTTACGGATGATGGCACGAACAAAGAGTTCATAGTTTACCATGGAGGCAAGAGGATTACCTGGAAGATTGACGATGATGGTTTGGTTTATTTTTCCTATGATAGTAGGTCGCCCTGGTTTGATGTCTATAGTATCTATGAGGGTTTGCATGCCTAAGTTCGTAAAAGCTTCTTTCGTAAAATCTTTATCTCCTACACTGACCCCTCCTGAAGTGATAATAATATCAGCATCAAGTGTACTTTTGATAGAATTTTCGAGGGCTTCTATCGTATCTGCTGAGGTACGGATAAATCTTACACTACATCCTAACTGTTTGGAACGTGTCAAAAACATAGGACTATTTGAGTTATAAAGTTGATAGTCTTCTATCTTTTCGTAGTGAGGGCGTAGTTCATCTCCTGTGCCAAAGACAGCCACTTTTATCTCTCTATAGACCGAGATATGGCTTATCCCCTGACTGGCTAAAGAGGCGATGGTATAGGCATTGATAGTCTCTCCAGCATACAAAAAAGTATTACCTTTTTTGATGTCTTCTCCTGCCATACGGATAAAATGATTCTCTTGTATATCTTGGGGTAAGACAATGCCATCTTTTTCTATCTGTACATTTTCTATAGGCACGATAGCTTCACAGCCTTTAGGTATGGGCGCCCCTGTCATAATCTTGATAGCCGTGTTGGCTTGGAGGGTCATGCTAGGGTTATCTCCTGCGTAGATGACTTCATTGCACGTTACTTTTTGATTGCTATTGGCTATTTTGACGGCATAGCCATCCATAGCAGAATTGTTAAATCGTGGAAGATTAAAGGTAGCAATAGTATCCTCTGTAACGATACGTCCTACAGACATTTCGATAGGGAGTATCTCTTTATCCAAAGGGGTGATGTGTGTTGCGATAATATCTAATGCTTGAAGGATAGAACTAGCCATAGGCGACCTTTTAAATTAAGTTAAGTTGATTATAACTAATTAGGGTATAATCCATTTTAAAATATAGATAAATTAAAGGAATAATAGATGGAAGTAGTACAGATGTTAGCAACACACAGTCTTTTGGTGAAAGCTTTTTTAGGGTTCTTAGTAGGAGGATTGATTATTCCGTTTGTAACGGCTAAGAATCCATTGGGATTTAGAAAAGCAAATTTTTTTTATACGATGATATTTCAAGCATTGATAACGATGATTGCTTTTGCAGGATTGGTATCTGTCTTTACAGGTGATTTGGGATGGTCTGTTACTACTATTATCATGATACTTGTGTGGGCTGTGATGATGTATATCGAAATTCAAAAATATAAAGTGATAAAAATTGCTAATCTACAAAACCCTGAGACGCATAAAGTGCTTAAATCGGCATTTGTTAAAATCTCATTGGTACAAATATTATTGGTAACACTCATGGTAGTCTTGATGATACTTAAAGCAAAAGGCATTGTGAGCTTTTAGGTGTTATATCTCTATCATGCCCAAGCAGGTCAATCGTCACTCTCTTTAGAGGGGGATGAACATCGGTATATCTTTAAGGTGCGTAGGCACAAAGCAGAAGAAAAACTTTACTTACGTAATCTTAATGATAGTATGCTTTATCGCTATCGTATTGCGTATATAGACAAAAAATCAGTACATCTTATACTTGAAGAATCTAAAGCTCTTGATATAGGAGCATCTAAAAATTTACATATCGCTTGGTGTATTATCGACCCTAAAAGTATCGAAAAAGTATTGCCCTCTCTTAATGAAATAGGTGTTGAAAAAATCACTTTTATCTATTGTAAACGTTCACAAAAAAGTTTTAAGATAGATTTTAAGCGTTTGGAAAAAATACTTTTAAACTCATCTCAGCAATCAGGACGAAGTCAAATGATGCAGTTAGAGATGATAAAAGATTTAGAAACGTTCTTAGTGAAATATCCCAAAAGTAAAATGCTCAATTTTTCACAAGATAATTTTGTCTCTTCTGCTTCTTTTGAAAGCATTGTGATTGGATGTGAGGGTGGTTTTCATGAAGATGAGGTCGCATTGTTTGAAAAAGATGAGATAATAGGGTTTGATACGCCTTTGGTTTTGAAGTCTGAGAGTGCTGTCTTTGCTGTAGCAAGTAAAATTTTACTCTAAAAATAATATAAATAAGAGTATTTTTATCTGAATACGCTACAAATTAGAACGAAAGGTATCTATATTATAAAAAATATAAGTTTTGACAATAGATTTATAATCAAATTACGCTATACTTTTTTAAATTAACAATACAAAGGAATTAAACATGGCTAAATATGTAGAATTAACAAACGACAATTTTGATGCAACAATCGCAGAGGGTGTAACAATGGTAGACTTTTGGGCTCCATGGTGTGGACCTTGTAGAATGATTGCTCCAGTGATTGAGGAATTAGCAGAAGATTTTGATGGAAAAGCAACTATCTGTAAAGTAAATACAGACGAGCAACAAGAAATCGCTGTAAAATATGGTATTAGATCAATCCCTGCAATTATGTTTTTCAAAGATGGTGAAATGGTAGACCAAATGGTAGGTGCTGCTTCTAAAGATGCATTTGCTGAAAAGATAAACGCAATACTATAAATCACTATGTAGTTCAAAGAGAGTTTCTCTTTGAACTATACCCAACTTCCCCCATTACTTCTAAAATAAATACTTAATCAAGTTTTAACATTGTATAATTTGATTAATTATTATATATACTTACTATGAAGGATTAAGATGTTAGATTGTGCAATTATCGGTGGAGGACCTGCTGGACTTACAGCAGGACTCTATGCAACACGTGGTGGACTTCAAAATGTAACAATGTTTGAAATGGGAATGCCTGGTGGTCAGATTACTCAAAGTTCAGAGATAGAGAATTATCCTGGATTTTTTGAACATGATAAAACAGGTATGGACTTCATGGATACATGGCAAAAACAATGTTTTTCTTTTGGTTTAAAGCATGAGATGAAAAAGGTTGATGCTGTAGCCAAAACAGGGGAACACTTTACTATTACTTTAGAAGGTGGAGACACGGTAGAAGCTTTGACGGTTATCGTCTGTACAGGTTCTGTACCTAAAAGAGCAGGATTTAAGGGCGAAGATACCTTTTTTGGTAAAGGGGTAAGTACCTGTGCTACCTGTGATGGATTTTTTTACAAAAATAAACCAGTGACTGTGTTAGGTGGTGGAGACACGGCACTAGAAGAAGCATTTTATCTTTCTAATATATGTTCAGATGTTTATGTTGTACATAGAAGAGAAGAATTTAGAGCAGCACCTCCAACGCTAGATAGAGTGATGAGAAAAGACAATATTCATCTTGTGACCAACTCTGTGATAGAAGAAGCCGTCGGTGATGCAATGGGTCTTTCAGGTGTAGATATCAAAAATAATGATGGTACCATTACACACATGGACAATACAGGGCTTTTTGTATTTGTAGGGCATGATGTGAGAAATGAAGTACTCAAAGATAGTAAGGGTGACTTTATCTGTGAAATGAATGATTGGGGACAAGTGATTGTGAATCTTTCGATGAAAACATCAGTAGCAGGTCTTTTTGCAGCAGGAGATATGCGTATAGAAGCACCTAAACAAGTGGTATCAGCAGCAGGTGATGGCTCTATCGCAGCACTACAAGTTATCTCATATATTCAAGAGTTGGCATAAGATGGCAAAAGTAGGTATCGTAGGAAGTACAGGACGCGTGGGTAAATTATTGATTGATGCTCTATTGCATGATGATGTATTACCTTTGAGTGTGGTGCATGTATTTGATGAATTGAAACAAGATTTACCAAAAGATGTCTTAGTGACCAATAGCATGAAAGTATTATTGGAAAACTGTGATATTGTGATTGATTTTTCTGCACCTACTGCCACACAAGCCTTGTGTGAAGCAGCATTAATCAATCCTACTCCTTTGGTCATTGCTACCACTGGATTTACAGAACATCAGCAAAATCTTATGCAAGAAGCTTCTGAAAATATGCCTGTACTTTATTCATCAAATATGTCAGCAGGGATAGCACTACTCAAACAACTCGTAGAACAAGTCTCCTCAACACTCAATGATTTTGATATAGAAATTGTAGAACAACATCATAAGCATAAAGTAGACGCTCCATCAGGGACGGCACTTACTTTGGGTGAATTTGCAGCCAAAGGACGTGGACTTGATTTGGATGCTGTGCGTGTGAGTGGAAGAGATGGACAAATTGGAGTAAGAACCAAAGATGAAATTGCTGTCATGGCACTTCGTGGTGGAGATATTGTCGGTCGTCACACGGTAGGCTTCTATAATGATGGTGAATTTTTAGAACTCAATCATACCGCTACTTCACGTGAGACCTTTTCAAAGGGTGCCATACGTGCTGCAAAATGGCTCGTTACCCAAGAGAGTGGTCTTTACTCTATTAATGACTGTTTAGGAATATAATATGTGTGCAATTGTTGGTGTGTTTGGTGCAAAAAAAGCGTCTACTGTAGCGTATTATGCCTTGTTTTCTATGCAACATAGAGGACAAGAAGCTACAGGTATCTCCGTATCCAATGGAGAGAAAATTACTATTTATAAAAAGCGTGGTATGGTCAATGACGTATTTTCACAAGAGACACTCAATAGTTTAGAGGGGTCTTGTGCTGTAGGGCATAATCGTTATTCTACAGCAGGGAGTGCATCAGCAGGAGATGCACAACCTGTCTTTGCTAAATATAAATTAGGTGAAATATCGGTTGTCCATAATGGAAACCTTATCAATAAGCAAGAAGTAAGAGATGAACTTATCTCTAATGGTGCTATCTTTCAAACAGATATGGATACAGAAAATATTATCCATCTTATTGCCAAATCACAAAAAAAATCTCTAGTAAATAGAATTAAAGATATGCTTACTAAAATAGAAGGTGCTTACTGTTTGGCGATTCAAAGTCGCAAAAAGATGTTTGTTATCCGTGACCGTTTTGGTATCCGACCGTTAAGTTTGGGTAAACTAAAAGATGGTGGATATATGGTATCCTCAGAAACTTGTGCCTTCAATCTATCAGGAGCAACCTTTGTCCGTGATATTAAACCAGGGGAGATGCTTACTTTTGAAGAGGGTAAAGAACCCAAATCAGAAATGGTTTTTGATAATATTGATTTTCATCCTTGTGCCTTTGAATATATATATTTTTCCAGACCTGATAGTATTATCGATGGTACCAATGTGTATCAAGCACGTTTAGAAACAGGTAAAAGACTCGCAAAAGAGACACCTGCTGATGTAGACTTGGTACTACCTGTTCCTGATTCTGGGGTTGCAGCAGCCCGTGGCTATGCCGAAGCATTAGGTGTGCCTTTTGAGATGGGTATTGTCCGTAACCACTATGTAGGACGTACATTTATCGAACCTACCCAATCTATCCGTGACATCAAAGTTAAAATGAAACTCTCTCCTATACAGCACCTTATAGAGGGCAAAAGAGTAGCGATTATAGATGACTCTTTAGTGCGTGGTACAACCTCCAAGCAAATTGTACGTATGCTACTTGAAGCAGGAGCCAAAGAGGTACACATGCGTATCGCTGCCCCTGAGATTAAGTATCCTTGTCGTTATGGTATAGATACTCCTACAGAAGAAGAACTTATCTCTTCTAGCCATACAGTAGAAGAAGTAAGAGAAATTATTGGTGCAACTTCATTGGGCTTTCTTTCTATAGAAGGACTCAAAGAATCATTAGGAAAAGAAAGAAATTATTCATTGGTAAGTTTTGATGGAAAATATTTTGCAGGGGGAAGTAAAAATAGCCCTAGTTGTGGAGATTCCTAAGATTACATAATGTATCATAATTATTGATGATAATCATATATTTTTTATGATAACTTTAAGGTATGATATGAGATAATGATTCTATCATTTGAAAAAGGAGAATATCATGAAAAAAGTTATCGTATTAGCTGCACTTTTTGTAGCTACATTTGCATTTGCATCTGAAGCTGCTGCACCTGCAGAAACAAATACAACTGAAACTGCTGCACCTGCTGCTGAGTAAGTTGTCTTATATAGAGTTTTTGGACTCTATATAAACCTAATCCCCTTTCTTTTTCTTTCTCATAAAAATAAATTTTAAACTTTTAAATTACTTTAACCCCTCTGCAATCAACTCAATAGGATTTTTAAAGATAGTCTCTACTTCTGCATGGTTTAATGCCTCGCTTAGTTGCATTCTACAGGCAGAACATTCAGCAGATACATAGGTGGCTTTTGTTTCTTCTATCATAGTAGCTTTTGGCATTCCTGCGAGTTGGGCGAAGTGAAATTTCTCTGTTTGCATGGTCACTCCACCAAAGCCACAACATCTATCAGAATCAGACATCTCAACCATGGGATAGTTTGCCGAAAGGAGATTACGAGGTTGCTTGTAAATACCTTGTACCTTTTTGGCATGACAAGGGTCATGATAGGTTACAGCTGTATCAAAGCGTTTGCCTTTTTCTTTGAGCATTGCTTGAAGAGGTGTATTGTCATCTAGCCATGCCGTTGCCATGTGCATTTTTTGTGAGACTTTTTTGGCTCGTGCTTCCCAGTCTGCCATGTCATGGTTTTTGAAAAATACTGCCCAATCATGCGTCATCATCGCAGAACAAGTCGCCTCAGGGATAAGCATGGCATCACAATCGTCCATGAAGCTTTCAAAGTAGGCAATATTTTTTTTAGTCATATACTCCACCGAAGACATATCCCCCGTAAAATACGCAGGAGCAGAACAACAAAGTTGCTTTTTGGGAATAAAAACATCAATATTGAGCTTGGCTAGAACTTCTACCAAACTATCCCCAATCCCCGTATAATTATAATTGGCAAGACACCCGATAAACAAGGCAATACGTTGAGGCTTTGCTTCTTGATTTTTAGCTAAAATTTCTTCGGGATAGCTATTGAGAAAAGAGGTCTTTACCATAGATGGGAGTAAACGACCCTTTTTTATCATAGGCAAGGAAAACCGAGCCTTAAGCCCTCTATCTTGGGGGTCATTTGCCAAAGCACAAGTCTTGAACATATAACCAAATTTCATTACAAAATCCATAATCTTACGGTTACGCAACAAAAAGAAAAAGCCTTTTTTAAACCATGCAATCCCAAATTTATCAGCAATATCAGCACGAACCTCTTCAATCACCATATCCGTAGCCAAAGAGTTCGGACAAACATCAACACAATTTGTACATAAAAAGCAAGATTCAAATATGTCTTTTGCATTCTTGTCAAGTTCCAAATGCCCCTGTTGATACGCCCCTAAAAGCTCAATAAACCCCCGTGGAGAGGTGGTCTCATCGGGGTGGACTTGATGAATAGTACAAACAGGAATACACTTCCCACACTTAATACAATCATCACTCGTAGCTGTAAAATTAAAAATATCTTCTGGTTTTTTGCTCATGTTTCCTCTTGTTCTTTACTTTATTATTTCCAAAATAATTTAGAATGACTACCAACACGCGTTAAAGCCAATTCTAAAATATCAGTTTCAATTCTATAAATCAATAGTAAATTAGGTTTAAGATGACACTCTCTACAGCCTAAATAATTACCGATGAGTTGATGGTCTTTATATTTTGTATCTAAACTTTCCCCACTAGCTAAAAGGATAATGACTTCTTTGAGTATAGATTTATCTGTATGAGATGATTTCTTATAGTCTTTTTTAAAGCTACTGGTTCTAAAAATAGCATACACCTAATTGTCCAAATCATCAAACAAATCATCTACGCTTTTAAATGTCTGACCTTTTTTTGCTTTTAGTTCATCTAGTGCTTTACTTGTTTCTTGATTAGGGGTTTTCATACTAAAATTGTTAAAAATATTGTCTTCTTTTACATTGTTTAAGCTATCAAACTCTTTTTTATTTTTATTCTGTTGAAGATTTTTTAAAATAAATTCAGAAAATGCTTTTATATCAGATTTGCATTCATTGATAAAAAACTGTTCTATTTTTTGGTTATTTATTTCTATAATCATTTTTTGTTCCTTTTCTTTATTAAGTCAATCTCTTGTATAAAGTTCTATATCCAAAAACCTAAAATCTTTTTTGTTATGTGTCCAAAGAGGGAGATGATAAATCATACAAGTAGAGGCGATAATAGAGTCATAGACACCCATATTGTGAGAGAGTCCATATTCCTTCATTAATTCCACTGATAGATTAAATACCTCTTGGTCAATATGGGCTAAATTCCAATTTTTAAGCACTTTATCAAACTCTCTTAGCTCTTTTTTGTTTAAAGCTCCTACCAAAAACTCTAATTGTACAATGGAGTTGATACAGAGGTCTTTTTTATCATCTGTGCTAAGAATGATTTTATCTTTGGAGTGGTCTATCAAGATACAAGTATCTACAAATATCATCTACTCTCCATCTCTTCTTAGATTATGGATATACTCAGCACTATCTTCTATATGAGAGTATAACGCTATACTCTTATCTCTAGGCTCATCTTCATCAGAAGTAATAGTGGATAAGTGTTTAGAGATGTCTCTTTTCTTATAGTTTATTTTTTGCTTTTTTTGAAAAGAACCTATAAAACTTTTGAGTGTATCTACAGACAATTCCTCTAACTCTTGTTTCTGTTTTTTTAAAAATGCAAATAACTCTTTTTCAAATGGACTTGGGTTATCTATTTTTATTGTCATCTTTTTTCCTTTTTATTTACACCGTCTTAGAAAAAGTCTTCTTACTTTTCACATGTTGGTGCATATAGGCATCAAAGGGCATGGCGATATTACGAATGAGTAGTGTGCCTGTGGTGCTTACAGAGATTTTACCATCGTTTATGCTTACAAGTCCTGCTTCTATAAATTCTTGGAGTTCTTCTAGGGCATCGGCGAAGTATTCTTCAAAGATGATATTGTGTGTTTGGCTAATTCTTGGCATGTCTATAGAAAAGTTTGCCATGAGTTCCATGATGACGGCTTTGCGTAAGAAGTCGTCATCGCTTAGGTTTACGCCTCTTTCAAAAGGCAATTTACCAGCGTCTAATGAGGCTTCGTAGGCTTTCATATTTTTGGTATTTTGTGCATAATAATGTGAACCTTCGCCGATGCTTGTGAGTCCTATACCGATGAGGTTTGCCCCACCTTTGGTGGTGTAGCCTTGGAAGTTTCGGTGTAGTTCGCCTTTTTTTATGGCTGTAAAGAGTTCATCATTGGGCTTTGCAAAGTGGTCCATACCTACCATTTTATAGCCATTACGCTCAAAAAAGTCAATAGTATATTGGAAAATCTCTAGTTTAATCTCAGGAGAAGGCAGGGTAGTTTCATCAAATTTTCTTTGCGTTTTCATTAGCCACGGCACATGGGCATAGTTGAAAACGGCGACTCTATCGGGGTTGAGTTGTGTAGAGAGTTCTAGGGTCTTTTTGAAAGTTTCTAGGGTTTGGTAAGGTAAGCCATAGATAAAATCTGTGTTGATAGAGCTAATGCCGTACTTTCTTGCCAAATCTACAGCATTTTTGGTGAGTTCCAAGGGTTGCACACGGTGTATTTCTTTTTGGACTTTTTCATCAAGGTCTTGCACACCAAAAGAAATTCTATTAAAGCCGTGTTTGGCAAAGACTTTCATTTGTTCTTCGTTAAAAAATCGTGGGTCAATCTCACAGCTTATTTCTGCTTTGTCGCTCCAATTTTTAAATTTAGACTTGATATAAGTTACGATTTCATCAAGCTCAAAAGCCTTATAATAAGTCGGTGTTCCTCCACCAAAATGAAATTGTATGACTTCACGAGAAGTGTCAATATGCGTGGCTAAAATATCAATTTCTTTTTTGAGATAAGTGATATAGGCAGAGAGTTTTTCTTCTTTAGAAGTAAAAACGACATTACAGCCACAAAAATAACAAGCACTTCGGCAAAAAGGCAAATGCACATAAAGCGAAATTTGTTCTGTAGAATTTTCTAAATACTGAATATACTCACCATATTCAAAGGCATCGCTAAACTCCAATGCCGTAGGATAAGAGGTATAACGAGGACCTGCTTTGGAGTATTTACTAAATTTTTCGAAATCTATATTAGCCATTTTGTTTCCCTTCTAACCAGACCATAATCCCTTTTTGGGCGTGTAGTCTATTTTCGGCTTCGGTGAAGATAACTTCTGCGTGTTTTTCAAAAGTTTCTTCGCTTACTTCATACTCTCTATAGGCAGGAAGACAATGCAAAAATATGGCATCGTCTTTGGCAAGGCTCATAAGAGGCTCATCTACCATATATCCCTCAAAGGCTTTCATGCGTACTTCTTTTTCTTCTTCTTGTCCCATTGAAACCCATGTATCGGTGGTCACGACATCACAGTCTTTTACAGCGATTTTAGGGTCATTACTAAAGCTAATTTTGGCGTGGCTTTCTTTGGCAAAGGCTAGGGCTTCTTTGACGATAAGCTTATCACATTCATAGCCTTTTGGTGTGGCAATTCTGAGTTCTAGTCCCAATTTGGCACAGAGCATGAGCCATGAGTGAGCCATATTGTTCCCATCTCCGATATAGGCAATCACAGGGTTTTTGTCTTTTCCAAATTCTATCATCGTAAGATAGTCCGTCATGAGTTGGACGGGGTGGTAGCTGTCGGTAAGACCATTAATTACTGGTACTTTAGAATATTGTGCAAATTCTTCAAGCTTCGTATGTTCAAAGGTGCGTATCATTACCATATCAACCATTCGGCTAATGACTCTAGCCGTATCTTTCATAGGTTCACCTCGTCCGAGTTGAATATCATTTGAAGACAAAAACAAGCCGATGCCCCCAAGCTGATAAATCCCTGTTTCAAAGCTCACGCGTGTGCGTGTAGAAGACTTTTCAAATATCATTCCCAAGGTTTGACGTTCCATATAAGGGACGATTTTTTTGGATTTGGTTTGTGTCTTTATTTTCTGTGCTAATGTTATCATCTCCAAAATTTCATCTTTGCTAAAATCTTTGAGTGTTAAAAAGTGTCTCATACGACTATCCTTATACATCACTATAGTAATGTAAAATTTAAAAGAGATTATTCTACCATAAGTTTATTGAGGGTATTCTTTTATGATATATTTAGATATGATGTTCATTAAGATTATTATTAAGGAAAACAAATGTATCTATACAATATAAAATCTATAAGACTATGGTTTACAAGCATACTTATCACTTTTTTATTTCTTGGGTGTGACACTACCTCAGGAGATTCTACTGACTTTAAAAGTACGCATGAGTCACAAGTGAGCAGTATCCTCTTTGCTCATGGCTTTATGAGTGATGCTTCAACATGGAACCATTTTAGTGCCATCACAGATGCCTATGATAGTAGAGAATGGGTAGTCTATAGAACCAATGTGGCTAAAACAGGGACTATTATCACTAGAGCGAGTCAACTAGCAGATTATATCAATGCTCAAAACCTAGAAGATAACTCTCTTTTAGTTGTAGGGCATAGTATGGGAGGATTGGATTTACGTTATATTATTAGTCAAGGAAATCAAAATCAATCTATAAATAATAAATATTATAGAGCATCTAAAACCATACACCAATTTTATACCATCGCTACACCACATAAAGGAAGTACCATCGCAAGTTTTGTCTCAGGTGATGCAGGAGCTATCCATGACCTTAGTACCACTCAAATGAAAGAATTTAATCAAGAACATCCTTATAGCCACTCTTGGGTAGATGGTAGGGCTATCCCTATGTTAGCCTTTAGATTTTCATGTAAAAAAAACAATGTGGATGATGGTGTTGTCGATGTAAACAAACAAATACTAGATGGAGCACCCTATACCGAAGAAATTTTTGATGGTAAACACACCTCAGGACTAGAAAATCTTTGTACCCAAGATGTGACAGAAGAGCTTTTACAAAACCGTGTGATAGAGAGTATCCTTGATAACAATACACCTAAAGAGGTGATAAATGGGATTTAACTATATCTAAATTTTAAAGTAGGTATAGCCCATTAGTCTTTACTTGATAAAATAGACATTCAACAAAGGAAATCTATGAAATTAATGATGGTATTATTACTAACTACACTCTATTTAAGTGCAGGGACATCACAAGATGATATGACCAAACAAGCTATTGTCAAGATATATGTGACGGCACAAATGCCAAACTATAAAGCACCATGGTCAAGTAGCATGAGAAGCAGTACTGGATCTGGGGCTATCATAGATGGTGGGTATATCCTTACCAATGCCCATGTGGTAGCCAATCAAGCCTTTATAGAAGTACAACGCTATGGAGAACGTAAGCGTTATATTGCCAAAGTATATGCCGTCTCTCATCAAGCTGATTTGGCACTTTTGAAGGTAGAAGAAGCCGTATTTTTTAAGGGTGTAACCCCTCTAAATTTTGGAGTGTTACCAGAAGTAGAGCAAAAGATAGTTGTTTATGGCTATCCTATGGGTGGAGCAACGCTTTCAGCGACTATTGGGGTAGTCTCTCGTGTAGAGCATCATGTATATGCCCATAGTGGAGAAGTTTTTTTAGCTGTTCAAGTCGATGCAGCAGTGAACCCTGGTAATTCAGGAGGTCCAGCACTCTCCGATGGTCGCATCGTAGGAGTGGTCATGCAAGGGATTCCCAAGTCGCAAAATATTGGCTATCTTGTGCCTGTCACTATGATCAAGCATTTTATAGAAGATATGAAAGATGGTCAGTATGATGGTATCGCCGATATAGGACTAGGGACACAAAAGCTAGAGAATCCTACGATGAAGCGTTACTATGGATTGGATAAAAATGTAACAGGAAAACTTATCAATAGAGTGATAGACAATTCTACCCTATCAGGCATACTAAAAAGAGGAGACATCCTTACAGCAGTGGATGGACACTCGATAGAAGATGATGGTACTGTAGAGTTTCGCAAACATGAATATACACATTTTCACTACTTTGTAGATGCCTATCAAATGGGAAAAGAGGTAGGACTAGATATTATCAGAGATAAAAAGCCTATGCATGTCAAAGCGTTACTCAAATATACAGCCGATGATATGTACTTAGTCAAGACCACTCGTTATGATGTGATGCCTACGTATTTTGTCTATGGAGGATATATCTTTTCGCCTCTGACTAGAAACCTCATAGCCTCAACTAGCAGAAACCGTCTCAAACTTTCAGGACTCGCATCCCAATGGCAAGACAATAACCAAAGTGAAGTAGTCGTACTCCTAAAAGTCCTAGCCTCAGATATGAGCAGAGGAGACAACAATTTTGGCATGTGGCCTATCGACAAAGTAAATGGAGAAAGCTTTAAAGATTTTAAAGAGTTCTACAGCAAAGTCAATGCCATCAAAGGAGACTATCTCATCTTAGAAGACAACGACGGAGTCAAAATCATCATCGACAAAAAAGAAGCACAAATCAAACAAAAAGGCATTTTGAAAAAATACAATATTGAGTACGATAGGTCTATAGATTTAAGAGGGTAGGGGTGATGGTGGATTTTTTGTTTATGAATTTTATGACTTGTAGGTTTGATTTTGTAGAACATTCTGATATACTAATAAACAAAGGAGTTAACCATGCAAGTAGCTCTAAATATTGGAACTATTAATATCAATGACCAAGAGGTCGCTAGGTTTATTCAAAACAAAAATGTTGATGAGATAAAAGCACTCTTTGTAAATTTTTTAAAAAATCAAATCACAACCCAGCAAACAGCCGACACTTTAGATAGCCGACTTAAAAATTTAAAATTGGTCAATCCCCAAAAGAGAAAACGCGTGAGAGAGGCTTTGGACTCACTCAACAAAAAGTTAGAACCATTGAATAACATCAATATAGAGCTAGAAAAAAATAGATATCTAAAAGAAAAATTTTCACTATGAGCCTAAAGATATACATTGATACCAATATTTATCTCAACTCTATACTTAACCGAGATAAAGAGATTTCAAAAAAAGTTTTTAGCTTTCTCGCAGGGGTAGATGTAGAAGTTTATATGAACGATATATCTATTATCAATATCCACTATATTATTAGAAAATCACTTGAAAGAAAAAAGGTGATAGAGGAGTTACGAACCATACAAAAAGAGAACTATTTAGTTTCAGTTGATGAACAAATTATAGAGAATGCTCTTGATAGTGAATTTAAAGATTTTGAAGATGCTGTTCAATACTTTTCTGCCAAAAAGATAGACGCTGAACTGATTATTACAGATAATATCAAAGATTTTAAACTTTCTAATATTCGTGTTATCTATGCAAAAGATTTTTATAAAGAGTATATTGAACCAAGAGGAGAGGAGAATTAATCCTCTTCTTTATCTAATCTTTCAACCTTTCCCCCACCAACAAATTCACAACCTTAGGATTCCCCTTACCTTTAGTTGCCTTCAAAACTTGTCCCACAAAAAAGCCCAATAGTTTCGTATTCCCCCCTCTAAATTTCTCTACATTATCAGGGTTTTTATCGATAATCTCCTCTATAATAGGTAATAATATTTTAGGGTCGCTGATTTGGATTAGTCCTTTACTTTCTACGATTTGTTTTGGATTTTTTCCACTTTTTGCCATCTCTTCATAGACGACTTTGGCAATTTTGGTTGAGATGAGTTCATCATCTATCATTTTGATAAGTTCGGCTATCTGTTTGGGGCTAAATTTAAGCTCATTAATCTCTTTACTTTTTAGCTCTCTTGCTACTTCATTACTGATGATATTTGCTAGATTTATTGGGCTTTTTAGTTCGTTTAGGGCTTCTTGATAAAATGCTGATAACTTTTTATCTCTTGCTAGAGTATTGGCTACTTCGCTATTTAGTTTATCTTCTTTTGTGTATTTCTCAAAGAGTGCTTCTTGGTCTTCGCTCATTGCTACGACTTCGCCGTCTATTTGGATTTTTTTGATTTTTTCTACGACTTGTGGGGCTTTTTTCTTTTTGGCTGATGACTCTTTTAGCCCTACGATTTTGTTAAATACTGGAAATTCACTGCTATAATCTATTGGGTCAGCGTAAAAATATCCTTCTCTTTCAAATTGAAACCTCTCATCGGGTTTGTCTGTGATGACGGCTGGTTCTATGAGGGCATTTTTGATGATTTGTAGAGAATTTGGGTTTAAGTCTTCTATGCCTTGTGGGGCTTCGTTTTTAAATAATCTATCATAAACTCTTACTTCAATCTCTTTGGCAGCGTTTTTTTCTACCCATTGGATAGCACTTTTTACTTTAATGCCACTTTTGTCTTCTCCACTTTTTGAGTTTGGATAATATTCTGCTTTTATCTCTATTATTTCGCCGTTTTCATCTTTGATAATTTCTTGGCACGAGATGATATAGGCGTATTTTAATCTCACTGCTTGATTTGGAGTAAGGCGAAAATATCCTTTATCTGGATTTTGTTTAAAATCGCTTCTATCAATATAAATCTCTTTAGAAAATGGCAACTTACGGCTTCCCTCTTTTGGGACATCGTGAGGATAATATGAGGCTTCTATCTCTTCACTTCCTTGATAGTTTGTAATAGTCACTTTGAGAGGGTTCATCACACACAAGACTCTTGGGACTTTGGTGTTCAAATCATCTCTGATAGAAAATTCAAGCTGTGCCACATCTACCATTGAATTGGCTTTGGCGATACCGATACCCTCACAAAAATTTAAGATAGATTGAGGAGTATATCCTCGTCTTTTGTATCCTGCGATAGTCGGTAATCTTGGGTCGTCCCAACCATTTACAGCATCATTTTCTACCAATTCTAAGAGTTTTCTTTTGCTCATCATCGTATAATTGATACCCAATCTCGCAAACTCGTGTTGATAAGGTCTAGGAGGATTTAGGCTCAAAGTATCTAGCACCCAATTATAAATATCACGATTATTTTCAAACTCTAGCGTACAAATAGAATGCGTCACCCCCTCCATATAATCAGACAAACAGTGAGCAAAATCATACATAGGATAGATTGCCCATTTGTCTCCTGCTCGGAAATGATGGGCGTGTCTGATGCGATATAAAAGTGGGTCACGCATTTTCATATTTGGCGAACTCATATCAATTTTGGCTCTTAAAATATGCTTACCCTCGCTAAATTCACCATTTTTCATTTTCTCAAATAGCTCTAAATTCTCAGTAATAGAACGCTCGGCATATTTACTTCTCTTCCCAACACTTTTGACTGTCCCTCTATACTCTCTAATCTCCTCTTCACCCAAACTATCCACATAAGCCTTGCCCATTTTTATAAGCCTAATGGCATAATTATAAATCTCATCAAAATAATCAGAAGTATAACGCACATTCCCCTCCCAATCAAAGCCCAACCACTCCACTGCATCTTTGAGAGCCTCTACATATTGCGTATCTTCGGTGGTGGGGTTGGTATCGTCCATTCTTAGGTTACAGTGACCTTGATAATCTTTGGCTATTCCAAAATTGATACTTATTGATTTGGCGTGTCCTATGTGGGGGAAACCGTTTGGTTCTGGGGGGAATCTTGTTACGATTTTGTTATATTTGTTTGATTTTAAATCTTTTTCTACTACTCTGCGTAAAAAATCTTTGCTCTTATTTTCCATTGTTATTGACCCTTTGATTGTGAGACTTTTATAAGGGGTGTATTTTAGCTAATTATTGCTTATAGGCGTTTAGGTTGAAATTATTTTGCTATACTACCCAAAACAATTATTAAAGGATAGACCATGTTAGAAGTAGGTACACAAGCCCCAGCATTTTGTCTGGCAAATCAAGATGAAGAAGAGATATGTTTTAGGGATATAAAAGGCAAGTGGATAGTACTGTATTTTTACCCCAAAGACAATACCCCAGGGTGTACGACCCAAGCCTGTGGCTTTACCGAAGCTTTGCCTGATTTTACTGCACTTGATGCGATTGTCTTGGGGGTAAGTCCAGATTCTCCTAAGAAACATAGAAATTTTATAGAGAAAAAAGACTTAGGCATTACACTTTTATCAGATGAAGAGAAAGAACTCTGTAAGCTCTTTGGTATTTGGCAACTCAAAAAGTTTATGGGCAAAGAGTATATGGGCGTGGTGCGTTCTACTTTTATCATTAATCCCAATGGAGAGATAGTGGCTACTTGGACAAAAGTACGGGTTAAAAATCATGTGGAAGAGGTGAAAGAAAAACTAGCAGAGTTACAAAAGTAGCTTTTAACCAATATTTCGATATAATCTTGTCCCTTATTCATTTGTGAATTTGAAAATACCCATGTAGTTATTCCTTGTATGGTTGTGCTTCGGCATTAAGGACTACAGAGGCTCAAACCTAGGTGAAGCTTTGCTTCTAATTAATTTAATATTTATGTCAAGGAGACAAAATGGTAACAATGAAAGACTTACTCGAATGTGGTGTACACTTCGGACACCAAACTAGAAGATGGAATCCAAAAATGAAGAAATTTATTTTCGGTGCTAGAAAAAATATTTATATTATTGACCTTCAAAAAACACTTAGATACTTTAAATACACTTACAATGTGGTAAGAGATGCAGCAGCAGAGGGTCAAACAGTATTATTCGTAGGAACAAAAAAACAAGCTAGATCAGCAGTGAAAGAACACGCTGAGAGATGTGGTATGCCTTATGTTGCTACTAGATGGTTAGGTGGAATGCTTACCAACTACCCAACAATGAAAAAATCTATCAGAAAACTCGAAATCATCGAGCAAATGGAAGAAAACGGTCAACTTGAAATGCTTACAAAAAAAGAAGCATTGATGCTTTTAAGAAAAAAAGCAAAACTTTCTTCTTATTTAGAAGGTTTCAGACACATGAAAAAATTGCCTGATATGGTATTTGTTGTGGATGCAGTGAAAGAACACATTGCAGTAAAAGAAGCAAGAAGAATGGGTATGAAAGTGATTGCTCCACTTGATACGAACTGTGACCCTGATGTGATTGATTACCCAATCCCTGGAAATGATGATGCGATTCGTTCAATCAACCTTTTCTGTAGAGAAATGGCTGAAGCAATCATCGAAGGTAAAGCAGCGTACGCAGAAGCCAATGGCGAAAATGCAGAAGAAGTATCAGCAGGTGAAATGGAAGCAGTGATGGCAGAAGCAGTAGCTGAAGAAGTAGCCGCACCAGCCACAGAAGCAGAAGTAGAGAAATTGGTAGAAGAAAAAGCAACTCCAGCTGTAGAAGCCACACCTGCTGTAGAAGCAGAAGTAGCAACAGAAGCAAAAGGAGAATAAGCATGGCAAACTTTGGACCAAAAGACATCAAAAAACTCAGAGAGATGACTGAGGCAGGAATGATGGATTGTAAAAAAGCTTTGGCTGCGTCTGATGGAAACATGGACGACGCTGTAGCTTGGTTGCGTGACAAAGGTATGGGTGCAGCTGCTAAAAAAGCAGGAAAAGTAGCCGCTGAAGGTGCAATCGGTGTCAAAGTAGAAGGCAAAAAAGCTTCTATTGTTGAGATTAATTCACAAACAGACTTCGTAGCTCAAAACGATAAATTTATCGGACTTATGACCACAGTGGTAGGTCATGCTTTTGACAATGCTATTGCTGATGCTGAAGCGATTAACAACTCTACTATCAATGGTGAGCCATTCTCTGAGTACCTTTCTCAAATGACAGCTACTATTGGTGAAAAACTTGTAGTGAGACGTGCCTCTCTTATCAATGCTGATGAAAATACAGCCGTAAGTGGATATGTACACTCCAACAAACAAAATGGTGTCATCATTGAAGCCAAATGTGATTCTGCCAAAACAGCCGAAGCGATGACTGCTATACTCAAAGAAGTAGCAATGCACGCAGCAGCGATGAGTCCATCTACACTTTCTTACAAAGATTTTGATGCCTCATTTGTAGCAGATGAAACCAAAGGTAGAATTGTAGCGATTGAAAAAGAGAATGAAGAGCTTGGAAGACTAGGAAAAACACTCAAAAATGTACCTGCATACATCTCTATGAGCCAACTTACAGACGCTGTCATGGCAGAAGTAGAAGCAGCGCTTAAAGACCAACTTGCAAAAGAGGGTAAACCAGAGAAAATTTGGGACAAAATCCTCCCAGGTAAAATCGCAAGATTTATCTCTGATAACACTACTCTTGACCAAGAGCAATGTTTACTTGACCAAAAATTTGTAATGGACGACTCTAAAACAGTAGCCCAGTACATAGAAGAAAAAGCCAAATCATTTGGTGGAACAGCACAAATCACTAACTTCGTAAGACTAGAAGTGGGTGAAGGTATCGAAGTAGCAGAAGAAGATTTTGCTGCCGAAGTTGCCGCACAAATGGGGTAAACCCCTTTTGCCTATCCTCTTTGGGTGGGTATTTTTATGATAAGTTCTAATCTTGTAGGTTCGATTTTATCGAACATAGATAAGTGTTTGAAAAAGGTCTAACATGCACTATCTCATAGAAAATCAAAAAATCCCCCTTGATTTAGAAGATACTATCAAACAAACGCCTAGCTTACACCCTTATTTTGAAATCAATTTTAACGGCATCAAGCCCAAAAATTATTGTGGCTTTCTCTCTATCCATGGGCAAAGCTATTTTATCTCTCCTAAAATCAGCACTTCTAATACACAAAATCATAATACTTTTATCTATATGCTACTCTATGCCTATGATATAAAGCTCAAAAATGAAGACTTCATGCAAGGGGAAAGAGAAGTTCATAGCATTTTTGAAATTTTTATTCGTCTTTTTTCTGATAGATTGTTGGCTGAATTAAAAAAAGGGGTATTTAAGCAATATATCACGCTTCAAGAGAATATAAAAGTCTTAAAAGGGAAGTATATTATAGAGAAAAATTTCAGTAATTTTTACCATCAAAACCTTTATTGTGAGTTTGATGAGTTTAGCATGGACAATGAGCTAAACCGTTTTTTGCTCTATGCTTTGCGTTATTTAAAAAAGTTTAGCACTTATGCCAATCTCTATAAGTGTGAAGCTATACTTGATGAAGTGCGTACCATGCCTATAGATATTCAAACGCTTCATATCCCTTTTGACCGAATGAATCGCCGATATGAACATAGTTATGAGATAGCCTTGATGATATTACAAAAGCTTGTGCCGATGACCAATAAAAGTAATGAAAAGAGTTTTGCCTTTTTGTTTGATATGGCTGTGGTGTTTGAAAAATTTGTGGGTAAACTCTATCAAGGCTTAGACCCAAGTACTGTATTACAAAAACGAGGTGTGTTTGGAAGTTTGGTTTTAAAACCTGATATATTCACAAAATCGTTGATTATTGATACCAAATACAAAAAAATAAGTACTAGAGGCGATTTATCTGTCCAAGATAAGTATCAAATGTTTGTCTATGGGGTAAACTTTGGGGTAAAAGACACCATGCTTTTATATCCTAAATACACAGAAGAGATTAACGATAATTTAGAATTAGGAAAAGGGGAAGATTTGATACGCTTAAATTTGAGAAGTTTAGATTTGAATTTTGATGCTGGGTATAGTGCCTTTATTTGTGAGATTGAGAAGAGATTGGAGGGGTTAGATGATAGAAATTAAAATAGGAGAATTTGTTCAAGAACATAGGGAAAAAATAGTTGAACTTTGTTCTAATGATTTAGAGGAATTTAATAATTTGTAACCATTCAGCATCAAACAAAAACAGGTAGATAAACTTCATTTTTCAATACATTACCCAACTCCTCAAGCACCGAACGATTGTTCTTTTTCATGGTAGAGATGAATCCTCTAATTCTGTTAA
>JAMOTK010000039.1 GCA_027062365.1 Sulfurovum sp.
AAAAGTCCGTCCCACTCTTTAAGTCTGTTTAGACATTCTATAAGAAGCCCAAAACAACAGTTTGCTCTGTATGATATCTCCAAAAGCAGCATGGCTACAGAAAGCTTAGAGAACGACTCCCTTATCTGTTCAAATCTGTCTATGATGTTTACTGAATCCACTACAAGGTATGGTTTGTTTGAGTTTTTTATTCTGCCTTCCACTTCCATAAGCACAAGAGTATCGATGTCTGTATGCCTGCCGTAAATTAAAAGATCTACATTGCCATCTTCTCTAATTGCTTTTACGAATAGTTTGTTGCCCATATCAACACAGTAGGTGCTGATACACTTGAACTTAAACATATCTATTTATATACTTTTCTTTAGCTGTAAGCAAAAAATTTTAGTGGGGGATGCAATGATAATAGTTACAGGTGGTGCTGGTTTTATAGGAAGTAATATTGTAAAAGGGCTTAACGAGAAGGGCATAGATGATATACTAATTGTTGACAATCTAACCAACTCTGCCAAACACTTAAATCTAAATTCGCTTAAGTTTGTAGATTTTATTGATAAGGAAGAGTTTTTAGAAAAGCTAAACGATTTTTCAAATGTTGAGATTATATTTCATCAGGGTGCATGCTCTAATACGCTTGAGAAAAACGGTAAATATATGATGAAAAACAACTATGATTACTCAAAAGCGCTTCTTCATTATGCACTAAGTAAAAATATAAGATTCATATACGCATCAAGTGCTTCTGTTTATGGGCTTGGTAAAAAGGGATTTGAAGAGAAGAGAGAGAACGAATATCCGTTGAATGTATATGCTTTCTCAAAATTTATCTTTGATAATTATGTGAGAAGGATTGGCTTTGATAAGGCAAATCAGATTGTTGGTTTGAGATATTTTAATGTTTATGGGCCAAATGAACACCATAAAGGCAAGATGGCATCGGTTGTTTATCATTTTCATAATCAGATACTCTACGATGGGACGGTAAAGCTATTTGAAGGTAGCGAAAACTTCAAAAGGGATTTTATCTTTGTTGGTGATGTGGTTAAAGTAAACCTTTTCTTTATGGAGAACCCATCAAAAAGCGGCATATTCAATGTAGGAACATCTAAAGCGGAGAGTTTCTTAAAGATAGCTCAAATAATGAGCAAGCTTTATTCAAATGTGCGAATAGAGTATATCAAGTTTCCCGAAGAGCTTAAGAAAAAATACCAGACATACACATGTGCAGATTTAAAGAACCTAAGAGAAGCTGGATATAGGGATGAATTTGTCTCTCTTGAAGATGGCGTTAAAGCCTATGTGAAGGTTTTAAAAGAGAGCGACGGTGTCTGGGTCTGATTTTGTTGACAATAATGGTAAATTTTAATATACATTCCCAAAAGAGTAAGGGGCTGTAGCTCAGCTGGGAGAGCGCCACGCTGGCAGCGTGGAGGTCGGGGGTTCGAGCCCCCTCAGCTCCACCAAGAAGGAGAATGACGATGAAAGAGAAGATAGAAAAAGTATTTGCGTTGGTTGAAAAAGTAAAAGAGCTTGATATTGAAGCTTTCTTGGTTGATGCAAAAAGAAAGGTTGAAGAAATAGCAGAGAATCCAGGTCAGTTTGCATTGAACAGCATCTTGCAGTTGAAGCTGGCTTATCAAATGATAGAGTGTTA
>JAMOTK010000040.1 GCA_027062365.1 Sulfurovum sp.
CATAGAGAGTTAGGGGCTAAGAAGTCCGAGATACCCGAGTTTAAAGAGGTATTAGAGATGGAATTCTCAGATGTACCATTTCTCTATACCTTTGATGCACTAAATACCCAAGTAGAGAGCCTCAATGGGATTGAATCTAAAGGAAAGAGGTACTTAGCCAAAGTCAAAGGAAACCAAAAAACATTACTGAAACAAGTAAGTGAAGCCTTTGAAGAGGAGTATGCAAAAGAGGTGCATACTATAGTAGAAGAGAAAGATAAAAGAGAGTCTATTGAGGGGAACAAATGGGTAAAAAGAGAGACTTATGTTTTAAGTGTAAAAAGTGATAAATTACTGATAAGCAATAGCTCTTTTAGTCATATAAAATCAATCATCAAGCAGGTAAAACATATAAATGATATGAAGGGCAAAACAAAAGTAAAAGAGCAATATTTAATTGCAAATTTTATAGAAAGCCCCAGCTACTTTAAAGAGGGAATCAAAGACCATTGGTGTTGTGAAACCTACCATTACTATAAAGACAGATTAACAAAAGAGGATGATTGTAAAATATCAGTTAATCCTTTTGGATTAGCTATTCTAAGGAGTTTTGTTATTAATTGCATACAACTTCACCTAAACAAACATAAACCTAACAATAAAAGCCTCAATATGTCTGGTATTTTTAAGAGTTGTGGAAATAATCCTGATTTTTTGGGTAGATTGGTTACATAATGGGATTTATATTGTATGAAAATGACCTATTGGCAGGAATGGGATAGAGTCTAAGTTTATAATGATTGCCTAAAGTTTTTTCCAAAATAGCAGGGTCTATCTGTTGGCGAATGGTATTTTCATAGCTCTCTTTTGCCTTGACTTTTGGGACAATCACAGCATCACGATACTGCCCCTCTATCTCCAAAGCATAACCCACTACAGCTTGATTTTCTAGCAGAGGTAGCTTCAAATCTCCCTCTAAGATACGTTCATTTGGGTTATAAAATCCCATTTCATACGTCGTTTGGGCGATGTTTCCTGTGATTTTACTCTGAATATTGAGCGTTTGCAAGATGATAGGGTTGAGTGTATCATTGGCTAAGACAATGCTTGGGATAGGAATAGGTTCTATGGCATGGAGGGTAAGAAAGCTTAGAGATAAAGCAATTATTTTAAAGAGTGTTTTCATTTTTAGCCTTTATAAAAGAGTATCTACTCTTTATTGTAGCCAAAAATGAAAGAAGTTGATATGATAATATCAAGAAATGAATTGTACCATTGTATCAAAGTAATATCTTCACTACCAAAAGAAGACATATCAATATTGACACAGTTATATCCCTCTTGGGCTAATCTATGAGATGTTTGTACCCTTAGAGAGGATTTACCCACTTGTCTAGCATTGAGAATATAACAGTATTTAGACTCTTTAAGAGATTGATAAAGTGTAGTATCTGCTTCTCTTTGGATATATGCTTTGCTCTCTATAGGAAGTGTGCCACCTACTTGATAGAAGTTATTACTCATAATATAATTATCTCAACTTCTGTGATATTTTGTAATTTTTTAAATCCTTTATCAAAAGTTACTAATTGCTTAGAGATATAATATTCAGCAAAAGCTAAATGAAATACATCAAAGGAGTGTCTATAAAAATCTTTTTGCTTCATAATCTCTAAAGCCCTTTGATACACATCATTAGAGGGTTTAATAAACTTACGCATAAAATTTAAATATTTTTCTATATCTTCTTGACTCTCTTTTTGTTTTTTTGCTATAAATGCATACTCATAGAGATTTATCTCTGATGTGATAAGCATTTTATTCTCTATTGCATTATGTAGTAAATTGATAGACTTAGCTTGTTGCGTTTCATCATCTACTTTAGATAAAAAAGCATAAAGATAAATATTGGTATCAAAGTATATCATCTATCATCTCATCTGTATCTATAGCATTCTTTTTAGTAAGCATTACTTGATTATCCCCTTTTCTAACAAGAGAATAAAATTCCTTTAAAATATCATCATCATTATTATCATTTGAATGAGGTTTTTTGATACTAATCTCTTTTATCATATCCTCTTTTAAACTCTTCAATAGATTTAAAACACTATCTATATAATTATCATCTATTTTTAATTCTATTATTTGCATATTATTATCCTTTATAAATTAAAATGTTTCTAGTTTCACCTTTAGACCAGTATTAAAGGGTGATTGATTAGGATTATCAATCGCTAAACTTGCATCAGAAGAGTAAGACAAAATCATATTAAATTTTTTCCAATCTTGATTACTAGATGGTTTACTATCATTCCAAGCCCTAAGCATTCCAAAAAAATCACTAGAAACACTTTTATATTCAAACAATCTATCTGCTTCATCTATCAATAAAACAATAGGTTTATCAACAAGAGATAAAATTTTGCTCATATATTTTTCTGCTCTTCTTTTAGGAGAAAAATGAGATATTTTTTGTATAAAATTCTCTTCTAACGCTACAATAGATAGTTCATCTAATATATAAGCAGATACAGCTTTATATTGCTCTATAAAATCATCAATCTTTTTCTCTCCGTTTAGATAATAGATAATGATATTGGAATCTAGTAGATATTTCATTTAGTGAGCATCTCTATAAATATCTCTATCTTCTCTTATCTCCCTTTGCCATTCTACGGGGTCTTTTATTTTACCTTTCAATATACCAAATGCTTTTGTAGATGCTTTGGAGGGTATGGAGTTTTTATTTGGGATTTGAATATCTATTAGATTTTTAGGTAAACTTTGTAGAAAAAGCATAATATGCTCATAAATAGAGGAATTAATCTTAATAATTATCTTTTGCATCTAGTATCCTTTTCTTTTATTATAGCTATTTTTTGGTAAATAGTGGTTAAGGGGTTGCTTAAACTTTATGGTATAATAATCTAAACAAAAGACCTACCTCAAAATGAATTTTCAAAACTAAGAGAGTGGTTTTCAAAGTATGATTCTGAGATTTTGGATAAATAGATACTTGCCGATAATCAAGTAGTAAAAAAATTTAAGTTTGATTAGCTTTTTGCTATAATGAATTAAAAATTTATAGGAGCATATACAATGACAATATTACTAGAGACAGCATTCAAAAAAGCTTCTGCTTTACCTGAGGTAGAGCAAGATATATTTGCAAAACTTTTTATGGAAGAGATAGAGTCTGAAAAAAAGTGGGGTGAACTTTTTTCTCAGTCAGAAGATTTATTGGGAGATATGGCAGATATGGTTTTAGATGACTATGCTAATGCAAAAACCAATCTCCTGACACAAGAGCAACTTTGACCTCTCATACTCATAAGAATTTTTGGAAACTTTATAAAAAACTATCAAAAAATGTAAAGATACAAGCTAAAAAGCAGTATCTTATTTTTGATAATGACCCTTATCATGCTAGTTTACATTTTAAATGTGTGCATTTGACCAAACCCATATACTCAGCAAGAATTACAAAAGATTACCGAGCAGTAGGAGTTTTGACAGATGATATAATCGTATGGTTTTGGATAGGTAATCATGCTTCGTATGACAAGTTGATAAAGTAGCTTCGATTTGACCAACGGAGATACCCTTGTGTGTATCAAACAAGGATACCTAAAATAATATATAAGAGATTATCACTTTCTTTTCTTGTACCCATACTTAAATGGGTATTTTTATGAGTGTTATTGAGGCAAAGTTTAAGTTTTCATCGTTATATGACCCCTAGAGATTTACCTTAAAGTACCATGACTATACAGGACATAGGAACTAAGGAAAGCAAAATTATTATTTACTTTTAAAATATTTCTGAAAATATTTATGCCTTCTATTATTAGGTTTTAGTACAGACCAATAATGACCTTTATTAAAAAAAACTTTACCTTTTCTTTTAACTAGTCTATCTAATATAATTATACCACATTCAAGATTTTTCTTAGGGTCAAATATTGTTTTTGAAGAATCCCTAGATAATTTAAATTTATCTTTTTTCCAATCAAAATCACACCCATAATATCTTTTATCTGAATAAGATAGTTGTAGTAATCCTTCTGATAAATAGAATGATTTTGTTTGATTATCCCAGCCTCTTTTGTCTTTTGAAGCAAATCTTTTTCTATTTTGTTGATTTTTATTCCAGTCATTTATATATTTATTACAATTTTCTTCTGACCATACACTAAGACATGAAACACCTAAATTTTTTTCCCAATATATACTTGTAGGCTTAAGGTTACTTTCTGCACGAGCAAGTGCGTAGAAAAAAGTTTTCCAATAATTCATATCATTATTATATTCTAAAAGATTAGTACCTCTTTCCTTTATATAATCTTCAATATAAACATCATATTTTTTATCCCAACCACTTTTTAAAGTATTGTTATTTAATAATTCATTTTGACAACTACTCAGAGCAAGGAGTAATCCCATTAAGATAAAAATCTTTTTCATTTTCATTAAGAATCCTTTTATTTAATATTATTATATAATAACAAATATTGATTTTATATTATTTTTCTTTAGTAATCTTGACTTTTTTGCTAGACTAGAGTATATATCCATAAAACATGTCAATTTAACATACTTCTAGCATAAAAGATTTTTTTTGTCTATAATGTCTTATTCTAGTTTAGGAGTGATATAATGGCGAAGAAAAAAACACTTTTTGAGTGTCAATCATGTGGATTTCAATCTCCTCGATGGATGGGGAAGTGTACCTCTTGTAATGAGTGGGAGAGTATGGTAGAGCTTAGTACAGAACAGATTAAATATCTCAAAGAAACGAGCCATTCTAGTAGGGTTGCTACAGCGATTAAAGCCATGCCTATTACACAAATCAAAGAAGACAATGTCACACGGTTTACTTCTGGGAGTAGAGAGTTAGATTTGGTACTAGGTGGGGGTGTGGTGCCTGGGTCATTGACGCTTATTGGGGGTAGTCCTGGGGTGGGGAAATCTACGCTACTTTTGAAAATAGCAGGTAATCTAGCCAAGGTCAATAAAAAAGTCCTCTATGTCTCAGGAGAAGAGTCAGCAGGACAGATAAAGCTACGTGCCAATCGTCTTGATGCCAACCATGACAATCTTTACCTTTTACCAGAGATTAACCTCTCTACAGTTATCAATGAAATCAACCATCAATCGTATCAATTTATCATTATTGATTCTATCCAAACACTCTATAGCGAAGAGACCCCCTCAGCACCTGGGTCGGTCACGCAAGTGCGTACCATTACCTTTGATTTGATGCGTATTGCTAAGTCTTTGCATATCCCTATCTTTATCATAGGGCATATCACCAAAGATGGCTCGATAGCAGGGCCTAGAGTGCTAGAACACATGGTAGATACGGTACTCTATTTTGAAGGAGATACCAATTCTGAGTTACGTCTCTTACGTGGATTCAAAAATCGTTTTGGTGCGACCAATGAGGTGGGTATCTTTGAGATGAACAAAGAAGGTCTCAATGATGCCACGTCTATGGCAGGGAAATTTTTTAACAAAGAAAAACTACAATCAGGCTCTGCACTAACGGTCATTATGGAGGGTTCTCGTCCCATTATCATAGAAGTTCAAGCCCTAGTTTCAGAAGCGTATGGACATCCAAAACGCTCTTCTACAGGCTTTGACAACAATCGTTTAGGTATGTTACTCGCCCTACTTGAAAAAAAGTTAGATTTGCCTTTGGGTACGTATGATGTGTTTATCAATGTCTCAGGAGGCATCAAAATCAATGACCCCTCTGCTGATTTGGCAATCATCGCTGCCATACTTAGTAGCTATAGAGACCGTGAATTGAGTGCTGAGAGTCTATTTTTGGGTGAAGTGAGCCTTACAGGGGAGATACGTGAAGTATCAGCACTCTCTCAACGCCTCAAAGAGATAGAAACCCAAGGATTTTTAAAAGCCGTCATCCCCAACAAACCTACAGAAAAAACCAATATCAAATGCTTTATCGCTGATGAAGTTTCTAAGGTTGTAGAGTGGATGTAAAATGATGAGGGGATTAATATCATATTAAAATATACGATAATTCTCTCCAAAATATAGCTTATTTCAAGTATTTTAGTCTGTTTTTGAGGTATTTTTTATAGGGTACTGAATGGTTACAAAACTTTTAACTAGACGAAACTAATTTAATTTTTCAAACATATCTATTAAATCCTTTTTCAATTCGTCTTTCAATTCTTCTGGTTCTAGGATTGTTAAATAAGGTAACCATTGTTTAATCAATGGTAAAACTTCTTTAGCTTGTGTATATTTCACAGTAATTTTAATGCTACCATCTTTCTCTTTATTTTTAAATTTATGAGATTTCATAAGGATTTCCATATTTTCATCAAAATATTTTGAGATTGATGGTTCGGCTAATAAGACAGCCTCTCTTTGCTCTACACCATATAATGAAAATTCATTTTGAAACTTATTTATTTGAAATTCTTTATATTTTTCAACAGACTTCTCTTCAAATTTCTTCTCTTTAATTTCTATATCTATAATATTATTAATTAAGCTATACTCTAACTTACTCTCATGTATATATAAAACCCACCAATTATTATTGACAGATTCTAATCCAATAGCTTTAATATCTTTTATCCAAACCTCATTATCAAATTGTATATCACAAAAATAGTTATTTTTTATAATAGTAGATATTTCATTTCCTCTTTCACTAAGACTAAAAAGTGAAGAATATTCTTTTAATACATTTTCCATCTCATTGATAGTAGTAATAGCATCTTCAATAAGTCTATATTCGACTTTATTACTTCGACCTACTTTTATATTCTTATCAACTTTTTCAATAAATTTTTCATCTTCCATTTTACTAAACAATGTTTTAATATTTCTACTGCTTTGTTTACATTTCTCTAAAATTTTAATATTATCAGCACTAATTGTTTTATCTTTCGCTCTCTGAAATTCATGAATAATATATAAAAAACATTTATAGTTTAAATTTTTAGATTTTTCCAATTTATTTTTCCTCAATCATTTATTTAAAGTAAATTAACTTGAATGCGTTAATTTACTTTTAGGTTTTAAATTTGTTTTAACAAACTATTTAATTTATCAATATTTTTGTTGATAACATCTCGTTTAGTATAAAGATTTTTTATTTTTTTAGGTGTTAAGTTTCTTTCAGAAGCCTGATTATAACTTAAACTCCATTTATTTTTAAACTGCTCTTTTGCTTCATATATTCTAGCCTTTTTTTGTGCTTTTAATTTTTCTCTTTGTGCATCTCCATCATCAGACCTTCTTCTCTTCGGTTTATCATCACTTAATATCGCTCCTGCTACTGCAACTGCTGCTGCTCCTATTAACCATGGTAACATATTATTTCCTTTTAAAATAAATTTTTGATATTTTGGATATCACTATCAAGCTCTTTTTTTAGAGTTGTTATCTCTTGATTAACTCTATCTTTTTTTTCATACAGTTTATCTTTTTGAGTTCTAATTTCTTGTTTTATTACTCTTTTTTTCTTCTCTATCTCTTTATCTCTATTTTCAAGAAAACTTTTTTGCTCTTTTATAATCAAACGATTAAGCTCTTCAATATTACTCTTTTGTTGAATATTATGATTTGCATGTTTTGCTCTAGTAGAGGATACAGCGATAATACTCATAGGCTTAATAGCAAAGTTTAATTGATTTCTTATCTTTATTCTTATTTCATCAATATCTTTTACTTGATCTATTTGTGTTAAAATAATAGCAATATTTTGATTAAATTTATATCTATCTTTTAGAAATTCTCTCTCTTTATTATCTAACTCACCTTCTGCTACACTATGTACAAAAAGCAAACAATCTGACTCTGTTAATATTTTATGAGCTTCATCATCATCTCCTCTTCTTATATCAGCATCAAGACCTGGAGTATCTATCCAAGTAATATTATTAGAATTAAATCTTTTTATCTCTACCGTTTCTCTAATATCAGCGACTTTAAATATATCCTTATGTACTAACACATTTAACAAAGAACTCTTCCCATGGTTATATTTACCATAGACAGCAACTTGAAGTGTATTAGGACGGTTTTTAAATTTATTTAAATCTACTATGAGATTATTTACCTTATTCATTTTCTTTCCTTTAAAAATTTATTTTATGTATTTTAATTAATGATCTCTCGAGAATATTTTTAGTATTTTTATCTCTGCTAATATCTTGATTTATCTCATCTATCTTTTCATTTAATTCATTTATAGTATTTTCAAAACTTTTTTCTATAATCTCAATAGTTTGAGCATTCATGGATGTCATTATTGTTTCTCTTATATCTTTTGTTGCTTGACTTATTTGAAGAGCTTTTAATCTTTCATTTTCATTGTGTCTATCAGTTGCTTCATCATTCATACTAAACATAGAGATAAGTGATGTAATCATTTGTGCAACTATCTTCATTGGTGGTGGCAGAGGGATAGATTCTATGATTGGTATAATCATTGCTATATCTAAATTACTTGAAGCCCCCTCATCTTCTTCAGTTATTTCCAATATCTCTATATTCTTTTTATCAATAATAGATATTTTTTCTTTAAGTTCAGAAGATAAATAATGCTCAATATCTTGATAGAGTGTTTCTATCTCTGTGTTCACTTTATATTCTTGATTTGTTTTTAATAATGAAATAATAGTATTGAGTGTTTCAACTATTTTCATCTGAATATAATTTTTAATGTCACTTAATAAAATAGATTTTTGAGATTCCACAAGGGTTAACTGCTCTAGTAAAATATCTAAATTACTATTCTCTAACTTAAAACTCTCAATAATAGGACGAAATAATTGCTTCTCTATTTGTGCTTTGAGTGTTTTTAAAATTTGATGTTCAGTGTTATACTCTTGAAGCCATAAATTAAATTTATCCTCAAATTGATTATAATTAGAGTGTTCTATGAGTTTACTCTTATCTGCTAATTTGCCTTTCAATGCTGTTTTTAGATTAATTGGAATTAGGTTTATTTTTTTTATTAGACTAATATCTATATTATGCTTACTCGACTCTTTCAACATAATTTTATTTAATCTCTCAATAGATAATGCAACACTACCTTCGCCTAAAGTATCTTTTTTTAAATTCTCATAGTTAAAAACTAAAAAAATATCTTTCTCTTTTTTCAGTAATTTAAAAAGTTCTTTATAAATAGAAGCATTGTCTTCATCATCTTTTCGGATAACAAAAACAATTAAATCACTCTTATTTAATTGTTTTTTAGTAATTTTTTCATGCTTTATAGGTGCATTAATACCAGGGGTATCTAAAAGTAGATAATCATTCCAAGTATAAGTATCAATGGTATCTGTTGTCGGAATATCTCCTATTTTCGCCTTATCTTCAGATAGAATCGTATTGATAAGTGTACTTTTACCTGCATTGTATATCCCATAAAACATTATTTTTATATTCTTCTCTTCTAGTTTTTGTGATATTTCTTTTCTTTCTACAGAATAATTCTCTAAATTTTTCTGTAAAATATCATCAACTTTTGCTAATTCTTTTTTAATTTTACTAAACGGATTATTTTTCATTGTTTAATTCCTTAATTTTATTTTTAAATTCTGTTATCTCTTTATTCATATCATCTATATTCTCAATAATATTATTTATAGATGTATCAAAACTTGTGAATATCCCTTGAATTGAATCTGTGATTTCAAGTTTTATATTCTCTTGAAGTGATGCAATCACATCACTACTATCTACTCCTATTTTTTCACGGTGTGTAGAACTAGATTCTCTATCACTCCAATCAAAAGTAATAATTTTTGTAAACAACCCTCTTTTAGCACCTTTCTCTCTATAAGTTACTTCTATATCTTTATAGGCTTGAATATCATTTGCATTGATTTTAATAGCTATATCTTTAATATTATCAAACAAGTATTTTAATATCTTTTCTATTTCATTAGCCAGTATCTTATCTATATAGGTAGACAATTCTTCAACTAATTTATTAATATTTTTATTGTTCTCATACTTATGAACTAATGTAGATATTCTTAGGTTAGTATTACTAATGATAGTATTTAGTAAAATACTTTTTTTTATTTTTAAGTCTTCTTTTTGTTTTAAAAGTACACTTTTTAATGTATCTATTTCAGGAAGTAATTTTTTATCTATATTTTCAATAATTTCAATTTCAAAATATTTCTTTAAAATCTTTTTAGGTTTTTGACTTTTATATTCTATACTTTTATATAAAATATCACGGTTTAAAACACCAAATAGCATCTCAATATTAGATTCTTTTATCATCTTCTCTTCAGCACATTTAGTTGAAATTGATACAGGTTGTAAAATACTATTTTTTATACCTATACTTTCTAATGCCTCTTTTGCTCTTTTTTTTACATCTTCTTCTTGTATTTTTCTGCCTTGGTCTGTTTTTGCTTTTAATACACTTATAAAATCATCTGTTTCATCACACCAATCCTCATCATAAAAATCAGATTTTGTAATAATAGGCAAAATAATTTTTTCTTTTTTTATCTCTTTTGACAACTCTTCCAACTCTTGTGTTTGCCCTGGAGAACCTGATGAAGTAAGCCAAATAATAGCATCAGCACTGTCTAAATATTTCTTTGTTAAGTCTCCATTCTCTTTCGTCATAGAGTGTAGTCCTGGAGAATCTACTAAAATTAAATTATCAATCTCTACCCATTGTATTCTAGCCGTAGTTTCCGTTTGTCCCACTTTAAAATTTTTATCACTATTTGATTTAACTTTTCCATCAATATCTAAATAAAATATCTCGGGTTGTTTATTTGATAATTCTACAAATAAATTAGAAAAACTACTTTTACCTGCATTGACTTTACCAAAAATAAAAAATATAAGTTTATCTCCAAAATTTTTAGAGAGTTCTTCTGATAATTCAAAGTTACTCCACTCTTTATTTATCTTTTGAATCAAACTACTAAGGACAATATTAGTAGTCTCTATATGTTTTGATAAAGGATTGTCTTTAGCAACTTTCCCATTTTGAATATTATTTTGAATAATATTCAAAAATTCATTAGTTAACTCCTTACCCTTCTCTCCCTGTGCTATAGATGACTTTAATTCATCTCCAAATTTTTCTATTTTATTAAAAAATTCTTTAGTATTTTTCATGTTTTTCCTTATCGTACAATTTTCATTGATTTGTTGAATTGTTTTTTTCTTGGCTGAATATAGGTAGTTACTAAAATAGGGGATAATCTATCGGTTAAAGCAAATATATAAATAAAGTTGTGATATAAAACTTTAAATTGTCTAACTCCTTCTCTTGATAATAACTCTCCTTTTTTTAAAACAGATGCTATATGTCGTAAATGTGAACGCTTTGCTAAACCCAATCTCTCTTTCAATCGTCTCTTACCATGCTTTGTAATTATTGTCATAATGTTCCTTTCTAATTTTTATTTCAGCAGAAGTATAACACACATAAGATAAAAGTAATCTTTAATAAATTGACATTGGCAATGTGTATTTATAAATTAATTGACATTGGCAATGTGTATTTATAAATTAATTGACATTGGCAATGTGTATTTATAAATACGGATAAAAAACATAGCGTATTCGGAGAAAAAAACCAATATCAAATGCTTTATCGCTGATGAAGTTTCTAAGGTTGTAGAGTGGATGTAAAATAGGATAAAGATAGGATATGCTATACTCTTTTTTATGAAAATAGGAACAGATATTGTACAGATACAACGCATTGAAAAATCCCTAGCCAAATATGGTGATACTTTTAAAAAACGCTTTCTTTCAGCAGAGGAAATACAAAGTGCCAAAAAGGTAGAAAGTCTCGCAGGATATTGGGCAGGAAAAGAAGCCATATCCAAAGCCTTAGGCTGTGGGATAGGGGCAAAGCTTTCTTTTCATGATATTATCATTAGCAAAAGCCCCTTGGGAGCGCCTATGTTTACCCTAAGTACCAAAGCCCAAAAGATACATCAAATCACTGAGAGTTCTCTCTCTATTAGCCATGATGGTGGTTTTGCCATTGCCGTAGCTGTCATCAATTCATTTATACCCAAGGAATCTAATCTATGAAATCCAAATCTATCAACTCTTTCGTGACTCTTTTGCTTAGTTCTACACTCTTTGTAGGATGTGGTCTTGCACCTAGTTTTAATGCACGAATGCACTCTCAACCTGCCACTCCAAGCATCCCTGTTGTCCCTCCTGTCACGAAAAAAGTAACTACTACACCTAAAAAGTCTTCACACTATAGCCATAAAAATCATAAAATGAAAAAAGTAGAAGATAAAAACTATAGTGATACCTATATGTACCCAGAAGACAACTCATCAGCCAAAAAAGACCCTGTTAAAGTAAACCCATCTACCCCTACACCTACCACTTCAAGTATGACAAAAGAAGAATGTATCTCTATGATAGGAGAAGATAAATTTACAAAATACACTCAAATGTTGGGTTCTGAAGCCAGTTCTATTAAGAGATGTAGTATGTTAAAAGCGATGAAATAGCTTTCGTTTAGAGACTTATCCTTTTACCCGTACCCTTGCTAAAACTTATCATCTTAAACCTATCTCCCATCATAGTAGGAGAGATAAGGGTTTTGATTTTATCAGCTTCAGAGGCATATCTTGCAGGGGTAGTTTGTTTTGAAAATTGTTCTAATATATCGATGATACCAAAGCGTATCAAGGCTCTAGCTTGTGTCTCGTAAGCCTCTTCTATAAACCCAGCATCTGTAAAAGCTTGGCTTACATGAGCAAAGTTTACATCATAGGTAATGTCATCTTTTTGAAAGGATGCTAAGAGGTCTACCTCTTTATCAAAAAGAGGAAAGACTTCGTGCTTTTTATAGATACGGATAGAGAAGTCATTGCGTACATATTTTTCCCCATAGTCAAAGGTAATAAAATCACAAACAGCGATACCTTTTGCCATCTCTAATGCAAAATCTTCATACCCTACAGCGATTTCTCCTTGTGTGAGGTAATGGTTTTTTGCCCATGATAATAGCATAGGGTTGGCTTCTTGCCATGTTATCTTATGTTTTTCGATGGTGGCTACTTTTTCATCTTTGAGTAAATCACAAGGAAAGGCATCAAATATTTCATTGGCTACAACAAAGGCATACTCTACTTCTACCTCGCTAATATCGTTAAAATGGGTAATCATGATATCCTCCCCAAAACGCTCTTGTATATAGTCTAATTGGGCTTGACGTACCTGTGGTTGACGCTCAACAATAGCAAATTTGAGAGTACGCACCAACATTGGGTCACAGGTATAAAGCCACTGTATCATGTCACAAAGCAGATAGCCTTTGTGTGCACCTATCTCTATGAGCCATCCATTTTTATCGGCTTTTCCTTCTTGGAGTAGCGTGTAAAAATGATTGGCGATACTTGCTCCAAAGAAGCTACTTGTACTCACAGCTGTATAAAAATCTCCTGCTTTTCCTATGTCTTTGAAGTCTTTATAGTAGCCTTTTTCTCCATAGAGCCAATCATTCATATATTCGCTAAAGTACATTTTCTATCCGTATGTAGAGTTTGAGTATTTGGAGTTGTTTGTCTATGGCATATATCTTTTGGTCTAGTTTTCTAATCGTAAGTGAATTTTTCATGATACTGGTGTCTAAAGAGGTTTTTTCTCCTGCTTCTACAAGGTTTTGTGTTACTTTAAAAAGGTTCTCATAGATTTTGGCATCTTTCTTTGCCAACATGATTTTTTGGTCTAAGATAGCCAAACTGTTGTCAATCCAATTGTACTCTTCTTTGACTTGTGCTTCTTTGTCTAAGACTTGCACTGCTGCTCTAAGCTTTTCTACTTTACTGGCTTCTATATCGGTAAGAGAATTAATATCTAATGCCATAGAAATCGAAATACCATAGTTATAATACTGTTCTTTGAGATTGGGATTAAAGAAAAGAGGGTTTAAATCTCCATCTAAATACTGCCCATTAAGAGAAACAGTCGGTAGATATTTTGCCGTAGTGACATGGGTATTGTAGTCTGCTTGTTTGGCTCTTAGTCTGTCTTTTTTGAGTTCTAAGTTTTCGCTACGGTAGAGATGTTTTGAGATGAGTTTTAGTTTAGGAAGCTTCAATTTTTTGGGGTTTTTATCACTTAGGAGTGAAAATCTTTGATTGAGTTCTAGCACCCTTAGTTTTAATTCCAATAAATTGGCTTCGTCTTGACTTTTTTTCAATATCGCTTGGTCTAAAAAGCTACTGTCCAAAAGTCCAGACTCATAGCTATCACGTTTTTGACGTATATCTATTTGGTCATTTTTGATTAAATACGTCATTTTTTCTTGTTCTAGTTTGTTCTTTTTGAGGTTAAAAAGTATAGAGACGGCATCGCCTATCATTTGTCTCTTTTGGAGTTTTATCTCTGCTCTATTGGCATGACGCATCGCATCAGAATATTTGATAGCATAATAAATCCCTCCAGAACGAAATATCGGCTGGTCTATCTGTATCGAGTAATTGTCACGAATCGTCGTCCCGTCTTTAAATTGTGTAGAATAATTTTTATTATAACGCAACACCACAGGATTGACCCAACTTTTAGAAAGTTTGTCACTTTCAAGCTCATTACTCTCTAACTGATACTCAAATAAAAGACTTTTATTATTAGAGAGAATATCACTCAACTCATCGGCATATACTAAGGATGCCAAACATACACTACAAAGAACAAATAACTTTTTCAAAACGTACAAACCCTTCATCTATTTCATCTTTAGAGATAGTAATACTTGGTAAAAATCGTACCGTATTACGCCCTGCTTTTAAGACTATCAGTCCCTCATCCATACAGCCACTTGCAACACTCGCTTGTATCTGTGCATCTTTGGCACGAAGCCCTCGCATCAGTCCTAGCCCTACTTCTTTTTCAAAGAGGTTTTCATACCGTGTGGCAATACTTTGTAACTTGTCTGAAAAATATGCCAAAGTTTCAGCAATCACACCTTTTTCATCCAAAGAAGACAAGACTTCAAGCACAGCCAATCCAGCCGAAGCACTCAGATAGTTACCCCCAAAAGTACTACCATGCTCACCCATACTAAGTATCTCTTTGTGTGTGGTCATCACTGCCCCAATAGGCACACCACCACCTAGCCCTTTGGCCAGAGTAATAATATCTGGCTCTATCTCATACAAGTTTGAAGCCAAAAATGACCCTGTACGATAGATACCCGTTTGTACCTCATCGACAATGAGCAAAATCCCTTCTGCTTTTAGGTGCGTTGAGAGTTTTTGTATTTCTTTTTTATCAAAAGGTTGTACCCCTCCCTCTCCTTGCACTAGCTCAATAAGCACAGCCACCGTCTCATCATCAATGGCTTTATACACATCAGCGATAGACTTCTCATACGAAAACCCATCAGGATACGGCGAAAAGTGAGGCGTATGAAAGCTCTCTTGTCCTGTAGCCTTTACCGTTGTGATAGTACGCCCATGAAAAGAGTGTTCTAAAGTAATAATCTTATAGCGTTTGTTATCAAACTTCGTTTCACCATACTTACGTGCTATTTTGATAGCCCCTTCGTTGGCTTCTGCTCCAGAATTAGCAAAGAAGATACCCATATCATAGCCACTTAATTCAACGATTCTTTGGGCAAGTTTGGCTTGTGGTTCTATCACTTGCAAATTGGATATATGGATGATACTCTTAGCTTGGTCACACAAAGCAGAAGTCAAAGTCTCATTCCCATGCCCCACAGAATTCACCCCAATCCCAGAAGCAAAATCAATATAATCCTTACCCTTATCATCATAAAGCGTTGAGCCTACACCTCTTACAAAATTGGTATAATTTCGTGCGTACGTTTGTAATACATACTTTTTATCTTGTTGTTCTAATGTCATGTTATTTTCCATTTTTATATTTTATTTATTATAGTTATGATTTACTTAAAAGGTATTAAATTATCAACTCCTAGACCTAATGAAAGTTTTGTAGGGGCAAACCTATGTGTTTGCCCTTAAATTTAAATGATTATTTTCAAGTATAATATCCATAATCACATGATTTTTGCTATAATACCCTATCAGTTGGCGATTATTGTTGAAGTGCATTGTGAGGAGTTAGGTGGGACAGGGTTAGCCTCTTATAAAGGATGTAACAGTGGACTCAATTCTAATTGTTATTCTTTTGCTACTTATCATAGTAACGAAAGCATATTAAAAGCTTATGAGAGAGCGACAACTCTCTCATCTGTCCCAACTGATGTTATTATAACATAAAAGTTTAAATTTAAAAAACAAATCATTTCTAGTTCCCATTACCACGCAGAAGCGATGGGAACGAGCAAAAATATTGTTGTTATTATAGCGTATTTACAAAAATGCCAATAAAGAAGCTGTCACAGCTACATTTAGAGACTCTACACCTCTTTGCATAGGGATAGAGATGCTTTTGTCACTTAGTTTTTCTATGGCTTTGCTTACGCCATCGCTTTCATTGCCTAGTACAAATATCACTTTATCGCTATAGTTTTCCTCTTTGTAGTTGCTTTTTGCATTTGCGTTTAATGTGTATATATCTGTATTGTGTTTTCTAAATTCTTCCAGTGTTTTTTTGAGGTTTGAAGTCTTGATGATAGGCATTTTAAAAAGTGTACCGACACTGGCTTTGATGACCAAAGGCGATATTTGGGTACTGCCTTTGGTGGGTAGGAGTATCGCATCTATCGCACCTGCTGTGGCTGAACGGATAATCATACCTAGGTTTTGAGGATTGTTGATGCCATCTAAGGCAAGGATATGATATGTGCTATGTTGCTCCAAAAAGCTCTTTTCATCTCCAAAAAATTCAAGCACGATATCGAGTGCTACCCCTTGGTCTTGTTTGGCATTTTTGGAGATGCGTGAGAGCGATTGTTTATCAAGATAGGCTACCTCTATCCCTCTTTGTTGGGCGATTTTTTTCATCGTTTCCAATACAGAAGCATCTTTATTAGAGGTACATAGGTGAAGTTTGTGTATGGTAATAGCTGTATCTTCTAAGGCTTCCAAGACGGCATTGCGTCCATAAATAGTCAGTACCTTGTCAAAAAATGATTTTTTTTCCAAATATTCTAAAGAGTCTTGCATCATATAGTATCCTTTTTGCTATTTTAACATATTTTATGGCTACAATATACTATGATGAAACTTTTTTATAAAACTTTACTTCTTTTTGTGCTGATTCTCTCTACTACTCTCCTCTACCAAAAAAATACCTATGCCTATCATACACTCGTACACATTGACCCCATACCCCATACTAAAATGCTTATCTCACAAGAAAAGTATGTCGATGCCCATACCTATCTTAGCTATTTTATGGACTTTGAGTATATGCAAGACAACAAAGAAGCCCATGACCTCATCAAAAAGATAGCCACCGTACGCTCTAGCCTCAAATACACGTCTCAAAAGATTGCCCAAGGTATCAGCACGGGGACAAGTGATGAACTCTTAGGACAAGTCTCAGCCATAGGGTCAGATTTTTTCTTTATTGGGGATATACGTGATTTGGCACTAGAGGGGACGCATTTTTTTAAGGATGAAGAGGTCGATGCCGTCATCATCTCACTCTCTACCATCGGTCTAGTCGCTAGTGCTAGTACGCTTTTTACTTTAGGCTCTAGTGCCATAGCAAAAAGTGCTGTCTCTGTACTCAAACTAGCCCACAAAAGCAAACGTATCCCTCTATGGCTCAATACCTACCTACTCAAACACTCCAAAACGATACGAAAAACCAAAAGCCTTGCAAGTATTAGTCCTCTTTTTATCACGATAAAAAAGCTAGAACAAAGAGTAGGACTACAAGAAATGCTCAAACTACTCTCTCAAAGTACAAACTTCAAAGAGTTACAATCTATCACAAAACTTTCTAAACGCTATGGTGCAAACACCCATACCCTCTTAAAACTCTCCCATAGAAAAGTGTTGAGCCATGCCTCATACTTGAAAAAGAGTAATATCAAAACGATTAAAATAGCTTCTAGCTATGGGTCTAATGGATTTGTACATCTCATCAAAGGGGGAGAAAAAAACTTTATTACCACAACAAAGCGTCTTAAAGCCTTTGCAAAAATAGGCTACAAAGGGGAACTTTGGAAAATATTTTTGTGGCTTATGAAACATCTTAGCGATACCATGCTCATGCTCATTATGGGGGTATCCTCACTGTTACTACTCCCATGGAGAAGAAGACAAGCCAAGCGTTAGTAATCTTATTTGTGATTGTCCACTGTCGGAGGGACACTCTCTCCACTGGCTTGTAGGCTAAGGGCTTGGGGGTATTTTTTGTAATGTTTTCTTACTGCGTTGGCTAAGGCTATTTTGGTTTTTTCATTCACAGGGGTGGGGACTTCTTTTGGTAATGCTTTGAGTAGTGATTCTACTAATTTGTCTTGTGGTACTGGCATTTTTGCTGTCCATGAGGCTAAAATATTTCTATTGATATGGGAGGGGATAGACCCCATGATACCTACATCATTTTGGTCATGGATAAGTAGCCCTGATGTCGTACCTCTATCAAGTGTCAAAACTTGGAAAAGATAGAGTGTATGGTATGCTAGTTGCTCTTCTTTGTCTTCTTTGCTAAAGCGAGGATGTAGTTCTAGTTTACTAGAGAGGATAGAGATATAGGTATCTATCACAGCTTCCCCTGCCTTTTGGGCAAAAATTTTATCGGCATTAAAATCACCAGAGTTAAAGCCCTCCAGATAATAATGGCTTACCCCTCGTGTCCTACCAAGGACAGGGATATTGAAGTATCTATCTCCTTGGGCTTTGCCCTCTTCATAATGCTCATGGCTCACCTCTTCAAGCATCTTAGAAAAAATCTTTGCATCCAAATGAGACTCACTAAGTAAAGAAGGATTCAAATCTGCCATAATACGCCAATACCCTTTGCCATCACGCATTTGAGTCCATGAGATGTGCATGTGCACAGAAGGGGCATGAGGATTACGTGGATGGATAATAGTCGAAATAGCTGTAGCAGAACCTAAGTTTTTACGCTCATCGTCATCATAATGCACTTGTGACATATTGACCGACCCACGGTTAAAGACTATCTCATCTCTAGCTTCATAGCGTACCCCACCTCCATGCCTACCTTCATCACGTCCCCACTCTACAGGTTCGCACGATTTACCTTCTCCATACGTTAAGGCGATAGTATTTAATTTACTCACAAAATACGCTTGTAGTCCTTCTACGAGATTATTGGCTTCTTGGGCTTGTTTAGATTTAGCTGGGATTCGTATCATGAGGTTGACCTTTGGATATTAAAATTTTTATCATTATAGCATACAAAATTTTATTTCATTTTGATACAATACTTTTATCAAAGCATAAAGGATTAAAAAGATGACTTCTCGCCAAATATATAACACATTTTTTATAAGCATAGCATTCTTACTCATGGGATGTACCCCTCCATTAGATATGAAAAGTCCACTCCCCTCAACTCATAGTAGCACCCCCTACATCAAAGACAGTGATACCAAACCCTCCACACAAAAACTGGCACTCTATAAACAAACCATGAGAAAGATTGGAGGTCAAATTCAACAAGATGAAAACTACCAACGTATCGCCTTTGCCAACGACCAAGAAAAATCATGGTTTAGATCATTTACCTATCGCCTATGGGATAGACAAATCACCCCTGAAGAATTTTTAGATGAAGGACTAACAAAATACCCAGACCATGAATATGAATTTGAATTTATCATTAAAGCATTTGATGATTTGTAATGTTTCTTGGCTGAGAGAGTTATAAATATCCTCAATTAAGAAATTATCATAAGGTATAAAGCACTATAAAAATTAGCTAATTCTTACTTAAATTTCAAAAGAAAAAGAAGAGCCTTTTCCTTCTTTACTCTCTATTTGGAGTACCGTATTGTGTAGTGTTAGAATGCTTTTAACAATAGAGAGTCCTAATCCCATAGAGTTATCCCACGTATGTGTACCTGAACGGTAAAACTTTTTGGTTACTTTTCCTATATCAGAAGATGAGATACCTGCACCTTTGTCTATTACTGATATTTTGTTATCTACCATTTTTATTCGTATGTCATCTTTTGAATATTTGAGTGCATTTTCCATCAAGTTTTTCAAAACAACTTCTATCAAGGTACGGTCTGCTTCGACCATACAAGACTTTGCTTCTATAATCATATCTCTTGTAGGATATTTTTCTTTTAAACTATTTTTTACATTGACGAAGAGACGATACATATCAAAAGAAGTTGGGTGTAGTGTGGCTTCTCCACTTTCAAACCTATTCCATAGTACCAAACGGCTCAATAATGCTTCTATTTTTACACCATTATTATAAATTTTATTTAAAAATTTAGCTTGTAATGCCTGAGGTATCTCTTTGTCATCTTCTAAGGTTTGTGCATATCCCATAATAGAAGCGATAGGATTACGAAATTCATGGGCAATGGCTGAAATCATATCTCCTCTTTGACGGTTTTTGAGTTTGAGTTTAGCAGTGTATCGCTGTTTAACTGCTTCACGTTTTTTAGATGCTTTGAGGACTTTTATAATGTTTTGATTGATGTCCTCAAATTCTTGTGTAAAATAGGAAGATTTGTACGTAATTTTATCTACTTTATCAATATCTTCTAAATAATGGTTGATAAGTAGTAACTCTTTTCTCATACGTTTTGCCATGGCTAAGATAATATACATAAAGAGCATAAAAGATAATCCCATCAAAATAATAGATATTATGACTACTTCTATATTGTCTATAAATAAAAGCATTAATGTAGAAAATATTAAAAAGATACTCACACTTATGGTAACAAATCGTGCCATGATATATTCATGAAATTGTGGTCTATAATTCATTTGATAACTAAAATTTTTGGGTTAAGGTCTTGAATACTTCATAAAGATTTTCTACCTCAACAATAGAAGTACGTTCATTGGGTGCATGAATTGTATCATTTATCACACCAAACTCTACCACATCTATACCATACGCACCCATAAAACGTGCATCACTCGTCCCACCTGCTGTAGAGAGCTTCGTCTCTATACCTGTAATTTGTTCTATACTCGTAGACATTTTTTGTACAATGTCTGAATCTCTTGTTGTTACAAATGGATAAGAGCCTTGTGTAAGTTTGAGTGTATAATCTAAGCCATCCAAACACTTGTCAATATGAAGTTTAACCTTTTCTTTTGTTGTATTGGTAGAGTTACGTACGTTAAACATAATATTTAATGCACTAGGCGTTACATTGGTTACTTCCATACCTCCACGTATATCAGTAATAACCATTTGGCTTGGAGCAAAGTCATCATCTCCATTGTCTAGGTTAACTCCTGCAATTTTATCTAGTATAGGTGCTATCTGATGTACGGGATTAATCGCTTTTTCTGGGTAGGCAGCATGTCCTTGTTTACCTTGGATAGTAAGATAGCCATTAATAGACCCTCGTCTACCTATCTTTATAGCATCCCCAAAAGTAGTCTCACAAGTAGGCTCTGCTACCACACAATAATCAGGTAACATCCCTTGTGATTTTAAATGTTCGAGCATGATTACGGTACCGTATTTGGCATCACCTTCTTCATCTGATGTAAGTAAGATAGAAAGCGTTCCATTAAAAGACTTGACCTCTTTACATGTTTGCACAAAAGCAGCGACACCCGATTTCATATCTTGTGTACCACGGGCATAAATATATCCTTCTTTAATCATAGGCACAAAAGGATTGCTCTCCCAATGGTCTCCTGCTGGTACGACATCTACATGCCCAGCAAAACAGAGGTGTGTCCCCTCTCCAAATTTTTTATATAAAAAAAGGTTCTTCACTCCTTCTTTATTTACATACATGGCTTCATATCCATCAAGATAAGATTCTATAAATTTTAATGCTCCTGCATCATCTGGTGTTAAAGATTTAAAACTCAATAATTTAAGTAAAAGGTCGATGACATTCATGGTTTTTCTCATTTTTAGTAATTTTCATTATTATATACAAGATTTATTAGATTATCCTTTATAGAAAATATTTCATATAAAATTATCTTTTATAGCATACTACTGATTCTTTTTAAGTTTTATCCTTGTATAATCTATGATAAAACTAAGTTTAATACGTTTAGTCTAAAAGGATTTCTTTGCAAATTAAAAATTATATATTAAACATAGCTATCATCATAAGTTTACTCATCTTTGGAGCACTCTCTTACTATACGTATCATACCTATATAGAATATACTAAGACACAAGACAATGCCCATTTATCTGGCTTTGTAGAAGAAATTGATAAGACACTCAATGCAATCATCGAAGAAAGAGTAGAAAGTAGTATCTATCTATCAGGAAAAGAACAGAGTACGTTTAGAAGACTCGTATCTCGTAGAGCAGAAACAGACAATAACTTAAAAATGTTAAATAACATTATACACAGCCATGATTTTTATAGCCCTTTTAAAATATATATTGAAGATACAATCAAAGCACTTCAATCTGTAAGAGAAGAAGTAGATAGCCTTAGCCCATACTATCAAGATATTTTAATCCAAAGATACCATAATCTTATCTTTACACCTTTTTTAGAGCTATTAGAAGAAACAGCATTAATGCAAAAAGACAAAGAGATAAAAATGTATCTCACTATGAATATGAAGTATACCATACTCAAAGAAAATACTGTTTTGGAAAACACCTATATACTCTTCTTTCTCAATAGCCAAAAAGCAATAAATAGTGATGACCTTCAAATTTGGAATAAACTTATCAACCAAGATACTGTGCCGACATTAGAACCATTGGGGCATACTTCTATCGCTTCTCATATTAAGCATCTCATGTCTCCAGAGGCATTTGAAAATTTTGCTTCATCTGAACGTGCAATGATTTTAAATCAGGCAAAAAGAGGAATATACTCAGTTTCAACCATAGGATGGAGTACGCAAATTGAACCAAAGATGGAATACTATAAAAAAGTACATAGTATTCTTATCAATAAGATAAAAGAGTTAGAGATAGTGCATTCAGAAAAATCACAAAAGCCTTTAATTGTATTTAGTATCAGTCTGCTTGTAATCATCTTAATACTTATTAAATTATTGATGCTCTATAAAAAAAACAAACAAACAACACATGTCTTTCAAGATACATTAAGAGATATAGAGTTGGTTTTTACAAAAGCCCAACAAAAAGAGATTCAACGGCTTATAGAAAATGGTAAGATAGACCATATCTATAAATTTTTGATACAAGCCATCAAAGATGCAAATACCACTAAAGACCTTTTCCTAGCGAGTATGTCACATGAAATTCGTACCCCACTCAATGGTATTTTGGGCTTTACACAACTTCTTAAAGAGAGTGATGAAAAAGAAGAACAGAAAGAATTTATTGCTGTAATTGAAAAAAGTTCTGCAAATCTTTTGACCATTGTCAATGATATTCTTGACCTTTCTAAGATTAAAGCAGAAAAAATAGAATTAGAAATGATTGAATTTGACCCTGTAGATAGTTTTGAATCTGCTGTTGAATCTTACGCAGCTAAAGCAGCTGAAGAAGATATTGACTTCAATATCTTTTTAGACCCTACACTTCCTAGTTTACTAGTAGGAGACCCTACCAAAATTTCTCAAATTATTGTCAATCTTATCAGTAACGCTGTAAAGTTTACACCCAAAAATGGGGAAGTTAATGTAAAAATTGAAAAACTTGCTGAAATACCCCATAGTGTTCAAATCAAATTTTCTGTGAAAGATACAGGTATTGGTATCACCGATGCACAAAAAAAGAATATCTTTGAAGCGTTTACCCAAGCTGACGTGAGTACAAGTAGAAAATATGGAGGTACAGGACTAGGACTTTCTATCTCAGGGAAATTTGCCGAACTTATGGGTGGAAAACTTGAAATTAGCAGTGAACCTAATGAAGGTTCTATTTTTTACTTTACACTTGAACTCAATAAATCAACCTCTTCTACTTTAAGAGATATTCCTAATTTAAAACACTTTACAGTAGGTATCCTTGAACCTTATCTTGGTAAAGAGTATATCTTTAATAAAAACCTTGAAGCCTATATTTCAGCTACAGGGGCAAAAATTATTCACTATACCAATGAATCTATTTTATCACTTCATAAAGCCTCTAAGCTTCCTGATGTTATTTTTATTGACCATAAATCACGTCTAAGACAAAATGAACTAGAAAAATTTATTCATTTTAATACTAAAATCATCGTAATGTCTACAGGAGACCAAAAAAGAAATCTAAAGCATCACCAATCACATATAGATAGAGTCCTATATAAACCTGTGAATCTTACCAAAACCCTTAAAATGTTAAGTGATAAGGAAGAGACGTATGAGAATGAAAAAAATATTACTTTTGAGAATGTACATATACTTGTAGCAGAAGATAATCTCATTAACCAAAAACTAATACTCAATGTACTCAATAGAATTGGGATAGAAGTGACACTAGCAAATAATGGTAAAGAAGCCCTAGACTATCGTATGCAAGAACAGTTTGACATGATATTTATGGATGTTGAAATGCCAGTTATGGGTGGTATGGAAGCCACGGGTAAGATTATTAACTATGAAAAACATAGTGGTAAGACTCATATCCCTATCGTAACACTCACAGCCAACGCACTCTCTGGAGATAGAGAAAAATACATTGGTGCTGGTATGGATAGTTATCTTTCTAAGCCTATAGAGTTAGCTACCTTACATAAGATTTTAAGAAAGTACTTTGAAGACAGAATTGTCCATCATGTCACATAACTAAAGATAGCATAAAATATTATACCTTTTGTGCATCTCTATGTTCTAGTATCTAGTTATATCTAAACTAAATTAATATATAATAAGAAAAATGATTCTCAAAGGAACACCATGCAAATTGACGATACAGTCTTAGCTAAATTAGAAAAACTCTCACATCTTCGTATAGATGAAGAAAAAAAAGAAGAGATAAAAGAACAGCTTACAGGTATCTTAGCATATATTGATAATCTTAATGAACTTGATACAGCATCACTTTCAGCCACATTTTCAACACTTGATGGAGGAACACCCTTACGAAAAGATACACCTCGTGACACTAATACGATTGCAGCACAAATTTTAGCCCATGCACCACAAAGTACTAATGATTTTTTTGTTGTACCTGCTATAATAGAATAAAATAAAATTATCATTCATTAAAGGAATATTATGGCTGCTTTTGATATAAAAAAACTGCTTCAAAGTGTAGTAACACATGGTTCATCAGATTTACACCTTGTTTCTAGGACTGAACCCCAGATTAGGCTAGATGGTGGACTCAAACCTATCAATCTCCCTGTGCTTACAGGAGAAGATATTGAAGAGATGTGTTACTCTTTAATTACTGAAAAACAAAAACAACAATTTGAAGAAGAATTAGAGCTAGATTTTGCTCTTTTGCTTCCAGGTATTGGTCGTTTTAGAGCCAACTACTACCGTACACTAGGTGACATCGCAGCAGCATTTAGGATTATTCCTATTGATATTCCTTCTTTAAGTGATTTGAATGCACCACCTATCTATAAACAACTTGTCAAAAGAGAAAAAGGACTTATCCTCGTCACTGGTCCTACAGGTTCTGGTAAATCTACTACCCTAGCAGCCATGCTCAATGAGATTAATCTCACAGAACACAAACATATACTCTCAGTAGAAGACCCAGTGGAATTTATCCATCTCAATAAAAAATGTGTCTTCTCTCATAGAGGGGTCGGTGATGATACCTACTCTTTTGCAAATGCCCTCAAATCTGCCTTACGTCAAGATCCTGATATTATATTTATTGGGGAAATGAGAGATAAAGAAACCATCGAAGCAGGACTCACAGCAGCAGAGACAGGTCACTTGGTCTTTGGTACACTACATACCTCTTCAGCCCCTGCAACTATCAACCGTATTATTGATGTATTCTCAGGAGAAGAACAAGGACAAATTAGGGCAATGATTGCTTCTTCTTTGGTCGCTGTTATCGCTCAAGCCCTTCTACCAAAATTAGGAGGAGGACGTGTCGCTGCTTCTGAAATACTCATTACCAATTCTGCTATTTCTAACCTTATTCGAGAAGATAAAGTACACCAAATTTATTCTCAAATGCAACTAGGTCAAGGTGATAGTGGAATGCAAACACAAACACAATCACTTGTCAAATTCTATAAAGATGGAAAGATAAGCCGGGATATAGCATTACAATATGCCAATAAAGCTGATGAATTAGCAAGAGCAATTTAGTCCACTCAAACTATTTTTAGGTAAGTATTGGATACAATAGTAAAAAAATAAGGTACAAAATGGAAAATTTTTCAATGACAGATTTCAACTACTTTGATGTCACTATCGCAGCGATTGTTTTAATCTTGGGTATTAAAGGGTTTATGCAAGGGTTTTTTAAAGAAGTTTTTGGACTCATTGGACTTGTTTTAGGGGTATATTTTGCAGCACGTCTTGCACCTGAAGCCGCTATCTTTATAGATACAAACTTTCTTCACTTAGAAAATGAATCTATCTTAAAACTTATCGGGTTTTTAAGTATTCTTACGATTATTTGGTTAAGTGCCACGATACTAGGTTCTATTGTCGCAAAACTTAGTAACCAAAATGGTTTGGGTCTTTTCAATCGTATCTTTGGCTTTGTCACGGCTTCTGCTAAATATTTTCTTATTTTTGCACTGATTATTACAGCCCTTGCCAATGTAACATTGGTCAAAGACAATATTGGGAAATATGTAAAAGATTCTAAACTTTATCCTTATCTACAGCAAACAGGTGCTTATCTTATCAATTTAGATATGAATGCTTTGGTCTCTCAGATGAATCATAAAACAAAAGAAATCACTACAAGCAAAGATGATACACTTGATGATACACTTTCAAAATTTTAGGGGATAGTATGATTTCATATCCACTCCTTTTGGAAAAATTTCAAACTATTCTCAAAGAAAATAGCCTTAAATTTACCAAACAAAGAGAACTTATACTTAAATTTTTGTATGAGAATGATGGGCATTTTACGCCTGAAGATATTTATAGACTAATTAAAGAAGAAAATCCTAATATTAATATTGGTATTGCTACCGTGTATCGTACCCTTACCTTATTAGAAACTTCACAAATAGCCAGTTCTATTTCATTTGGAGTACAAGGTAAGAAATATGAGTTAGGACTCAAAAAGCATCATGATCACCTCATTTGTAACCAATGTGGAGATATTATTGAGTTTTTTGATGAAGTCATTGAAGAGAGACAAGAAGAAATAGCCAAAAAATTTAATTTTAAAATGATAGACCATACGATGAAAATCGTAGGTCTTTGTGAAAACTGCCAAAAATAAGAACAGGAGACAGCTTGATATTTAACAATCAATATATTCAAGAACGCATCAAAAAGACCCAAACCCTAAGAGAAAAAGGGATAAACCCCTACCCCAACCAAATCAAAAAAGGCACACCCTCTGCTACTTTTTTAAAGACAGCCCATTATGTCCATGATTTAGAAGTAGAAGAAGGAGAGATGAAACAAGACAAAACAAAGTCTTTTAGTCTCACTGGGCGTATCAAATTTATGCGTATTATGGGAAAGGCCACTTTTGCCAAAATAGAAGACAATGATGGTTTAGTGCAACTCTACTTCAATCGTGATGATTTACCTGAGGGATATTATAACGATGTAGTCAAAAAACTCTTTGAAGTTGGGGATATTATTGAAGCCAAAGGCTATCCTTTTGTCACAGGCACAGGCGAACTTACCCTACATTGTTTGGAAGTCAATATCGTTACTAAAGCCATTTCTCCACTACCTGAAAAGTTTAATGGTATCAAAGACCAAGAGATTAAATATAGACAACGCTATTTAGATATGATTATGGACGCTTCAGTAAAAGAACGCTTTGTATTGCGTTCTAAGATTGTTTCAACGATTAGAAGATTTTTTGAAGACAAAGGCTTTTTAGAAGTAGAAACACCTATGATGCACCCCATTCCTGGTGGAGCAAATGCCAAACCTTTTGTCACACATCATAACGCCTTAGGTGTGGATAGATTTTTACGAATTGCTCCTGAGCTTTATCTCAAAAAGCTCGTGGTAGGTGGTATGGAAGCAGTCTTTGAAATCAATAGGAACTTTAGAAATGAAGGCATAGATGCTACGCATAATCCTGAATTTACCTCTATAGAATTTTACTGGGCATACAAAACCTATATCGAACTCATGGAAATTACAGAAGAACTCTTTGATACACTATTTGAGAAATTAAAGTTAGAAAAAACTTTGCCTTATGGAGATATAAGTATTAATTTTAGCACACCTTTTGCCAAAGTCTCATGGCTCGATGCGATTGTAGATATTGGTGGCGTAGCAAGAGAAATAGCCATAGACAAAGACGCAGGATTAGCTTATCTTCAAGAGCATAAATGCAAAGTAGATAAAAATTGGACTTTAGGCTATGTACAAGCAGAACTCTTTGACGCATTTGTAGAAGCCAAACTCATCAACCCTACTTTCATTACCGATTATCCTGTAGATATTTCACCACTAGCAAGAAGAAGCGATACAAACCCAGAAGTCACTGAAAGATTTGAGCTATTCATGGCAGGGAAAGAAATCGCCAATGGCTTCTCCGAACTCAACGACCCTATAGACCAATACGAAAGGTTCAAAGGGCAAGTAGATGCCAAAGACAGCATAGCAGACGACGAAGCCATGCACATGGATACAGACTTTGTAAAAGCATTAAGCTACGGTATGACTCCAACAGCAGGAGAAGGCATAGGAATTGACCGTCTAGTAATGATGCTCACCAACCAACACACTATCCGTGATGTCCTACTCTTCCCAGCTATGAGACCAGAAGCAGAAAAACCACAAAAAATAGCCGTATCAGATGAACATAAATGTAAAAAATGTGGTCATGAAAGTATAGAAGAACTCAAACCTGCTAAAAAAGGTAAGGGAATGTTTTGTAAAGATGTGGGTGCTTGTAAAGGGCGTATTTCGGAGAGAGCTTAGGGGGATGAAAGACACTACATGCATTTAAGAGTCTCATGGTTATATATTCGTTGTAAAGGTAGTTATGCATAGTTTTTTTACTAAAGTATTAGCTGCTATAAACCCAAATGAGAACTTAGATTTAAAAAAGGTTTCACAAAAGTGGGAACAACAATTACCAACTTTATGGCTACTTGGTAAAACAGGTGCAGGGAAATCATCTATCATACAAGCACTAACCAATAACTCTTTGGTTGAAATAGGCAACGGTTTTAGCCCTTGTACTAAAACTTCAAAGCATTATGATTATCCTTTAAATGAACCCATATTAAGATTTTTAGACACAAGAGGATTATCTGAAATAGAGTATGACCCAAGTGAAGATATTGAAATGTGTCAACACAACAGTCATGCTGTAATCATTGTTATGAAAGCCGATGAAGTAGAGCAAAGTGATGTTCTTGATGCACTCAAAAAAATCAAACAAATAGGTGGGATTCAACACCTACTCGTAGTGCATAACACTATATTCTCTATGTCAGATGAGGAAAGCACTAAATCCATAAGGTATAATCAACATCAAGTTGAAAATGTTTGGGCTAGTAAAATTGATTTTGTTAGTGTAAATCTGTCATCTGAAAATAGAGTAGGAGTCAATGATTTAATCAAAGCCATTACTAAAGTGCTTCCCTTTTTGAGTATCATCATGGACGATAAAGAACATACTTCTAGTGAAGAGCAGAACTTTAACAAACTCCGTACAGAGATAATTTGGTATGCAGGGTCAGCAGGGGCTAGTGATTTACTTCCTGCTATTGGCTTAGTTTCAGTTCCTGCTATTCAGGGCAAAATGTTACATAGTCTAGCAAATCAGTACGGTATAGAATGGAACAAACAAACATTTATGGAGTTCCTAGGACTACTAGGAAGCAGTTTTGCGCTAAAGTACTCTGCCAAGTTTGCCATTCGTGAATTGGTAAAATTTGTACCCGTTTATGGTCAAACGGTAGGCTCTGCTACGGCTGGAGTGATTAGCTCTGCTTCTACGTATGCCATAGGAAGAGTAGCGTGTAAATACCTATACCATAAAAGTAAAGGGGAGCCAGTATCTACAAAAGAGATGACCAAGCTCTATAAAGAAGCATTAACAAAAGGTACAAAGGTGGCAAAAAATGAAGCAGATAAAAAATAGTTTTAACCTTTTGGCAAAATTATCAAATAACTTTACTCTTTTATTGAGTCTGGCAATAACTATTCCTATTGTATTTCTTTGTTGTTTGGGTGGTTGGTTTATTTTTGTTAAGGGGTATATGCTCTATTTTTTACTGCTACTTATGGTTTTGTCTTTGCTAGTCTATTTTACATCTACACTAAAAAAACACCCTACCCGTGTAGAAAATAAAGAAGTCAAAGATGATATACACATAAAAAAATCCCCTCAATGGTCTAGCTTCGATGAAAATGTTTATGCTAATTTAGAAGCGTTAATTGATGAAAAGTTAAATCACAACATAGAGTGGGAAGCACTTCAAATGCACTCTCTTGACATCATCTCCAAAACAGCACAAAAATACTACCCAAACAATAGTGAAAAAGAGTTAGCCTTTAGCGTCTCAGAGTTTCTCTTCGCAGTAGAAGAGGTAAGTAGCCGCTATAGAGGCTACATAAAAGAGTATATTCCGTTTGAAGATAGGATTAAAGTATCACTACTTAAACAAGGCTATAATCATAAAGATAAAGCAAAAATTATGGGACTAGCATATAATGTTTATAGAGCATTTAGAATGACTAACCCTTTAGTAGGCGTGGTATCAGAGATAAGAGGACAAGTCCTCAACCAACAATTTGAAAATGTATCGACTACACTACAAAATAAAATGAAGAAAGCCCTCTTAAAAGATGTTGCTTCTGTCTCTATTGATTTGTATCGAGGGTATTTTAAAGTCAAAGATAGTGAGTTAGACAAAAGTAAAACATTTGAAGAAGATAAATCTAATCAAGCAGAGAGCCTTGAACCATTAAGAGTAGTGGTAGTCGGACAGGTTAGTGTTGGTAAATCATCTCTAATAAATGCTATAACAGACAAGATGGTAGCTGAAGTTAGCATAGCTCCATCTACTAATAATACGACCGTACACGAGTGTAAAGTGGAAAATATTGATGCTATTAAATTTATTGATTTAGTAGGCTTAAATGGAGATAAAGAGGTAGAAAAAGTAATACTTAAAGAGATGACAAAGAGTGACCTCATCGTATGGGTATTAAAAGCAAACCAATCTGCACGAAAACTAGACAGTCAACTCAAAGCTCTATTTGATGAATTTTATGAAAAAGATGAAAACATAAAAAGAAAAAAACCATCTATTTTGGCAGTGCTAAACCAAGTAGATAAACTAGAAGCCAAAGAAGAGTATAGGAAAGAATCTTCTATTATAAAAGAGGCGATAGAGTACAATAAAAAAATACTAAACCCTAATAAAATCTTAGCACTCTCCCTAAATCCAAATGAAAAATTTTATAATATAGAAGCAGTGAAAGAGTACCTACAAGAAGCCTATGATGAGGGTATCAATACACAACTAAATAGACGAAGAGTAGAGAACGGTCATGATAGCTTTTTTAAAAATGTCAAAAAAGTTTTTAAATAAAGCTCTACTCTTAATGTAAATTAACAGGAGCTAAAATAATTAACCCTCCATCCATTAAAATAGGTGCCCAACTAGGTTTACTCAAAGCAGAACGAATATCTGTACCTAGTTTTATCTCTATACTATTGCTAAAGCCATCATTATCAAAATCAGCTGAGGCATCAGAAGCATTTAAGGGATTGAGTCCGTAACGTAATTCCACAGTATCTAAAAGACCATCGTTATCATCATCACTATCAATGCTATCAGCGATACCATCTCTATCTGTATCTAAGGCTACCCTAATTTGTATGCCACTAGAACAATTATTGGCAGTAGCCAATTCTGTAGCTACGCTATCTACACAAGCACCTAAATAATAAGTACCTGCACTTGTAGGGACTGTAATATTGGCTGATTTTATAGTATTACCACCGATATTTAGACTGCCTATGATAGTATTTGAAAGTTCTGTATCACTGCTATTTATCGTACTATTTAGAGAAAGATAATAGCGTAAAGTACTAGAGTTTGCCACAGCATTCCCTTGATTTAGTACAGAAGTGTTTAGCACAACACTTTGCCCTGAAGTGACACTTGTAGCACTACTCGTCATAGAAGCAATAATTAAATCAGGAGAAGGGCTAGGTACCGTTCTCCAATTGGCAATAATGCTTAAATTATTTGTAATTGTTGCCTTTGCATCAGCTTCATCTATTGCACCAATAGGAATACCTATAGATTCACCATTATAAGTAATAGCAGGATTTGACCAATAATCTATCCTTGGACACCCTCCTGCACAAGAATATGCCATCAAAGTATGCCATGCATTTGTAGGACTTTGGTATCCATAAGAATAGCTATATGACCCCTCAAAAGTAGAATTTGACCTCTCATGCTTCATACCCATATTATGCCCAAATTCATGGTCAAATGCTCCACCATCGGCATAGTTGTAATGTACCACACTAAAGGCATTTGCTTCAAAACCAGCAGAAGGATTGGTCATGACCCATGCCAAACCTCCTGATGAACTATTATTAAAAAAAAGTTGTACCATATCAGCACTATACGTATCTCGTAAGGCATGAATGGTATCCATGTAGCCGTCTGTGGTATCGGTTAAATCATCTAATGCCGTATTAAACCCTGAACTTCGCCCTGTTTCACCCCTAGAATAGACCACTTCTGCTGTGTGGACAAGGCGTACTTGTGTGGCAATGTTACTATTGGTAAACGTGGTATTCATCGTTGCTACAGAGGCGTTAATAATAGACTCTATGGCTGCTTGTCCTCCTGCTGCCAATCTTGCTGAGGGGGTATACACCACCATAATATCAATTATCGCTCCCGTATCAAGACGGTCAGTAGGCACAGTTAATCTATCTGTTACCCCTAGTGGAATTTTAGGTTCTAAAGGTGTTAATTCTTTGGGCATATTACTTTCCTCTATCTCTTGAAGTCTATGTGTTCCTGAAATATCATAGATAATTTTAAAAAATCGTCCATCATCAAGCCTTATACTTCCTGCTATTACCCCATCTGTACTCGCAATAGAAATATGGCTATACTCCATTCCCTCAATCGTACCTGACCATATAGTAGTAGCCGTGGCAGAAGATTTACTAATATTTTTAATCTTTGCAATATACTGAACATCATCAAATAAATTTAAAACCAGTGATAGTTCTTCTCCTATACTAGCAGATAAAATAGTTTGAGGTAAGAGGTTCATATCTATATCAATAGTACGAGAACGCTTTATCTTATCATCACCTTTTGCTTTCGTTTGTAATGATTTATTTTGGCTTTCTTGCATATCAATAAATAATCCTTTTGAAGTATTATTTTCTACACTATATAAAATAATACTACTTAAGAGCATACTTAAAATAATTTTTAATGGTATCATGATAACATTCCTTTTGTGAGACTACTTATATTTTATCTATAAATTCTTACGATACACCCCTACTCTTTTAAAATTTCATAACAATCTTAGATAAAATTTGCTATAAATACACACAAATTATTTTCTTCTATAAGGAAGCCTATGTCATACGAAATTGAAACCTTTGACCCAGAGATTTTTCAAGCGATTGAAAATGAAAAAGAGAGA
>JAMOTK010000041.1 GCA_027062365.1 Sulfurovum sp.
CTCGTGCTATTTACCAATAATCTAGCAGAAAGAGACCTTAGAATGTTAAAAGTCAAAGAAAAAATATCTGGTTGCTTTGCTAGTTTTAAAGGTGCTGAAATGTTTAACAGAATTAGAGGATTCATCTCTACTATGAAAAAGAACAATCATTCGGTGCTTGAGGAGTTGGGTAATGTATTGAAAAATGAAGTTTATCTACCTGTTTTTGTTTGATGCTGAATGGTTACAAAAAAAGTAACTTGTAAGGATTGATATTTACCAATCTTTTTACTTATTTGTATAATCAAAAACCACTCGAACAAAGCAGAGATAATAAACTGTAGAGTCGGTTGATGTACACTACTACCCCCCTAACAATCTCATAAACCAAAGACATAGAAGACCCCCCAGAGATTTTGCTACTTAATGTCAATCTCTATTTTAGAGATAGTTTGTAATTTTTTAAAGCCTTTGTCAAATGTAATTAATTTACAATTATTTTCTTCACAAAAAGCTAAATGGAATATATCAAATGAACTTTGATATTGTTTACTCGCTTTTAATATTTCTACGGCTCTTTTACTTATATTAGAATTTGTAGATTTTACAAATTGTGTCAAAAAATCTAAATTTTGCTCTATAAAATTATCATTCTCTTTTAATTTTTTTGAAGCAAAGACAAATTCATAAAGTATTATTTCTGATACAATTATTGTATGATTTTTAATTGATTCTCTAATTAAGGTTTTAGATATTTCTTTTTGATTTTCATCATCTATATTATTACAAAAAGCATAAATATAGATATTTGTATCAAAGTATTCCATCTAATACCAAATCATCAATATTTGTAGCTAATTCCATTGTAGCCATTACTTTATTGTTTGATTGAGAAACCAATCTATCAAATTCATCAAGTTGCTTTTGAGTTTTATTATGGACAAGATTAGTATTATTTACATTTTCATATATTGCAATAAATTTTACTTTTGGATTTTGTTGTAACTCTTGATATTGTTGTGGTATATGAACTATACCATTTTCTACTGATGCTTGAAATTCTACTGCATACATTATCTATCCTTTCTTGATATATATTATGATAATTCTGCGTTTAGCAAATTTTTTATCTTTTTAAATGCTATGTCATTTGTTAGGTTATTATAGCATAAGTTATTTGGAGTATTTATTTTAATTACAAATTAAGGGTCAGGCATCGCATATACACTACTTACCCCTAACAATCTCACAAACCAAAGACCAAGAAGACCCCAAAAGATTTTGCTATTTTAGAATGCTCCCTATTTTTTATCATATATCTTCTCAAACTCATTTAGATAACTTTTGGCTACTACGCTACTCTTTATCACCATTATATTTTCTGCATTTGTTTTATTGGCTTTGTTGGTAAAATTATATGAGCCTGTTACTACTACTTTTTGGTCAATAATGATGACTTTATCGTGTAATTTAAATCTGTTTTTATCATATTTTACTGCTACACCTTTAGATTTGAGCCATTTGTACCTAGAGTATTTTTGGTATTTGTCTTGTGCTTTATCAAATACTCCTTTGACTACGACACCTCTTTTGTGAGCTTCTAGCAATGCTTTGGCTATTTGTTGATTAGTAAAGGCATACGCTAGAAAGTAGATGGAGTATTTGGCATGGTTGATTCTTGCTAAAAGTCTCTTTTCTATGTTACTATCTGGTGCAAAGTATATCTCTATATTTTTACTAAGGTATGGCTTTGTTGGATTAGAGTCATTGTTATATAGCTTAATAAATTTCTGCTCATAGTACTTAGCTATATCTTTGTCAGCTATGCGTAAGAAATTGTCATGATTACGGTAAAAGGCATACACAGTAAAGTTTCCAGACCCTATCCACACGATACTATGGTCTATGATGAGTATTTTGTTATGCATGAGTGCTTTAGGGTTATTGTCACTTACTACTTTTATGTTGGCTCTTATGAGTTCTCTATATTTAGTAGATTTTATCTTTTTATCATCTGTAACTATTCGTACATTTACCCCTCTACGATGTGCCAATATAAGCGCTTTGGTAATGTATTTGTTCGTTAAGTAGTACATAGCCATATCTATAGACTTTGAAGCATGTCGTATGTCATTTATGATTTTATTGTCTATACCATCTTTGTAGTATCTACCAGATGTTTTTGAAAAGTAAGGCTCTATAGCACTAGAGAATAACGCCATAGTAAAGAGTAGTATAAGTAGTACTTTTTTTAGTAACAATGTATTTTCCTTTTATAAACCTTTTGCAAAAATTAAGAAGTAAAAGCAGTAATTTTTATTTTCTTTGATACTATCTAGTGCCATTCTTATTAAGTAAAATTGGCAAATATTTATCCTTATCTTATTTTAAAATATTATAACTAAATTTTATTTTATTTTGATAAAGTGCTGTATCTGCTATCATAAAATCCTCTAGGAAAATATCATTTTCTTAACAATCTTACAAACCAAAGACCTAGAGACCCCAAGAATTTTTGGGTCATGCATGAGCAAGTTTTTATTACTCATTGTTTTTCTTTTTCATTTTTTCTATCCTCTCTTTACTCAATCCTGTAGCCTCTATGATGAGCTGTATATCCATATTATTTTTTAGAAGTTTTTCTGCTATGGCTATCTTTTCTTGCTCTATTCCTTGCTCAATTCCTTGCTCTATTCCTTGCTCTATTCCTTGCTCTATTCCTTGTTCTATGCCCTGCTCTATGCCCTGCTCTATTCCCTTTTCTATCCCTTTTTTTAGACCCTCTTCTAAGCCACTTTTGATAGCAAAATCATAACTATTAAGTAAATCTCTATAGACCTTTAGATTTTTATGATAGTTCTCTTGTTCACTTTTGGGCATTTTGAGGAAAGAGGCACTGTCAAAGGCTTCTTTGATAATATCATTTTGAAGCTCTTTGGGTATATCATTCATTTTATGGAGGTTTTGAAACACATATATCCACCATTCCAAATGGCTAGATAGCTCCTCTTTGGTCTTTTTGAGCTTGGGGATTTCAAGATAAATCATATTAAGTTTATCATACATCAGCGTTTTACTATATTTGTCAATAATCTGCCCATGATGTAGATATTGAGGTGTATCTTTAAATCTATCTATCTCAAAATTCAAAAGCCCCACAAAATAGACAGGGGTAAGTTCAAAATTCCACCCTCCTTTTATCCCTTGTTGTTGAATAGGAAAGGTTGTATAGTATAAGGCTCTTGATTGAAAATGCTCTTGTGAGACTTTTTGAAGCTCTACGATAAAGTGACTGCCTTTTTCATCTTCACAAAACAAATCAAAAATCGCTTTTCTGTCTTCTGGTGTATCGGGTAAAAGCTCTCCATTTTTGAAGATAATACTCTTAATCCTATCTTCCCCCTCACGAGCCAAAATATCATTGAGAAGGCTTTTCAGTAGCTCTGTATTATCAGGATTACCAAATATTTTTTTGAATCCAAAATCGGTAAAAGGGTTAATATATTTTTCTACACTGTACATTTTTTTCCTTTTTTACTTTGTTTTTTACTTTTCCTCACACAAAAGCGTATCCTGTCCACAAGAATCACGGGTCAGGCGTTGAGTATACACTACTTGCCCCTAATAAACTTTACTATTTTAGCTTATATTCATCTTCTAATGCTGTTATTATACCATCATCTCTATTGATAAGGTCAAGTAAAACCTCATCCATAAACAACTCATCAGAACGCTCAGGTAGCTTAGAGTTTTCTAGCTTCTCTTGGACTATATTTAGCTTTTTATCTATGTAGTCCATCACATCATCTAGGCTTTGTTTGCCTTCTTTTACAGAGGTAATGTAGACTCTATTTGGGAGAGGAAAAGTTATAAACCCCGTATCTATTAGCTCTTCTACTTCATCTATGACCCTCACAGCATGTGATAATGCCTTGTAATCCACTCCTTTAGCAGATGCTCTAGCACGATTGCCAAATTGCTCTTCCATAGTGGTTATTTTCTCACTAAAGTAGCCTATGCTTACCGTACCTAGAAACCTCTTACCCAACACCTCAATGTAGATGCCATCTTTAATCTCACCTACACCACGAGAAGTAGGAGCAGAGATAAGTTGAATATATTTATAATTCTTTTTAGCTATTATCTCCTCCATTTGAGTATACACAGTAGAGAGTTTATCATTGCCTTTTTCTTTAGCTAAAACATTAAAATACTCCACAAAAGAGTGCAACTCACCAAAACGCTCACCTCTAATATTGTACATTTTACTCTGCCCCACACAGTAGCCTAAAAAGGAGTGTAGGTTTTTATTGTAGAAGCGTTGGTAGTTCTCTTTTATAAGGGTTGCAAAATCAGGGTCAATATATGCTTGGGTATCTTCTCTAAAAAATGAAAACAAAATATCCATAGCCCCCGTCTCACCCTTTTTAAGTAGTGTAAACCATTTGTATATGCTAAAGAGTTGTAAGTCTATGTCATCTTTACTATTTTTAGTATTCATATTGTTAGTGTTGAAATTATAGTGTTCTATGTCTCTTTTGAGTAAAACAGATGTAAGAGTAGGGATAAATATACCTTTATAGTCACTATCAGAGTTTGGATTATCAGTCCCATATAATTTTGAACCATACTCAGTCACATAAACCACACGATAGTTATACTCCTCCTCAAACTCTTGTACAAACTGTTCTATTTTCATTCTTATTTACCTATTTTTTGATATATTATATCTAAATGGTTTGTAGATATTTAATATTTAGGAGTAAGAGATGAAAAAAATACTTTATACCTATTATCACTTTGGATATTAAGTGGGCAATTCTATTTTTGGGTAGATAAAAATTATCTATAATAGTAGGTTAATATAAAAAAGGGAAAAGGGAAAAATTTGATAAGGAGAAAACCTCCTTATCAGGTAGTCAAAAAAGACTATTTAGCAAGTGCTGCTTTAGAAGCGTCAGCTACTTTTGTGAAGCTTTCAGGAGCATTCATTGCCATATCAGCAAGAATTTTTCTGTCAAGTTCGATGTTTGCAAGTTTAAGACCATGCATAAATGTTGAGTAGTTCATTCCATTTAATCTTGTAGCCGCATTGATACGCGTAATCCATAATCTTCTGAAATCTCTTTTCTTTTGTCTTCTATCTCTGTAAGCATAGACTAATGAACGTTCTAATTGTTCTTTGGCTTTTCTAAAGTGTTTTCTTCTACCACTGTAGAATCCTCTAGCTTGTTTCAATAGTCTTTTATGTCTTCGTGTTCTTACGACACCTGTTTTTACTCTCATGGTTATCCTTTACCTTATCTATATAAGAATCGGTGTTAAGCATTTTCTCTGCTTAAACTTGCCCCTAATCGGGGGATTTAATCTAAAGATGTTTAACTTAGTTAATCATCTCTTTAATATTTTTTGCATCAGCTGAATCAACATATTTTGGACTGTTCATACTTCTGTGATGTTTACCATCGACTTTGGTAAGAATGTGACTTCTATACGCTGTTCCTCTTTTGATTTTACCAGATTTTTTTACTTTAAAACGCTTTACAGCACCTTTAACGCTTTTCATTTTTGGCATAAGATTACTCCTTTGAGATATTTTTTCTTTTATTAATAAAAGTAGAAGAAAATAGGACGATATTATAGCTAAAAATTATAATTATTAGCTTGGATAAAAATTTCTAAAAAAATCACCATTAAGTCACTTTTGTAGAGTAAACTTCCTCTATCATATATATAAAAAGGAAAAATAATGATAAATCATAAAAACAGCTCTATTTTGGGTCTTTCACTCATAGCACTACTGGCTTTATCAGGCTGTAATAGCTCTGATACTACTAATAATCCTGATACTTTTGTAGGAAATCCTCATGAAGTACAAGATGATGTAATCGCAGCACAAAGAGCTGTATTAGCATCAAGTATTGTGGGTAAAGATGTAGGGGCACAATCTCCTAGAGATATAGACTCGTCAAGAGGGTCTAATACCAAAGCAACGATTACAGCACCTGCATCTACTGCGATGTATCTTTGTGATATTCATTTTCATAAAAGTGCAGAACACAAAGGTGGGCAATTTACTACATACGCAGGAAATGGTGATGGGCATGGCTATGGAGGAGGGTACAAATACTCTGGAACATTAACAGAAGCTGAATTAGCTACTTATGCAATAGCAGATGAGCATAATCCATTATACTCAGGGGATACTATTGAAACTCATTATGTATACTCTTCAAATCCTTCAGCAGAACTAGGTAATGGACTTGGCACTTGTTTATCAGGTTGGACAGAAGAGACACAACCTTTATTACGCGTTGAAACACAAGTATATGTTCTTGTAAATGATGAACATGCTCTTGATTTTGAAGCATTGAACCATGTATCAAAAGTGAGTGGTCGTAATCAAGCAGAACATATTCCGAGTAATACAGGTACAGCAATTCAGTACGAAGGGTCAACCACTGGTCCTAGCTACAATGAAAAAGTATCACCGTTACAAGTCTCATGGAGTGTTCGTCCCAATATTGCAAAAGTAAATATTGAAACTGTAGAAAATTGGTTTCATCACAATGATTTTGATGAACATCATGGACATGCAGTAAGAAACCTTGTTATCAATCTTGACCTTCTTTCTCAAATCAAATAAAATACGCTTTCAACGTGCGTCAATCCACTGATAGTACAAGTGGATAGGACGTTGAATCCAAGATATATTAATTCTGTATTTTATACCCTATTCCATGTATATTTTTTATCATCTCTTTTGGTAATTTTCTTCTTAATCTTTTAAGTATCGTTTTAAGTGAATCTTCATGACCTTCCATGTATTCATCCCAAACATGATATATAATGTTTTCTATAGATAAAGTATGGTTTAAATTATTCATAAACAAATTGAAAGTGACTTTTTCTTTATTGGTTAAAGAGACTATTTTACCATTACAAATCAATTCTTCAGAAGTATAATTCCACATATAGCCATCACTCAATACTTTAGTTTTTATTGGAAACATTGTAAAACTATTTAATTCCTCTAGCACTTTATCTAGTGAGCTTTGTAATGCTCTTCTTGTAATAGGCTTCACTAGATAATCTGTAAGTTTCAAACTTGTTGCTTGAAGTAAAAAATCCGTATCTTTATGGGCTGTTAAGACAATGGCTTTAACCACAGGGTCATTTTCTCGTATCTTTTCAAGTAAGTCTAGTCCATTGAGTTTGGGAATATTTATATCCACTATCAAAATATCAGGTTTTTTTTCTTTATATATTTGATAGGCTTCCTCGCCATCTCCTGCTTCATAAACAGACTCAAACAACATTTCCAAGTACATCACATAATTTTTTCTTAGTTCTACTTCATCTTCTATAAATAAAACACTGTATGCATATTTATCATCCATCATTTTGACTCTCCTTTAAAATTTCTATACTAAAACATGCTCCATTATTTTTGTTCCTCACGCTTAACTTGCCTTTCATTCCCTCTTCTATAATCATCTTCGCCATATATAAGCCCACTCCTCTTCCTTGGGATTTATGCTTTGTCGTATAATAAGGGTCAAATATTCTTTCTATCTTATTTGCATCTATTCCCCCTGCATTATCACAAAATGTTAAAACATAAGTATCTGAGCATTCTTCAACTTCTATAACAATTTTGGGGTTTGTTACTTTTTTTATCTTTAGTGCATCATTGGAATTACTCAAAATCACGACAAGTACCTGCTGTAATTCCAATGGATAGCCTTGGCATGATAGTGACGCATCTACATTCACATCAACAACAGTAAAATTAGCAGTAAGTGTTCCTTGTATGATACTCAAAGCATTATCTACACTCTCTTTGAGATAAAAAAGTACTTTTACTTTGTCTGGATTAAAAAAGTTTTGAAAGTTATCAATCGTATTTGACATATACTGTGTCAAGTCTTCAATGGCAAAGAGTTTTGTCTCAATTTGTTTGTCTTGTATCCCTCTTTTTTGTAGAGCCATATCAATAATAAGTACAGATGAATTGACTTGTGCTAAAGGTTGTCTCCATTGATGAGCAATATTTTCTATCATCTCACCCATCTGTGCCAATTTAATCTGCTCCATCATCAGTAGTTGTTGTTTTTTATTCTTTTCTATTTCATATTCTACACTTTTTTCAAGCGAATTGTTTAACTTTTTTAAGGCATTTTCAGCCATACGCAACTCTGTGACATCATAACCCGTGTTGATGCTACTTCCATCAGGCAAGACAACATTTGCCCACATTGTAATGATTTGTTTGCCACTTTTGCTTAGAGGGTGCCACTCTTTATATTTATTGATAATACCTGTGTCAAATGACTCTAAAACCTCTGCTTGAATTTTGGGGTCAGGATAAAAGAGTGCCAAGATATTATCTTCTGCATTGAGTTCCTCTTTTGTCCAACCAAAGGTCTTTTCACACTCTTTATTCCATAGTGTACAACGCCCATTATCATCAAAAGCGTCCAAAAGTACGGGGCTAATATCAAATAGCGTTCTAAATTTTTCTTCACTAGATTTCAATTTTTTTTGTGCCTCTAGTGTATTTTTAATCTCTGTATTTAAGCGTCTGTTCCAAAGTAAAGAAATCAAAATCAAAATCAAAGAAATCGCAATAATTTGCCATACCAAAGTATAATCTATAACCTTTTGATAGCGTGTGTCTATCCATTTTTCAAATATCTCTTCTTGGGTGACAGGCTCTAATGATGCGACGGCTTTATTGAGTATAGACAAGAGAATAGGCTCATCAATATGAACGCCGATACTCCCTTCCATATAACTATCTTTAAACACAGTCATTACCTTTAAACTATGTTTATAGCGTTTACTTAGACTATAATTCATAAGAATTGATGTATGGATACAGCCAAATATATCACCATTTTCTACTTCGGAAAGACCATATCCATCTACTTTTACATACTTGATATAGGGATATACTTTATCTAAATAAGTCATAAGAGAATATGATTCACGGTCTACTCCAATGATTTTATCTTTGAGTGTTTCCATATTAAAGATATAAGGCTCATTGATTTGTGTCACAAGTACAAGATTATCTTTCCCTGCTGTGACGCTAGGTATAACAAAGGGAACAACTTGTGGGGATGTTTGTGTCAAAGGTATGACTGTACATTTTTTATCATAAGCCATTTTGTATTGTTTTTCAGCACTATTTGTATAGATAAATTTAAATTTTTTATCTATCTTTTTTTCTATTTCTTTTAGGTAATCTACCGAAATACCAAGTGCTTTGCCATCTTTCATCATCGTATAGGGTTTGAATAATGTATCATAACAAGCAGGGATAGTCTCTATACTGTCTAAGTAGTCTTGTTCTGTTTGTGTGAAGTTTATATCTGATGGTTTTTCATTTAATCGCTTTGGTTTGTATTTAAAATTTTCAAGATTTTCTATATTGTATTTACCTTTAATCATAAAACTATACAATTGCCCTATAGATTTTAGTTTCGCTAAATCTATATTCCCAAAGTTTTTACCATATCCACTTAATTCTTTTAATTTTTGTCCCTCATATATTAACGCTTTTTTGGACTTCTTTAAAGTGTTGTATTTCTTGTAAATCATTTCTGATGTTTCTTCTATATTTTCAAAGGCATAAAGCCATCCTTTTTTGGTGGCTTCATACATTTTAGAGATAAGTTTGGGATTCGTTTGTATTAATTTTTCTGATGTGATTAAGATGTCACCATAACCATCAAATCCATAATCAGATGGATTAAATATATTTATCTCAATATTTTTTTCTTTTGCAATAAATGGTTCGTTAGATATATATCCTGTCATTAGGTCAATATCTTTATTTAGCAGTTTCTTTAAATTAAAAATTGCCTTTTTTTCTGTATATTGAATATCATTAGATTTTAAAAGTGATTTTATGATTACACCATTTGCTTCATTCACTAATGCTATATTTTTTCCATTTATATCGTTTATGGTATTAATATGTGATTCTTTGAGTGATATTAAGATATAGGGAGACTTTTGCAGTATTACCAATAATGCTTTTATTTTAGAACCATTCATACGATTTAAAATAGATTCTGAATCACTTACTGCAAAATGCATTTTTTCAGCTTCTAAGTCTTCTATGATATTAATATTATGTTCATATTCCAAAAGTGAAACATCAAGTCCGACATCTTTATAAAAACCTTTCTCTTTTGCTATTATAAAGCCAGCAGATTGAAACTGATGTTTCCATTTTAATTGTAGATTTACATTTTCTAAGGCTTGTATATGAAGAATAAAAAAAAGTAATAATAATAGTATTTTCATGGTATTTCCAAAGTTTTAAATGAATTATAGCTTACAATATCAAACAATGCGTGTAAAAATACTAATTACTCACTAATTACTCACTTAAATATAGTATAGTTTCACATGAAAACAAATAATTACACTATGCTTTATGTTGAAGATGACGAACAAACTCGTGCCAATATGTCTAGCTATCTTAGGTTAAAATACAATACCGTTCTTGAAGCCAAAGATGGAGTTGAAGCATACGAACTCTACTTAAATGAGCAACCAGACCTTATGTTGGTAGATATAGAGTTACCAAATATGAATGGTCTTGAATTGGTAGAAAAAATAAGAGATAAAAATAATACTATACCCATTATAATCACGAGTGCATATTCAGATAAACAAAAATTACTCGCAGCAATTAAATTAAATCTAGTAGATTATCTTACAAAACCAATCTCTAGGCATAGACTGAAAGATGTTTTGGAAACTGCTACAACAAGAATTGTATAAAATTTGATGCTCATAACAATTTACTTGGTATGAATGCTTATTTTTCTTTTCTTCATATTATCTTTTCTTTATACCACCATACCCATATTTTTACCACTTTTTCATTTTAGCTTTGTTATGTAGAAAGATTATGTCTATAAGATAAATATTTCATAAAAAAGTCACCATAAGCTCACTTCTGTCTGTTATTATTGTAGAAATAAAACAACACAAGGAATACAAATGTCATATAGACCAGATTTTAAATCAAAATTCAGAATACTAAAGGGAGGTAAAATCTCTTTAGTCCTAAGTGCTTTACTCGTCTCAGGTACACTTATGTCACCTGCTAATGCAGCGGATAGTATAGTTACTGGGGCTACAACTTCAATTATGTACGGTGGAGGGTACGATAGTCTAACGGTTACAGATGCTGGTTCTATTACCTTTCAAGACACTTTCCACGCTTCTCCTGTATATATACAAAAATTGTTAACTAATAGATTTATCATAAATGAGGGTACGATAGACTCAACACTTCAGTCTGGAACTACTGGAACTGCTTCTGTTATTCATATGGAGGGGCCTAGTGGTGCTGGAGTTGATATAGCTATGTGGGCTGGTTCTGAGATACAAAACAATGGAACGATGACGGCAACAGCCGATGCTGGTTCTGCACATGCCATCTCTATGATTGGTTCGGTATATGGTGACATAACAAATACTGGAACGATGACTGCAACAGGAAATATAAATGCTTCTGCTATTACAATAGAAAATGTTGGGTTAGCTGGTGCTAGTCAAGCTTTTACTGTTGGTTCTAGTCTGACAAATAGTGGGACGATGACAGCAACAGCCAACACTCGTATAGCTAAGGGTATTTATGTGGGTGGTTTAGCCTATGGTGCTATAGAAAACAGTAGTACTGGGAAAATAACAGCAAATGGTTCTACAGGAGCTATTGCTATTGACCTACAAAATGGTACTTCTCCAGCTATAGGTCTAGGAGGTGGGATAACAAATGCTGGAACGCTGAATGCAACAACTGCTACTGGTTTGGGTATGGGTATTAATGTAACGGGTAGCACATTTGATGACATAACAAATAGTGGGACGATAAATGCAACAGCTACAAATGGTCTTGCTAGGGGGATTAATGTATCTGGTGCTGTACACGCTAAAGTAGTCAATGATGGGACGATAAATGTAGATGCTACAGGACAGGCTTTTGGTATTATTTTAGGTGGTGCTGATGGGCTTGGGTCTGTGACAAACAATGGAACAATTAATGTAAATAGTGCAATTGAATCGTATGGGTTTAAAACATCTAAGGGTATTGCGGGTGGTGTTACAAACAATGGAACAATAAAGGCCACTATCAACAATGAATATGATAAAGAGGGTTACGCTCTATATATGAGATTTAATGAGGCTTTCACCAATGAAGCAAGTGGAAAGATGTATGGTAATATAGCTGCATATAATACTACTGGAAATGTAATCAATAAAGGTTTAATCTCACTTCCTTATAATGTAAATGGAAGAGATGGTGATGGTGATACTGGTGGTACAGCGAATCTAGCTAACTTTACCCAAGATGCAACAGGTATCCTAGAGATTGGAGTCCTTACAGATGGGACAAATACCACATACTCTAAATTTAAAGTAAGCAATATTGCAACATTTGCAGATGGTTCGACTATAGGGGTCAATGTATTGGCTGCTTCTACCAATGTAGCACTTTTGGCAGACACTACTTTAGTAGATGTAGTAACTGCTGGGAGTTTGACTCTTGCTGGTACACTAAATGTTACAGACAACTCAGCACTACTAGACTTTGAATATACAAAAGATGGTAATACTATCGACTTAAATGTGGTACAAGCACAAACTATAGAAGAGACAACAGAAGAGACAACAGAAGAGACAACAGAAGAAACAACAGAAGAAACAACAGAAGAGATAACAGAAGAACCGACAACAACAACTACACCAACAACAGTGGTAACAACGCCTACAGTACCAACAACAGTAGTAACAACACCTACAGTTCCAGAAGTGGATAAGTCTAGAGAAACGGATAATAACCTTGTAAATGTAGCAAGAGCGCTTGATGTTATTCGAGAAGACAACAATCAAGAGATGAACCCTCTCATTGCATCACTTAATACCTTGCCAACGAATGAAGCAGTGGCAGTGGCAGTAGCATCTACCGTCGCACAAACAACAACTGCATCTGTAGGAGTAGCTTCTCAAATATCTAGTGGTATAGCAAGTATCGTGGAGAAAAGACAACAAGTAAATATAGGTTCTGGACTCAACTCTGGAGATACAATGCTTAGCTCTAAAAATGTTTGGTTAAAAACTTATGGTGCTGAAGGTACACAAGATAACAAAGATGGTATCAACGGTTTTGACATGAACGCATACGGTGTAGCGATAGGTATAGATAGAGAATACAAAGAGAATCAAAGCATTGGTCTAGCAGTATTTTATACACAAGCGAACCTAGAGGTAAATGATGTTGCACAAGAATCAGACATGGATGTATTTACTGCCTTGATTTATGGTAATGTAGGAATAATAGATGACAAAACAAACTTCTTGTATCAATTAGGATATGCTTGGCAACAAACAGATACGAACAGAAATTTGTTTACAAGACAAACAGCTATCTCTTCTTATACAAGTACGACAGCATCTCTTGATTTAAAAGTTCTTAGAGATGTACCAGTAAGTGATAAACTACTCTTACAACCTATGGTTTCTGCAACTTACAGACACTTCGATAATCCTTCTTATGAAGAAACAGGAGCAGGTGCAAATTCTCTAAATGTAAGCTCATTTAGCTCTGATGAATTGCTACTAGGTGTTGGTGCTTTAGCACACTATAAAATAGATGAAAAATCTAAATTTATAGGAAATCTAAATGTAGCGTATGACGCTATAGGAGATAACACAAGTTTCACTTCTGCTTTTCAAGGTGCATCAGGTATTGCATTTGATACCAATGGTATAGATAATGGAGAATGGCAATATGCAGCTGGTGTAGGATATGAAAGAGATGTTAACGAAGGTCATAACATCAATATTTCATATAGCTACCAAGCAGAAGGTTCTACTTTTAGAAACAATGTCGTTTCTGCTCGTTATACCTATACTTTTTAAGTCTTATTTACCTAAGCACTTAAATGATTTTAAGAGTAAGTGTTGGGATTGCTAGTATATTTGCACTCTTTATAGGGTGTAGCAAAATCCCAACAACCCAAGAGAGAGTGCTTACTGCTCTCTCTTTTTTAAGTGATAAAAACATAGTTCAAAAAAACATTCAAACCTCCTCTTTTACATTCTTTACTTTAACAAAGATAACTGATACATGTAAAGATATGAAAGTCTATATAGAAGGTGATGGTTTAGCTTGGATAACAAGAAGAAAAATCTCCGATGACCCCACACCATTAAATCCTCTTGCAATCTCTTTAATGAATATAGATAAAAGTAACTGCAAAGTTTACATAGCAAGACCATGCCAATACATCAAACAAGAGTGTTGTGAAAAAAAATACTGGACATCAGATAGATTTAGTACTAAGATTATCCAAAGTTTCAATGAAGCCTTAGATAATCTTAAAGTAAATCATAAAAATACTTCTTTTACATTAGTAGGATATTCAGGTGGGGGAGCAGTGGCAACACTTTTGAGTGCTAAACGAAAAGATGTTACTAAGCTCATAACAGTAGCAGGAAATATTGATACCGATGCATGGGTAAAACTGCATCATATTTCAGCACTGTCTGGCTCACTTAATCCAGCAAATTACACAGATAAATTGGATAAGACACCACAGTATCATCTTATTGGAAAGCGTGACAAAATTATGCCACAAGATATATTTTTATCCTATAAAAATAGATTTAAAAGAAAAGAAAATATCCACGATAGACTCTATGATGCGAGTCATACAAAAAACTGGAGAAAACACTACAAACACTTTTTAGAGACAATAAAACTTGATTAGCTAGTGTGAAAATATAACAAAAGAATCGTCTTCCTTATACTTCTTTAAATAATCTTTGATATAATCCCCAAAAATTAACCAAAGGTAAATAACATGATGAAATATAGCATACTTCTCTCTACTTTACTCTCTACTAATATCCTCTATGGGGTAGAACTTTCTCCTATCACAGTCTCTTCTGACAAGATAGAAGACTCTGTAGTAGATAATGCCCAAACTATTGATACTATGAATACAGACAAAATAAAACTCACAAATACTACAAATATCAAAGAACTCTCTGCCATCGTCTCCAATACCAATATTTCAGGGATAGGAAATAGAAATGATACGACGATTACAATGAGAGGGGTGAGTAACTATGTCACTTATGAAAGTTCTGTAGCCATGTATGTCGATGATGTGCCGATGCCTTTTAGTTATGCTTTTGGTCTGCTTGATATGTACAATATAGGCTCTATAGAAGTACTCAAAGGAGGACAAGGTACACTTTTTGGCAAAAGTTCGCAATCAGGGATTATCAATGTCTATACCAAGCCACTGAGTGATACCTTTGAAGGAGAAATAAGTGCAGGATATGGCTCATACAATAGTAAATCATTTTATGCCAGAGTCTCAGGAAATACAGGTATTAAAAATCTAAATTATGGGTTTTCTGTGACGCAAAATAGTAGCGATGGCTACACGCATAATGTGATGACAGGAAATAACTTTGACTACAAAGATTTTACTTCATTTTCTGCCAAACTCAACTATAAACCCACAGATACACTAGATATTACATTAAGCTATGTAAAGAGTAATAGTGATGATGGAGGAGCTCCTTTTAAGAGCAATACCATAGAAGACCCCTTTAATATAAAGCTTGAACTTATAGACGATTCACTCAAAATACAAAGTGACGCACTCTCTCTGCGTGTAAAATACCAAGAAGATAAGACCTCGTTTAGTTCTACGACAAGTATCTCCAAATATTCTCAGCAAAAGAGCGACTATATAGGCATATTAGGTGGCGTAGATTTGGATACGGATATAGATATTCAAGAGTTTGTGCAAGAGTTTAAATACAAGCGAAAGTTTGAGAATGCTGATTTGACTATTGGGGCATTCTATAGTGATAAAACCACCTTTGATTATCAAGAAAATCTCACACTTCTCACGCTTTATCCTATGCCTATATCAAGCCTCAATACCCTAGAAGTTCCTGATGAGAATATCGCACTTTTTACGCAATATAGATACTATTTCAACGAAAATTATTCTCTCATGGCAGGTCTTCGTTATCAAGAGAGTAAACGCATTTTTAATAGAGTATTTAATGACTTCGGAGCAAAAAAAGTCTCAGCAGAGGATACAACAAAAGATTCAACCATACTGCCTACACTCTCATTCTCTTACTATGGAGAGGATAATGCTCACACTTATTTCACTTACTCCAAAGGCTATCGCATGGGTGGATATAGCTATCGTGCTTCGGAGTTACTCGTACCTTTTAAAGCAGAGAGTATGGATAGCTATGAGATAGGATACAAAAAAGTATGGCAAGAGGGTTGGAGTCTAAATTCCTCACTCTTTTATAATGGCATTAAAAACCACCGTATTAATACATTTACCGAAACCATAGGCTCAATCGTCCTCAATGCAGACAAAGCCTATAGTTATGGAGCAGAACTAGAGATACAATACAAAAAAGATTCTATGCTTTTATATAGCTCTTTTGGTTGGACAGAAGCAAAATATCAAACATTTTCAGAAGATGCCTATCGCCCTTATGAAAACAATACCCTATTAGAAGTACCCAATATCACAGCCTCTTTGGGAGTACACTACGATATAAATGCCAATCTTTATGTCAATTCTTCTCTACGATATATGGGAGAACGCTACTACAACATAGAAAACACAGCCAAAGCAGATGCCTATATGACGATGAATGCCAGTGTAGGATACAGCTATGAAGATTGGCTCATAGAAGCCTATGCTACAAACCTTTTTGACCAAGAATATGTAGATGTGATGATTGCTACACCAAGTAATGAATATATGCATTTTGGTGTGCCTAGAGTTGTGGGGATGAAAGTAAGCAAGAATTTTTAAGATAAAGTCACTAAAAAGTCACTTTGAAATGTTACCATTTTGTATCAGAAAACAAAAGGAATAACAATGAACAATAAAATACTGACAGTATTAGCAATATTTGGTTTGAGTACACAACTATTTGCAGGAGGAGCTATCGCTCCAATTGAGACATCAGAAGTGATAGAAGTAGCACACACAGAAGAAGTATCACATGATGCACATGGAAGTGATTTTTATATCATCGTAAAAGGTCTTAGTATCTTAGGGGATACTGTTGCACATGGTCATGATACTTTAGATGGAGACCCAGGCTATGGATTTGGTATTGATTTAGGATATAGAATAGGAAATGGTTTTGCTGTAGAATATGACTTTTCTCATGCTACAAATACTGTAACCGAAACAGATGACCATGGTCTTCACCCACATGAGGGGGATGCAACATATACTACACATGCGATACACTTAGTCTATACAATGCATGTAACAGATACTTTTGGTGTCTTTGTAAAAGGTGGATATGAATCTGAAACAGAAGAGATTGAAGAATTTCATATTGACAAAGATTCTGATGGATTTGCTTATGCTGTAGGTATTGAATATGCAATGAATGACCACTATACATTAATGGCTGAATACGAAGGTTCTGATATAGAAGGTCCTCGTGGTGATGCTGTATTTGTTGGTGTAATGTATAACTTTTAAGTAAATTACTCTACCCTCTCTTTGGTGGGACTTCCCATCAAAGCCTTTAACCCATATTATGCTAAAATCTACCTACTAAATATAAGGGTCTATTGCGTGGATAAAGTTACAGAAATACTTTCTCAAAAAAAGAAACTTCTCACCGAAGTATATTTTGATTTACAACGCTATTTTGAAGAAAAATATGGGAAAGATGCCCTTGTTTTTATAGAGATAGGTACATTTTTTGAAGTCTATGAAGTCAATAATGATGAGATGAAAATTGGCAAAGCCAAAGAGGTAGCTGAACTTCTCAATATTCAACTCACTCGCAAAAGCAAAGCGATACTTGAAAACTCTCTTTCCAATCCTCTATTGGCAGGGTTTCCTGCTATCTCTTTAGATCGTTACCTCTCTAGGCTCATAGAAAGTAAAAAATATACCATTGTCCTTGTCAAACAAAAAGGAGAAATGCCCCATATCAAACGCTATGTCTCCAATATTATCTCTGCTGGGACAAATTTTGAGTATCTTCATGAAACGACTGAAAATAATATCGCCTCATTAATGATAGATGAAAATGCTGGTATCTTTTCTGTAGGATACAGTGCCATAGATGTCTCGACAGGGAAGACACTATGCAATGAAATACACTCCACACGTGATGACAAGACCTATGCCCTTGATGAAGTATTTAACCTACTACAGACCTATAATACCTCTGAGGTTATCTTGACATTTAATGCCAAAGAGATTGATAAAGAGTGGATTATTCATTATTTAGAACTAGAAAATCTACACTATTCCATCAATACAAAACGCTTTAAAATCCACTTTCAAAATGAACTATTTTCTCGTATTTTTATGATTAATTCTTTTCTTTCTGCTATTGAATTTTTAGATTTGGAGCGTCATCCTTATACCACCGAATCTCTAGCTGTACTCATTGACTTTGTCATAGAACACGATGAGAGTATCATAGAGAAGATGAATAAACCTCAATTTTTGGGGAACAATCGCTATATGTACATAGGCAATAATGCCATGGAGCAACTCTCTATCATCTCTCGTGACCCATCAGATAAGACCCTCCTTTCTCTTATGGACAAAACCTCTACAGCCTTTGGGAAACGCCTCCTCAAAGAGCGTCTTCTCAATCCTATTTGTGACAAAACTTTACTAGAAAAACGCTATGATTTGAGTGAACTACTGATGCCAAATATCGCTTCTTATGAGACACATCTCAAACAAATCTATGACCTAGAACGTATCACTAGACGTATCAAACTACGCAAACTTCATCCTGTGGAACTTAGCTATATTATGATGTCACTCGATGCTGTACTCAATCTGCTCAAAGATGCCAAAAGCCATGGGATAGAGATAGACAGTGCCTTGTATGACGAGAGCTTAGAAATGTCACAGATGATAGAAGATACCTTTGATTTGGACTTATGTGCGAAATTTCGTATAGACCAAATTAGTGCCAATCTTTTTAAAAATGGGGTCTATCCTACTATCGATACGCTACTCAGTAAGCAAAACAAAGAAACCGATAAAATGCAAACCGTAGCCACCCATGTCGAGTCTCTTTTTGACAAAGATAAAGCTCCATCAACTAGCCACAAGTACACAAGCGTTGCCTACTTAGAGAGTGAGGGATATTATCTAAACCTCAGTAAAAATAGATTTACCCTCATTGAAAATCAACTCAAAGACTCTTTTGTAACGATTGATACACAACATCATTTTTTTAAGGATTTTCACTATAAATATCTCAAAAATAGTGTCAAGATACATGCCCCATTGTTTGAAGAGATTACACGTCATTATGAAAGCACTCAAATCAAACTTATCTCTATGGTCAAACAACGCTACATTGAAAGCCTTGATGTATTAGAGCATCGATTCTCTCTCTTGCTTGACAAGATTATAGACTTTATCGCATCGATTGATGTGGCTATTTCCAATGCCAAGTGTGCCAAAAGCATGAATTTTTCTCGTCCTATCTTAGAAGAAGGTATCTTTTATGAAGCGATAGGATTACGTCATCCTATCATCGAATCCAATGACGCACGAGGTATCTATGTCCCCAATGATGTCTTTTTAGGGAGCAACAACGCAACCAAGCACAACCATATCACACTCAATGCCAGTGAAGGAGAAGATGTATTAGGCATACTCCTCTACGGTATCAACTCTTCTGGTAAATCATCGCTTATGAAGAGTATAGGGATAAGTGTTATCTTAGCTCAAGCAGGGTTTTTTGTCCCTGCTGTAGAACTTCGTTTTGGTCTGTATGACAAACTGTTTACACGTATCCTCTCACAAGACAATCTCTATAAAGGCTTATCCACATTCGCCGTAGAGATGATGGAACTCAAAAATATCTTCAATCGTGCAAATGAACGCTCCTTGGTCTTGGGCGATGAGATAAGCCAAGGTACAGAAACAGAGTCAGCTCTAGCCATCGTATCGAGTGCTATTTTACGACTCATCTCACTCAAAAGCACCTTTATCTTTGCCACACATTTACACCAACTAGAAAACATTCCCCAACTACAAAACCTCAAACATCTTATCTTTTTGCATCTAGGTATCAAGTATGATGACGATAACGACACACTTATCTACAACCGTGTCTTACAGCTAGGAAGAGGAGACAGTCTCTACGGCTTAGAATTTGCCAAATCACTACACATGGATAAAGCATTTCTAACCATGGCACAAACCATCCGTGAAAACCTCAACCACGGTGGCTCAGATATGACAAAACTACGCCAACAAAAAAGCAGTAAATACAATAAAACCCTCTACCTAAGTAAATGTACCTTATGTGATAAAACCGTAGAAGAAGTCCACCATATCTCAGCCCAAAAAGATGCCGATAAAGAAGGAAACATCACCCACTTCCACAAAAACCACAAATACAACCTCATCCCTTTATGCAAAACCCATCACACCATGGTACATGAAGGCAAGATTACTATCTCAGGCTTCGTAATGACAGGAGCAGGATTGAAGTTACATTATGAGATAGTTTAGTATTTTATAAAAATTATTACCATACTAATTTATCATTTTCATCATTACCGATAAATTTTCCTAAAGCATTAACAAATTCTAATTCATCAGATATATTTTCTAGTTTACTATTGAAATTATTTACACGAGATAAAAAAGTTTTTTCTATTTTTAAAATATCTTCTTCAATATCATTTTTAGAATAAATATTAAAACCATTAATATCTCCTCCATCATGACCTACCTTAAAAACAACCATATAAGAAATATAATTTAGAACCATATTAATATCTTTTTCTTTATTTAGTAACTCTACTAAATCCTTTCGTGGAGCTATCTTATCTGTAACGATAAAAGTAAATCCTTGACTTGAATCACCATTAACACTAGTAATGTTATATGAAAATAAGTTTTTAATCTTCAAAATTTCTTTCATATATAAATTATCTTTTTTTTCAAAGATTCCTTTATATAAAGGAATTTTTTCTTCAATAATTTCATATATTCTGTCTAGTATAAAATTACTATTGATAGCATATTCATCTTTAACTTCCTCAAAATAATTTATATATATAATATGATTATTTTTAGTTGGATTAAAAAATAGTGAAAGTAATGTAATATATGAAAGATATTCTACATTATCATAGCTTAGTATATACTCATTAGAATATTCAGCTACTATATCCATATTATTAATTGAATATCCACTCCATGTATCTATTAAATAATTGTTTGATTGTGTAATAAAACCATAGATAAAATAATCATTAGTTTTAACTTTTTTAAATAATTTCTTCATTTTATTTTACCCTATATTATTTTGTTCCAGTACCCTTATTTCTTTTGAGAATCCTCATACTTTAGGAATGATATACTTTGACTATATTTTAATCTCGTTTATTTATTATATCTTTATCAAGATTAGATATTTAATACACTATGATACATAAATGAAAACTTTATACTTATTTTTTATTCTTCCTATGTTTATTTTTGCCCAAGAGATGCAAACCCGTACCCAAATACAGATGGGGACGCTGGTGTCTTTGACTCTTCCTTCACATAAAGAAGCCCTATTTAGCAAAGCCTTTTCTTTGATACAATCCTTAGAAACCGTCCTCTCTAGCTACGATAAAAATGCTTTGGTATATGGACTTAATCACAGGCATACAGTGATGTCTCATCCTTCTCTTGTGGAAGCACTCACAGTATCACAACAGTATTATAAAGAGACCCAAGGCTACTTTGATATTACTATTGGCTCTTTGTCTAAAAATCTGTATCATTTTGGAGAAGAAAAGGAGAGGATTCCTTTGCCCAAAGAAGTAGATTCTATTGTATTGAATATCAAGGGTATTATGTATAGCCCAACAGAGATTACTACAGAAAGAAATATTACCCTAGACTTAGGAGGAATGGGCAAAGGCTATACTGTAGATAAAGTAGCCTTACTCCTCCAAGAACACAATACCACAAAAGGAATCATCGCTCTTTCAGGAGATATGCGTTGTTTGGATATTTGTAAAATTGGCTTACAATCGCCGTATTCTGAACAACCCTTTGCCTCTATTGAAAGTAAAGTCCCAAACCTCTCTATCTCCACTTCAGGTACGTATCGCCGATATATCCAAAACCCAAAAAACCACCATTTACTCAACCCAAAAACAGCCTCACAAGGCAAAGATTTTGTCTCTGTTTCTCTTTTTACTATCGCTGACAATAGTAAAATAGATGCCTATGCCACAGCCATATCGGTGATGCCCAAAGAAGAAGCCTACGCATTTTTAAAAAAGCATTCGGAGATTGGATTTGTCGTGGTTGAGACTAAAGGGAAAGTGCGTCATGGGAATTTGGAAAAGTTTATAGATTTGAAATACTTCAATTTATAGAGACCATCCTAGAAAACAGTTACTCCTAGAAACAGAGCCACAAACCCAAACATAAACACCCCTTTCACCCACCCAAATACCTCAAAGCCCAACACACTAGGTAAATATACCAAAATATTCAAAAGTGCCATCACAAAGAGCATAAGCGAAAGAATGCGTGAAGTTTTATGTTTGATTTTACTGCTAAAGAGTAGAAAATGGGTAACAATAAAAATAAGTGTCCCTATAGCAAAAAGATGAGGGGTGGCTATTTCTATAAAGCTTTGTAGGCTGATTTTGAGAGGAACATTTAGCTCATGAGAGAGGAGGAAAATCCAAATGCCTGAAAAGAGTATGAGAAGCGTATAGACTAGCATATATCTGATGGGGAGTTTGTAAAGAGCAAGGTATTTCATAGTGTTAAGAGCTTTTTGATGGTCTTGAGTGACATAAAGATAGCGACTATATGTGACAAAAGAAAAGAACCTAGCCATATATAGATGAGTATAGGACTAGTAAAATAGGCGATAAGAATAGAGAGTGGGGCTAGAAGACCTGTGACAAAGAGCAGATGTACGAGTATTTTGGTATAGGTTCTGTGGCTAAAATAACGAATATAGATAGAAGAGATGAGCATGAAAGAGACAAGGCTCATGAAAAGGTCGATATGTATCTGTAATAAAAGGCTGTCTAGGGGGATAGGCTCGGTATATTCTGCTTCGTTACCATAGAGTGTGTGGGCAATGGAGATTGTATCTGTGCCTAGGAAAAATCCGTGTAAGACGATGTCCAATAGTAGATATAAAGACAAAGCCATACTTAGAGCGACTATCAAATGTTTGAGCAGTGTTGTATATTCTAACTCTTTTTTAATGAGAAATTTCATGGCGATACTTAACGCTCTTTACGCACAATACTTAAAGCAATGCGTGAGGCATTGGTAATGGCTCTTGCCGAGAGGGTTGCTCCTGAAATATTGGGGATAGCATAGCCTGTTTTGAGTTTGTCTTCTATGCCTTTGCCTACGAAAGCCTCTTTCCATTTGGGATAAGGTTTGTATTCTGAGGGTTCATGAAAAGCGAGTATTTCAATGTTTTTGAGCTTTATCTCTTTGTCAATAAGGTAAAGTATCACGGCCTTTTTGGTGCGTATGCGTTGAATGAGTAGTACGCCATAACCTTCTATATTTTTGCCTTTTTGTATCACATAAAAGCGTATATTTGAGGAATCTATTTTGGTTTTTGCCTCTTTTTCTAGGGCTTTCTTTTCTGACGCTGTTAAGTGTATTTGTTTTTGTCCTATGCTCACTTCTTGACCAAAAGCCTCTTTAAAGAGTTTTTTTAAGGAGGGTGCTGATTGGCTATAAAGGATGGTTGAGCTTAATAAGATGCCTATAAAGAAAGCTTTCATGCGTAAAACCTTTGATATTTTTAAGAAGTATACTTTTTTTAGCTTAAAATAAAGTAAATGATAATTACTTTCATTATTATCTAAAATTAAGTTTATTCTGCTATTCTTCTGTCTACAAAATATAATGATAATTATTATTAAATAAAGGAACAAAAATGAAACACACACTATTAAGCTTGGTCGCACTTACAGCATTGGCACAATCAGCAGGGAATATAGAAACACTCACTCCTCTTGTAGATGAGATACCTGAAGTACAAAATACAGCCTTAGACAAAGTCTCTTTTGGTGGATATGGTAAAATGGATTATACAAATTACCTTGATAAAGATGGTAAAGATAAATTAGATATTTATAGATTTATTCTTTATGTAGGTTACCAATTTACAGAAAACATCAAATTGGTTTCAGAGATAGAGTGGGAACATGGAGGAAGAGAAAGTACTGGTGGATATGGTATCATAGAACAAGCCTATATTGATTTTAAGGTAAATGAATCTCTTTCAACAAAAGTGGGTCACTTTATTGTCCCTGTAGGTATGGTCAATCTTTACCATGAACCAACAGCATTTAATACGGTTTCTCGTCCTGAAACTGAAAAATATATTATTCCCTCAACATGGCATGAAAATGGGGTGATGCTTCATGGTAAAATAGAAAACATCTCTTACCAAGCAGGGATTATCGCAGGGCTTGATGCTAGTGATGGAGAGTCAAGTATCAGAGGAATGCGTCAAAATGGGCAAAAATCTAAAGCCGAAGATTTTGGATTTGTAGGGCGTATTGATTACCAAGCCAATATTATCTATATAGGTGCGTCTTTGTATGCAGGAGATGCAAGTCAAGGGTCATCAGGCGTAGATGTTTCTACAAGTATCGCAGAAATTCATGCAGGAATGAAAATGAATGGTTTTGATATTCATGGTTTATATGCCATCAATGAAGTAGATGGCAATAACTTTGACAGCGAAGGTGTGGCACAAGACATTAGTAAAAAAGGAAGTGGATATTATATCAATGCCTCTTATGCCATAGATAAATGGACACCTTTTGTACAATACGAAGCCTATACCACAGATGATACAAAAGACGATATTATCATGACAACTGTAGGTCTTAATTATAACCCTATTGACAATGTTGTCCTTAAAGCCGATTATGTCATAAGAGACAAAAGAGGTACAGACGATGACCGTGTTGAGATAGGGATTGGGTGGTCATTTTAAGTAAATTCCTCTACTTTATAGTAAACGCTCTATAAAGCGTTTACTTTTTGAGTGGTGTTACATACATATTGATATAACGACCCTCTTGACTCGCACGACTTTCAAGGTTACCCACGTCTTCTAGCATAGGCCATACACGATTGAGTACATCTACACCCCATTCAGGGTTTGCCATTTCACGTCCTCTTAAAAATACACGTAGTTTTACATGTTTGCCTTTTTCTAAAAATTCACGTGCATGTTTGACTTTATAATTGATGTCATTTTCAGCAATCTTACAAGAAAACTTAACTTCTTTGACTTCAATCTTTTTTTGATTTTTACGTGCTTCTTTTTTCTTTTTTTCTAGCTCATATTTATGTTTACCATAGTCCATGATTTTGGCTACAGGAGGTTTGGCATCTGGTGACATGAGTACAAGGTCTAAACCTTTTTCATTTGCAATATCCATTGCTTCATCACGAGAGATGATACCAAATTGCTCACCATCATCGCCAAGAACTCTAAGCTCTCTGATTCTGATAGCATCATTCATGATGGTATCATCTGCTTTTTTTCTACCTCTATTATTTCTATCGTTTTGTCTGCTCAAATTTTGCCTTCTTGAAGTTGTTTACCCAATTTTACCATAAATTCATCTTGTGTAAGATTATACTGCTCTTTATTTCGTCTATCTCTAATAGCAACTGTTTTATTTGTCACCTCTTCATCCCCGATAATTACCACATAAGGGACACGTTGTTTCTCTGCGTTACGTACACGTTTGTTCAAGGAATCATTTTTATCATAGACTTCTGCATCGATGTCGTTATATCGTAATTCTTTTTTAAGGGCATTTGCATACGCTACATGACTTTGCGAAATAGGGATAAATATCACTTGCACAGGGGCTAAGAAGAAAGGAAATTCTCCTGCATAATGCTCTGTCAATATACCGATAAAACGCTCAAAAGAACCCAAAATAGCACGATGTATCATCACTGGTTTTTTACGTGTATTGTCTTCTGCTACATACTCTACATCAAAACGTTCAGGAAGATTGAAATCGACTTGAATCGTACCACATTGCCATTTACGTCCGATGGCATCTGTGATTTTGATGTCTATCTTAGGGCCATAAAATGCCCCTCCACCTTCATCTATCGTATAAGGAAGACTGTTACCATCTAGGGCATCTCTTAGCCCTTGTGTCGCTAGTTCCCATACAGCATCTTCTCCGATAGCTTTTTCTGGTTTGGTTGCGATTTCCATCGTGTACTCAAAGCCAAAAAGTTTCATCACAGAATCAACAAACTCCACAACCTCTAAAACCTCCGAAGCAATCTGCTCTGGCTCACAAAAGATATGTGCATCATCTTGTGTAAATTCACGCACACGTAAAAGTCCATGTAATACACCTGATTTTTCATGACGATGTACCACACCATACTCATAATAACGCAAAGGTAAGTCACGGTACGATTTTTGTGCTTGTTTAAAGACCAAGATATGCCCCAAACAGTTCATAGGCTTGATACCATATTCTTGCTCATCAATCGTTGTGAGGTACATATTGTCGCCATAACAGGCATAATGTCCAGAAGTTCTCCACATATCAGCTTTCAAAATCTCTGGTCCACGTACAGGTTCATACCCACGTCTAAGGTGTGCTTTATGCAAGATACTCTCTAGTTTATAACGAAGTTTTGCACCTTTTGGCATCCAAAAAGGAAGTCCTGCTCCTGCTTCTTCGTTGAACATAAAGAGTTCCATCTCAGTACCAATCTTACGATGGTCACGTTTTTTGGCTTCTTCTAGCATACTAAGGTGTGCTTTGAGAGACGCTTTATCAGCAAAAGCGATACCATAAATACGTGTGAGCATTTCAGCCTTTTCGTCTCCACCTAGATATGCCCCAGCCACACGAGTGAGCTTAAAGTTATGTAAAAAACGTAAAGCAGGTACATGAGGACCACGACAAAGGTCTTCAAACTCACCTTGTTTATAGATACTAAGGGTATCATCTGTGATACGTTCCATCACTTTTAGCTTCAAGTCATCATTGGCAAACTTGACCAATGCTTCTGCTTTACTTATCTCATATTTTTCAATTTTGTATTTTTTCTTGATGAGTTCTTTCATCTTTTTTTCGATAGATTTAAGGTCATTTTCACCTATCTGCTCATCTATTCTAAAATCATAATAAAAACCCTCTTCTATCACAGGACCCACAAAAAACTGTGAATTAGGATAGAGTTCTGTAATGGCTTGTGCCATAAGGTGTGCCGTAGAGTGACGAAGCATCTCTAACGATGCTTCGGAGTTATCATACTCTATGGCTGTGAATGTTGGATTCTCTCCAGCACTTTGTGTGTCTATTATATTACCTTGGTCATCAATGTAACCTATCAAATTTTCGTTCAAATTAGCCCTTTATAGTTACGCAACGTACTCTGTCAGCGTTAAAAATGCTACCATTATAACCAATATTTACTTTTAGAGACTTTCTTTTATATCTTCATAAAAGATATGGTATTTTCCTTCTGCTTTTTTGGCAATATACATGGCTTCATCAGCATATTTACGTAAGAATATTTCTGTTTTACTATCATCAGGGAAAAGACTAATACCTATGCTTAGTTCGATAAGTACAGACACATTGTCTATTTGGTGCCTACCGATAGTTGTCTGCTCTAGCTTTTCGATAAATTTGGGTAAAAATACTTTTTTTCTTTTGGTGATAATCACAAATTCATCACCCCCTAGCCTTGCTAACATATCGTCTTCATCAATACTAGCAGTCAAGCGTCTAGCCACTTCAATCAGTACTTCATCCCCTACATCATGCCCATAGGTGTCATTAATAACTTTAAATTTGTTTAAATCAATAAAGAGTAATGCAAAAAATTCCCTCTCTTTTAAAAGATTTTTCATATATTTATCATAAAGTTTACGATTGGCTAATCCTGTAAGGGCATCATAGTTAGCATCATGGCTTGTAGTGAGGAGTGTCTCATTTAGGCTGTCTTGTTGCTGGTGCATTTTTCTCATTTGTTTTAAATATACAAAAGGAATCAAAAAAGTAGAAATAGCAAACGTACCCACGATACTATAATGCTCTAGCCAATACGGAGAATAGAGTAAAAGCACTGCCCAAGAAGACAAAGTGAGTATCACAGAAAAATAAAAATAGACAAATCCAAAGCTAACCCCAACGTCCATCACAATAAGAAGATAAAAAGAAAAGAGATAAATACCATGATTCCCTAAGTAAAATATCATCGCAGTAAGTACTGCTAAATCAAAAATAATAAGTACAAGACGACGTAAAACGACCGTTGTATTGGGAAAGCGAATGATAAGAATATAATGAAAAAAAGAATAGATTAAAAAACCCATAAATAATATTTTTAATTTCAAATGATCAGGATTGAAATTTTGTGATTGGAAAGAGAGGATGATAAAAACAGTTATTGTCATCACTAGTACCAATAAAAAGTGAGAAAGTGCATATTTCTTCTCTTTATTATAATTACCGTTATGTACAGCCATAGCACTCTCCTTAATAAAGTATTATTATTCTAATTTTATCACAAGAAGTTAAAAATAACTTTTAATATAGATAATATAAATATTTAAGTATTCTTAGATATAATTTTATTTCCAATTCATTGCTCGATTAACTCAGCGGTAGAGTGCCTCCATGACATGGAGGTGGTCACAAGTTCAAATCTTGTATCGAGCACCATCTCATTTTTCCCCAAAATACATATTTACAATAATTGTTAATTATTTTTCAAAACTTTTATATTGCTAAAAAATAAGGGTAAAAGAAGCGAGCAACAAAAAATCATATAGATTACAAGGAAATATGAATATGTCGCTTCTAAGGAGACGATATAAGAGAAACAAGGATACTTACAGTTTCGGACAAGGAAATAAATAAACTCTTACTATCGTTTTTCTGAAAGATTATCTCTTCCGTAAGAGTATTATAGACTATTCAAGTGAACACTTGGCAAATCAATGATTAATGCATAGCTAACAGTCTCCTTTAGTCACTTTTTGTATCAAGTTGCATTTTATCACAACCATCCTATCTGTGTTTAATGATTCCATTTTTATGTATCTTCTTTGATTTTTTTTGAAATTTTTTTCGTTATTATACTTAGAATATTATTTCACATTCCCTTTAGCTAGAATTTTTTGGCTAAGGTAGTGTATAATTACTAAAATATTATACATAATAAGGGGTTAATCATGGATAAGAGTTTATTAACGTATGTAGCAATTGGGATAGGTGGTATTTATTTTCTTACGAATTTTGTAGGAGGTATTCAAGATGAGGACGATAGATTAAAGAATGATGAATACAATACGAAGCATCAATTTGATGAATATCATGCTTCTGATAGTATTGGTCAAAATATATTAGACCTCACAGGGGCTGATACATATACACAAATCAACGCATGGCAAGAGTCTAGTCTAAAACATGAATTTTTAGCCCTTTTTCCAAATTTCTCTGAAATGAAAAGTTTTATAGAAGATAGAATTAGAGGAGAAGCACTCAAAACAAAACTGCTTTCTACTGTCAATAGGATTGAAGACCAGTTTCTCTCTGGAAATATTCATACCGAACAAGCCAAGCGTCAGCTTAGCTCATTGAAATAATTAACGACAAGGGTCAGCTAGATTGCCTCTGTCTGCATAAAGATAGACTTCTACACGTCTGTTGAGTGCTCTATTTCTAGCTGAATTATTGGGGACAATCGCCTTGTCGTACGCACATCCTTTTGTATAAGGTCTTCCATTCATACTAAGTAGCGTTGCCACAGTATCAGCACGTCTTTGTGACAGTCTTTGGTTATGGTCATAGCCTCCTGTATTGTCTGTGAATCCTGCGATACCCACCACAGTTTGAGGATAATTAGCAAGAAGTTGTCCTACCTTTTTTACTTTGTATTTAGCAGAAGATTGAAGTCGTGCCGAATCACTAGCAAACATCATACGGTCTCTAAACATAATCTTAACATACGTAGCGTGTTTTGAGACGATAATAGTATTATTAGGGTCAAGTGCAGCTAATGGGTCATTGTTGACTCCTGTACCTAAGGCACGTGCCATAGCATTGGCTTGTTCATCCATACTATATCCTACAGCACCACCAATAGCAGCACCTAAAAGACCACCGATAATGGCACTTTTTGCGTCATGACTTCCTGTGTTATATCCTATCATAGCCCCAGCCAATGCCCCTGTACCTGCACCTGTTTTGGTACGGTTATAACTTCCATCTTCTACAAGACCTGGCTGATTATAACATCCTGTTAGCATCAATAATGCGACACTTGAAGTAAGTATTAGTTTGTGTAATTTCATATATTTTCCTTTTACTAGTATACAAATAGTATATCATATTAATATGAAAAATAAAAAGAAGAGGTTAAAAAAGAAGAAGATAAAAAAGAAAGTCTCTCCCAAAAAATCTTTGGGAAAGAAGTATAACAAATATTTTAGTACGTATTATTTAGAGTTTTTTTTGTCTCTTGCTTGACGTTTTCTTATGTTTGCATCAAGAGATTTTTTACGGATTCTTACAGAGATAGGTGTAATCTCGATAAGCTCATCGTCTTCAATCCATTCCATCGCAGATTCTAGTGTGATTTGTCTAGGTGTAACTAGCTTCACTGCTTCATCTGTACCTGATGTTCTCATGTTTGTAAGTGCTTTACCTTTGAGTGGATTGACATCCAAATCTCCAGGACGTGCAGACTCACCGATAACCATACCAGCATATACTTTTTCTTGTGGGCTGATAAACATTACACCACGTGATTGAAGGTTAAAGATAGAGAAGGCTACGGCTTCACCATTATCCATAGACACCAATGCCCCTGGTGTTCTACTCTCTACTGTACCTGAATACGGTCTATATTCTAAGTAAGAGTGGTTCATGATACCCTCACCTTTTGTATCTGTCAAAAACTCATTTCTAAATCCGATAAGTCCACGTGCAGGGATTTCAAACTCTAGTCTGATAGTCCCATCAGGCATAGGTACAAGAGAAGTCATGTTTGCTTTTCTTTTTCCTAGTTTTTCGATAGCTACCCCTTGAAACTGCTCAGGCACATCGACAACCAAATGCTCAAATGGTTCCATCTTTACACCATTTTCTTCTTTGGTTACAACTTCTGGACGTGCCAACATAAATTCAAAGCCCTCACGTCTCATATTTTCTGCCAAAATACCGATTTGAAGCTCACCACGACCAGATACTTTGAAAGACGCATCTCCCATAGGCTCCATACGCATTGCGATGTTTGTCTCCATCTCTTTTTCAAGTCTCTCAGAAATCTTGTTTGAGGTAACATGCTTCCCTTCTTGACCAGCCAAAGGACCATTGTTTACAGACAAGATAATAGAGAGTGTAGGCTCTTCTACATGCATAGGGTCAAGTGCTACAGGATTTTGAGGGTCACAAACAGAATCCCCTACATCAATATCATTAAATCCTGCAATCGCCACGATGTCACCAGCTTCAGCTTCTGTAATATCAATTCTTTCAAGACCTTTAAACCCAATAAGTTTAGAGATACGTGATTTTGATTTACTTCCGTCTGCTTTAACAAGAAGGTACTCATCACCTTTTTTTACTTTACCATTAAAGATACGTGTAATACCAATACGTCCTACAAAGTTATCAGAATCAAGTGTAAATACTTGTGCTTGTGTATCAGCATCTGGTGAACCTACTGGATAAGGTACTTTTTCGATAATAGCATCAAAAAGTGGTGTCATATCTTTGTTTTCATCTTCCATTTCCCATTTTGCATAGCCATCACGAGCAGCAGCATAGAGTACAGGAAATTCAAGTTGTTCTTCATTGGCATCAAGTGCAACCAAAAGGTCAAATACTTCGTCCATAACTCTATCTGGGTCTGAACCATCTTTATCAATCTTGTTGATAACAACCACAGGAATAAGACCAAAACCAATCGCTTTTTTAAGAACGAATTTAGTTTGAGGCATTACACCTTCTTGTGCATCGACAAGTAAAAGTACACCATCAACCATCTTAAGAACACGTTCCACTTCTCCACCAAAATCGGCGTGACCAGGAGTGTCAATAATATTAATCTTGTGGTCGCCATACCTAATCGCTGTATTTTTAGAAAGAATCGTAATTCCTCTTTCTTTTTCAATATCATTAGAGTCCATGGCTCTCTCTTGCACCTCTTGGTGTGCTGCATAGGTTCCACTTTGTTGAAGAAGTTGATCTACTAGTGTTGTTTTACCATGATCAACGTGAGCGATAACGGCAATATTTTTAATTTTTTGCATTAAAGTATCCTAAAAGAGAAGCATGTCCTCTGTATTTTTCGCGAATTATACCCAAAAGTTACTATAGGTAAGATTTTATGAGGATATTCTGTTATTAAAAAAGTATCTCTATCTATTGTATAATCCTTATCCCACCTCACTATACTCCATTGTGTAACAGTTTTTTTCCTTTAACACCTAAGTTATTACTTGATGCTCCGTTGTGGTCTGATAGCGTATCATAAAAGGTATAAGTGTAGCTGTCTGTTAGGTTTTCATTACTAAGTGCTAATACGATTAAGTCAATTTTCTTAGTTGGGAAAATTTGAAACAAAAAATAATTCAAAAGATGAATTTAGATAAATATCTTGACATTATTACTAATTAGTAGTAATATATTATCAAGGAATGAATGATATGAAAATAAACAGACTTAAAAGTTATGGCTCTCGTGCTGATAAAGCTATGACAACTTGGATACAGCTTTTTCGCTCTTTTAATAAAATAAGAGCTAAAGAGTCACTTTATATTCAATCATGTGATTTAACCATGAACCAGTTTCAAGTTTTAGAAGTTTTATACCATAGGGGTGATTTGAGTATTGGTGCTATAACCAAACTTACGATGGGAACACCTGGTAATATTACTGTTGTTGTAAGAAACCTAAAAAGAGATGGTTTAGTTAATTCAGTTCCTGATTCAAAAGATAAAAGGTCTTCGATACTCTCTATAACCAAAAAGGGAAAAGATATTATCGAGCAGTTGTTTCCACAGCATGCCAAAAATCTACAAAGTTATTTTGAGGTTTTAGATGATGATGAGATGGAAATTTTATTTAGCTTATTAAGAAAGTTACACAAAGCACAGTAGCTTTTTTTTAAATATATACTACTAGTTAGTAATTAAAGGATTATATTATGTCACAACCAGTACAAATGAATTTAGAAGCAGGAAAAGAGTATCACTACTGCACATGTGGTAAAAGTAAGGATGGTGTTTTATGTGATGGCTCACATAAAGGGACAGATTTTACACCTACAGCATTTAGTGTAAAAGAGAGTAAAGAGTATTATTTATGTTCATGTAAAAAAAGTGCTAATGAGCCTTTTTGCGATGGCACACATACAAAATAAG
>JAMOTK010000042.1 GCA_027062365.1 Sulfurovum sp.
TCCTTTTAAAATTATGTTAAAATATAAGCTATAATTTATATCCCAAGGATAACCATGTCACAAACTACAGCAGTATATGCTTCATTTCGTTCTATCGGGGCTTATGTACCTGAAAAGATTTTATCCAATGCTGACCTTGAAAAAATGGTAGATACCACCGATGAGTGGATTTTGAAGCGTACGGGAATTTCAGAGCGTCATATCGCAGGAGAAAATGAAGTCACCAGTGATATGGGTGCAAAAGCTTGTGAAAAAGCCATTGAGCGTTCAGGCATAGCCAAAGAAGAGATTGATTTGGTTCTTTGTGCCACTGTGACACCTGATTATTTTAATATGCCCTCAACGGCATGTATTATCTCTGATAAATTAGGTATCAGAGATGTTCAAGCCTTTGATATATCGGCTGCGTGTTCTGGATTTGTCTATCTTCTCTCTGTTGCCAAAGCCTTTATAGAATCAGGCATGAAGAAAAATGTACTCATCGTAGGAGCTGAAAAGTTCTCTTCAATCGTAGATTATACAGATAGAAGTACCTGTATTTTATTTGGAGATGGAGCAGGAGCAGCAATGATTTGTGCTACAGACAAAAAAGAAGAGGGTTTCATAGACCTACACGCGAGTGCAGACGGTTCATACTCTGATTTCCTCGTCACCCCAGCCCCAGGGACGGTCAATCCAGTAAGCCAAAGAGTCATAGACGAGGGCTTAAATTTTGTGCAAATGAAAGGCAACGAAACCTTTAAACTTGCCGTAAAAACCCTTACAAAAGATGTCAAAGAAATCTTAGCCAAAAATGAAATCAACAGCGAAGACATTCCTCACTTTATCCCTCATCAAGCAAATTACCGTATCATCAAAGCCGTAGGCGATGCTCTCAAAATGAATAAAGAACAAGTCGTACTTACAGTTGGAAAATATGGAAACACATCAGCAGCGTCTATTCCTATGGCAATTAATGACATTTGGGAGAGTGGAAGACTTCAAAATGGAGAACTCATGCTTCTTGATACCTTTGGTGGAGGTCTTACTTGGGCGAGTGCTTTGTTGCCTTTTGCTGGGAAGGCTGTGGAGAAGTAAAAATGAATTTAGAAGAAAAAAACTTTTCCTCTAAAGATATTAAGATAACACATGTCAATATTTTACTACCTTTATTAATCACTAAACTTGAAATTAATGAGATAAAATTAGATTTAACTTTAATAAGAGATGAAGAATTATGGGATAATAGAAAAATGAGTCGATGGATAGAATCTATTCTTTTAAAACTACCTTTACCTATATTTTATTTTGATGTAAGTAATACCAAAGAGTGGACTATTGTAGATGGAATACAACGCTTATATACGATACAAAGATTTTTTATAGAAAAAGATTTAATATTGAGTGATTTAGAGTTTTTAAAAGATTTAAATGGTAAAAGTTTTAATGATTTAGAAAATAAGCTATTAAGAATAATTAGTGATACGACATTTATAACTTATCAAATAGAAGCACAAACGCATGAAGAGGTAAGAAGAATACTCTTTAATAGATTAAGAGGTATTGTATGAAAATTGATAGAGTAAAAGTTAAGAACTTTAAAAGTTTAAAAGAGTTAGATATCACTCTTAGTAATTTGACACTTGT
>JAMOTK010000043.1 GCA_027062365.1 Sulfurovum sp.
TCTTAACATCTCATCTTGATTATGCATAAAAAACTCCTCTTACTATATATCCCTTACTATATCAAAAAATTACTTTTAAACTACTCTCCTTTGCTTTTTTCTTTTATGCTGAATGGTTACGAAAATTTATTATACATCATTTTCGTTTGGACAATATCCAATAATGTTCAAAAAAATAAAACATAAATATCATAAATCTAAGCTCAACAATAAAGAGTTTGAATTTTTATTTGAGGAACTGTTAGAGGAAGAGTTTGTCTCTTTTGATTGTGAGACAACAGGCTTAAACATTAAAAAAGATGAGATTCTTTCTATCGGTGCTGTAAAGCTTAGTCATAACAAAATAAAATTAAGTGAATCTTTTGAAAGATTTTTAACCCCAACACAGCACATAGCAGAAGAGAGTATAAAGATACACCACATCCGTCCTTGTGATATGCTTCACAGTAAAGATGCCAAAATAGCTATTGAAGAGTTTCTTCATTTTATTGGCAATAAAACGCTGATAGGGTACTATATCAAATTTGATATAGCGATGATTAATCGTTATACCAAACAAATAATAGGCACAACAATTCCCAATAAAAGTATAGAGCTTTCAAGTATGTATTATAAACGATACCAAAAGAAATCTTCTTATGAATTTGTAGATTTAAAATTTGATACTATTATGAAAAATCTAAATATTCCAACATTAGGAAAACATGATGCACTCAATGATGCTGTGATGTATTTGAAGCTTCAAGAAATCTCAGAATACAAAGGTGTTTATAGCTAACACAATAAAAATGAATGCTATAGTAATGCTACAGTATCATGTTATAATAGTTTTCTTTAGTTTTAAAAGAAAATTAATTAGAATAAATGTAACAAGTCGGATAAAAATACTCTTATTTTAAATCTCTTGTGAAAGTATTTTAATATCTAAATATTTTATATGCTAAAATACTTTAATTAACATAAAGGAATACAATGTCACAAGATATTTATCAACCCAATCCAGAATTTGCAAAAAATGCTACGATTAAGAGCATGGAAGAGTACCACGCTTTAGTCAAAAAATCTAATGATGACTATGAGGGATTTTGGGCAGACTATGCCAATGAAAAGATAGATTGGTTCAAGCCATTTGATACCGTATTGGATGAAAGTAATGCTCCTTTTGTCAAGTGGTTCGATGGTGGACAGCTCAATGTAGCACACCAATGTATCGACCGTCATTTAGACACACGCAAAAATAAAGCAGCGATTATCTTTGAGGGTGACAGAGGGGATGTGCAAACGATTACGTATTTGGATTTATACAAAAATGTCAATAGATTTGCAAACCTTCTCAAAGAAGATTTTGGGGTCAAAAAAGGGGATAGAGTCGTTATCTATATGCCGATGATTCCAGAAGCTACGTATGCGATGTTGGCGTGTTCTAGGATTGGGGCGATTCACTCTATAGTCTTTGGTGGATTTTCGTCAGAAGCACTCAAAGATAGGATAGCAGATGCAGAGGCAAAAGTAGTCATCACAGCAGATGGAGCGTACAGAAAGACCAAACCTTATATGCTCAAACCAGTTGTAGATGCGGCACTAGAGGGAGAAAGCCCTGTAAAGAAAGTACTCGTAGTAGAAAGAAACCATGAAGAAGTGACATGGGTAGCAGGACGTGATTACTCATACAATGAGCTTATCAAAAGTAAATCAACACACTGTAAAGCTGAACCTATGGATAGCGAAGACCCACTTTTCTTACTCTATACCTCAGGGAGTACGGGCAAACCAAAAGGGGTACAGCACAACACAGCAGGATACATCCTTTGGGCTCAAATGACGATGGAATGGGTCTTTGATGTCAAAGAAAATGATACCTATTGGTGTACAGCTGATGTAGGTTGGATTACAGGTCATACCTATATTGTCTATGGACCATTAGCAATGGGGGCTACGACTGTGATGTTTGAGGGTGTAATTACTCATCCTGATGCAGGTCGTCCATGGGCAATGGTAGAAAACCATAGAATCAACCAATTTTATACAGCACCAACAGCTATACGTGTACTACACAAGATGGGAGAAGAAGAGCCTAGTAAATATGACCTTTCTTCACTCAAAGTACTAGGGACAGTAGGTGAGCCTATCGATCCTCCTGCTTGGAAATGGTATTATGAAGAAGTGGGTAACTCTAACTGTGCCATCGTAGATACCTATTGGCAAACAGAGACAGGAGGGCATGTGGTTTCTCCTCTACCAGGGGCTACCCCTATCAAACCAGCGTGTGCTACATTGCCACTACCTGGTATCATGGCAGAGATACTTGACCCTGAAACAGGAGAAAAAGTAGGAGAAGGTGAGAGTGGATATATGTGTATCACACGCCCTTGGCCTGCTCAAATTCGTGGTGTATGGGGAGATGAAGAACGTTATAAAAAATCTTATTTTGGTGATGTTCAAAAAGATGGTAAAGCAGTATACTTTACAGGTGACGGTGCAATCTATGGGGCTGATGGATATATCACAATTACAGGGCGTACAGATGATGTTATCAATGTATCAGGACACCGTATGGGTACAGCAGAAGTTGAAGCTGCCATCAAAAAACACAACAATGTAGCCGAAGTAGCCGTAGTAGGAAAACCACACGAGCTAAAAGGAGAGGGGATATTCGCATATATCGTCCTCAAATCAGATGAAGGTATCGCAGATGAGATAGCCGAAGTCAAAGCAATTAATACTATTATCAAAAAAGAGATAGGAAATATAGCCCTTTGTGACGACATGATTTTTGTTTCAGGATTACCTAAAACACGTTCAGGAAAAATAATGAGACGCATACTAAGAGCCATAGCCAAAGATGAGCCTATCACACAAGACATCTCCACATTAGAAGACCCGTCTATAGTAGCAAAGATAGAATCAATGGTACAGTGCAAAATGTGCTAATCCACATATCCAAAGCTTCTTGCTTTGGATACCTAAAAATTCTCCCTATATAATTTCAAAATATTTTTTTTAATTTACACGTATCATCTAATTTAAATTTATATACTATTTTATTAATAGAATCATTATTATGTTAACAAAAATTTCTAATCCAAAACTTCACTTTAATATTAAAATAAGATATAATATCAAATTAAGTAAGCGTCAAATAAGGAAAAACATTGGCAAAAAAAATACCACAAAAAAATATTCGTAATTTTTCAATCATTGCACACATTGACCATGGCAAATCAACATTGGCAGACCGTATTATCCAAGAGTGTGGGGCAGTGTCGGATAGACAGATGTCGGCACAAGTTATGGATACCATGGATATCGAAAAAGAACGTGGGATTACAATCAAAGCACAATCTGTAAGACTTGACTATATCAAAGGGGATGAGCATTATATTCTAAATCTTATTGACACCCCAGGGCATGTAGATTTTTCTTACGAAGTGAGTCGTTCTTTGGCTTCTAGTGATGGGGCATTGCTCATCGTTGATGCTGCCCAAGGTGTGGAGGCTCAGACTATTGCCAATGTATATATTGCCATTGAGAATGACTTAGAACTTTTACCTGTGGTCAACAAGATAGATTTACCAGCGTCTGACCCAGATAGGGTACTTACCGAACTAGAAGAAGCCATAGGCATAGATGCCACTGAGCATAATCTAGTCTCGGCTAAGACAGGTGAGGGTGTGGCAGAACTTATAGATAGTATCGTAGAGAGGATTCCTTCTCCTAGTGGAGATGAAGATGCACCTTTGAAAGCACTTATTTATGACTCTTGGTTTGATAATTATTTAGGGGCTGTTGCACTAGTTAGAGTCTTTGATGGTCGTATAGCTAAAGGGCAAATGGTCAAAGTAATGGGTACAAAAGATGAGCATCAAATTCTTAATCTCATGTATCCAAATCCTCTAGCACCCATCAATACTACCGAGCTTAATACAGGTGAGATAGGTATCGTGGTCATGGGACTCAAAACTGTGGATTCACTAAAAGTTGGGGATACAGTGACCGATGCTAAGAACCCTACAGCAGAGGTTATCCATGGGTTTGAACCTGCCAAGCCTTTTGTATTTGCTGGGATTTATCCTATTGAGACAGATAGATTTGAAGACTTACGTGATGCACTCAATAAGCTCAAACTCAATGACTCCTCTTTGAGCTTTGAGCCTGAGAGTTCTATGGCATTGGGTTCTGGCTTTAGAACAGGGTTTTTGGGTATGCTTCACATGGAAGTCATCAAAGAGCGTTTGGAACGTGAATTTAATCTTGAACTTATCGCTACAGCACCTACTGTTGTCTATAAAATATCACTTACCAATGGTAATGAGATGGAGATACAAAACCCATCAGAACTACCTGAACCTCAAAAAATTTCTAAAATATTTGAACCGTATGTCAAAGCCACTATCTTGACACCACAAGAATACTTAGGAAATCTTATCAAGCTACTTAATGACCGTAGAGGTATACAAATTAAGATGGATTATCTCAATGAAACACGGGTACTCCTAGAGTATGACATTCCTATGAATGAGATTGTACTAGACTTTTATGATAAACTCAAATCTATTACCAAAGGATATGCAAGTTTTGACTATGAGCCTATCGGATTTAGAGAGGGTAATTTGGTAAAATTAGACATCCGTGTTGCAGGGGATGTGGTAGATTCACTCTCTATTATCGTACCTGATGAAAAATCTCGTACACGTGGTCTAGCCTTTGTGGCACAGCTCAAAGAGCTTATCCCTAGACAGCTTTTTGAAGTCGCTATCCAAGCTAGTATTGGTAACAATGTCATCGCAAGGTCAAATGTAAAGTCTATGGGTAAAAATGTAACAGCCAAATGTTATGGTGGAGATATTACACGTAAAAGAAAACTTTTAGAGAAGCAAAAAGCAGGTAAAAAACGTATGAAATCTATCGGTAGAGTACAAGTACCACAAGAAGCCTTTATGGCAGTACTTAAGTTGGATGCTTAACTATGATTCTTATTCCTGTTCAATCAGATGAAAAAAGTATTGCATTAGGATTTAGAAAAGCTGATATGTTTGTCTTTATCGATAAAAAAAGAGGCATCGTGCTACAAAAAAACCATTATAAGCATGATAAATCAGCACTCTTTTTTCAAAACTTTATCCAATATGATATAGACAGCATGTACGTCAAAAATATAGGCTATAAAAGCTATCTAAAATTAGACGCTTTAGGGATTAAAGTATACCTTATCCATGATAGTCTTACAGTAGAATACACACATATTGACCCCAATACCCTCATAGAAATCACCAAAGAGAATGCTTTAGAGTATTGTACTATGGGTCATCATAAAGAGCGTCTCTAATGGGTTGGGCGATACATTTACATCTCGTGGCAGCTATTGCATGGATAGGTGGGGCATTTTTTATGTTTGTTTTGGGGGTTAGTCTTCGAGACAAGCAAGACCAAGAGGCTGTCTATCCTCGTATTGGTCCTATCTATGGATATTTTGAAACGGTGGCACTGATTATCTTGCTTTTTACAGGGTATACGATGATAAATAACAACGGACTCTTAGAGATACTTTTTTCTAACATTACCAATGAAGTCATAGATGCTCTACGTATCAAGCTCTATATCGTAGGGGTCATCGTCCTACTTACGGTCATTCACATGAGCATTAGTATGATGACCCTCCATAAAATCAAAACACCCATACAAAAGCTTTTTTCCAAAGGCTCATCTATGGGAATCTTTTTATTAAATTTAGTGGTACTACACTATGCCATGGTATTGAGAGATATTTTATAGTGATGTAGAAGCAGGTTGTTTTGACTTTTGGAGTGGAATAAAGAGAGTAGAAAAGGTTGAGACAAGAATGTATAGCGTAACCATTCAGCATCAAACAAAAACAGGTAGATAAACTTCATTTTTCAATACATTACCCAACTCCTCAAGCACCGAACGATTGTTCTTTTTCATGGTAGAGATGAATCCTCTAATTCTGTTAA
>JAMOTK010000044.1 GCA_027062365.1 Sulfurovum sp.
ACTCTCTCAAACCACTTGTTTGATGTCTCTGTGTTGTTGGACGCGTATTATAGCACCAAAACCTTCTCTTGTCAAGGGTTTTACAAAAGAAATTGAAAATTTCTTTGTTTTCTTTTCTAAATAGCTCGCTTCTTCTTCTCTGCTTACATTATATATACTTTTTTTGCCTAAAAAGCACCTTGGGCTTGTAGTATTACAACTTATCTGTAGAAGCTTTTTACCACAACCTCTCAAATCAAACTCAAATTGATGATACTTAGATTACGTTCACCAGACCCCATCTACTCTCTCCTCTCCCTGTTTATCTCCTAGAACATTATCTCCTCTTAAATTCATCATACCAAGCTAAAATTGAATCTATATCTTTTTCTAACTCATCAGGTTCAGGCATTATAGTTGGCATCTGTGGTGATTGACTATGCTCATATACAGAATATTTACTCATAAAGTTATCGATTACATCACAATCTGATTGAGTAATTTTTACAAGATTTCCAATCTTTCCCATTGTGTTAATAGCTCTTCGATGCCTTTGAACTACATCAGCTAAAAAGTAATATTCAACAATACGTTCTAGTAGTATTCTAAAGTCACTACATATCGCTTTTGCTAAAGGATAATAAACTTCTGAACCATGTTCGTCATAGAGATTCTTAGCCGTAACCAGTCTACTATTTTTTAGATGTTTCAATGCTGTGTCTGGTTTTTTCCCATAAATAGGTATCTCACCAACTTCTCCACTTCCCCAAGGTTCTTGTCTTATATTAACTTGTGCTACAGATGTTGCTTTATCACTAATAATTCCTAAAAAAGTCAACCTATGCGTAAACACAAGTACCTGTCTATCATTACTTAACTTTATAAGTCTATCTATTGTTTTTTCTTCAAAATCTTGGTCTAGTGATGAGATAGGGTCATCAAAAACAAAGGGAGTAAATTCTTCTCGTCCAGTCACATCAGCTAAGAACGCAGCTAAAGAGATAATACGTTGTTCTCCTTCACTCAGTACATCTACTAATGATGTATCTGTTACAGAGTCTTCTAGTTTTAGTTGATGTCTTATTACACCATGTCTTGGTCTTGTCTTTACAAGTTCAACTTTTATTCTATTTGCTCCTAAAGCTACTAACTCTGTATTAAATCTTCGTACATATTCAGTAGTAATAATAATTTCTGATAATTGACTTGCTTTAGTTGAAATACTTCTTGTTGCAGTATAAAGTATCAAACCTTCTAATGTTTTATAGGCTTTAAGTCGTGCAACTTCAACCAATATGGCATCTTTTTGTTGCGATGTCCACTCTAAAGTTTTTAATTCCAATAACTCACTTTTAGATTTTACTCTATCAAATTTAAGAGCATCTTCATTATGTTGTTTTGCTAATGTTTCATAACCTTCACTAATCGTAGTAAGTGCTAATATATCCTCTGAAATGACTAATCCAACTATTTTTATACTACCATCAGTTGCTTTTAATTCAGTTGCTTTTAATTCAGTTACTTTAGCTTCTATTACTGTCCATATAGTATCTAATTTGGCTTCCCATTCTTCAGGAGTTAATGCACTTAACTCAACTAAGTTTTTAATAGTTTCGGTATTAGGTCTAGTAGGTAAACTATTTATCTTATCTTGAAAAGCCTTCTCTGCTGTAGTTGCATCAGTTTCCACTGTACTTTTTACAAAAGTATCAAAACCTTTCATCCTTATTTTTGCATCATCATCTAAAGCTTGATGACAAAGAACACACCTAGCATCTTCTATCTTAGGAAATGTATCACCTTCATATGCTTCTTCAACAGAATATTTCCGTGCAGCTTCCCATAATGCTTTCCATGTTTCGCTACCGACACCTTCTAGTTTAAACAAATCTCCTTGACTACTATTTGTTTCAATAGCTATTTGTCTTTTAGTCAGTGCCGTGTTCTTAAGGATAATAATTTCATCACAAGATTCTTGACTAGTTTTACTATATGCCGTTGCCATATTTGCAATCACCCTATTAAGTTGTGTTTTTTGTTTTCGTAATTTAATAGCTACTGCATTAGGGTCTTCTGCTTTTAGTCGTTCTTCCAAGTCTGTTATGGCTTTTACATCTGCATCTGTAAAAACTAATATACTTGCCAACGACTCTTCAGTATATACATGGTTCAACCTATTATATAACCTAGCTTTTGTAGTATGTTCGTATTGTGTTGGTAGCGTAGGAAGTCCCTTAAGAAGACTATTTTTTTCTACTTCAAGTTTTAACGATACCCTTTTACAGACAGATACAAGATTTTCAAATAATGCGACCAACGGTGGTATATAAGATGCCTCGTTCTCTTTTGTCAAATACATATTTGCATTATCAGTATCAAATATATCAACCCCCAACAAATCATCAACTGCTACATCGGTAGCATTCCAAATAACTTCAGTAGGCGTTCCACCAAGAGTATAGTTAATCTTGCAAGACCTATCTGTAGGCACTGGTGACACATATACATTAGACTTTAGTTCTTTAGCATTGGCTTTACCTGTAGCTCTCTTTAATATACGCGTATAACCTGACTTACCTGAACCATTATTTCCATAAATGACAGTAAGATTGTCTGTACCAAAGGCTAATGGGTTTCTAGGGGCTAACCTATCTATGCCTTTTACTTCACTTATGGTATTTAGTCTTAATGTAGTGGGTGTTGTAGTTGTAATTAGACTAGGAAAAGTCCTTGTCCTTGTCACAGTTTGACCTATTGGTAATTTTAGATGTGCCACTAATACATCAATGTCTGCATCACTTATCTCATCTTGAGTCAATATCTTTGAAGCAGCTTCTTGAAGCCAATCTTTTTGTGTATGTAACCAATTCAATATATCTTCTTGGGGTGTGAGCATCTTAACTTCCCTCCTTTAAATTAAATAGAAATATAGCGAATATAAGAGTCAGATGATAATGATAGCTCATAACCTCCACTATCTCATTCACCATCATAACCATTCCCATCTTACTCATCAAACTTAGCCTTCATAGTAGGATTCCTATAGGTCAAATTATTCGATAGGCGTAGGTTATTTAGTTAGATTATAGCATAAAAGATATTGATAAAATTTTTGAAGGGTAAAAGAAGTTGAAAAGATAAGAAGATAATCGAATGAGAAAATACTCATTCGACTATCTGTTGTAGAAGAAAAAGCCTATAGCTCTTCTGCTTCTTGTACATCATAGAGAATGTCATCCATTGGGTGACGGTACATAGGCATAGCAAGACGTTTTTCATCAAGTACGTGACCGATGAATCCAATAGAGCGACCTACGATGAAGAATGCGTTGAGTGTACCTGATTCGATAAACTCATTAATCTCAGCTTCTTCGTAACCTAAAGCTCTCCACATATCTACCATCAGGATACCGATAGTACCATCCACATTTAAGATAAGGTTTTCTTTTTTAGAAGTAGTCAATGCTTCAACAGTTTTGGCATAATCCAAAAGTGGTGTTGAGGGGAAATGTTCTTCTGCAAAATTCATAAGACCTGTGACTCTTAAATCAGGGTTTTTTAATGATTTGATACGGTGTCCGATTCCAGGAATTGGAACACCCTCGCCTTTCATATATTTCAAGAAAGCTTTAGGGTCAAGGTTATTGTCATCAGCATGTTTGAAGTACTTCGCAGCACCATCAATCGCTCCACCAAATCTAGGTCCAATAGTAAGAAGACCAGTTACTAGTGATTCTACTACTGATTTACCTGCACGTGCTGTGACTTTTGCATTGTGAGCTCCAGAAACTGCTGGACCATGGTCTGCTACTGTTTTGATAACTGTTTCGATAAACTCTGTAGCCCATGTTGGGTACTGTTTTTTGAACCATAGAAGGGCAATAACATCACCGATACCTTTACCTGTATCAGGTGTAGCAACACTTGATATTGGGAAACCTGCGTAAGTACATTCTTCTCCTCTATCATCAGAAATAGTACAGATGAACTCTTTAGATCTTCTTACAGCAGGGACTGTACTCATAGCTGGTTCTGGAATCTCAGCTAAGTTCAAGCCTTCAAATACTTCTTTAATCATAGCAGGAAGTTCATTGAATGAATTTGGTACATGAATACCAGCTTCTCTCATTGCAGCATTTTTAAAGTCAGCTGTTTCCATCTCGCCATTGGCAGAAGCACCTGCGTGACCAAACTGAACACCAGAGTCATAATACTTAGCGATTGTACCAATACACCAAGCAATCACTGGTTTAGTTATAGCACCACTTTTGATAGCTTCGATAACTTTATACTCTTCAGTACCACCAACTTCACCAAGAAGAATCATGTACTTAACAGCTGGGTTTTTTTCCATTCTAAGCATATTATCAATGAACACAGAACCTACAAATCTATCTCCACCAATAGCAACACCCTCTGCAATACCATCTGCATTGATAGAGATAATGTTTGAAAGCTCGTTGAACAGTCCACCTGAACGCGTTACAAGTCCACAAGAACCTGCACGATGAAGTTTAGACTGAACAATATTAGTGATAGTACCACCAATATTTGCTACTTTAAATGCACCTGGAGTGATAGCACCCACAGTAGCTGGTCCAATGATAGTTACATTTTTTTCACGAGCTGTTTGGTTCATACCACGAGCCAAACGCTCAGGGATACCTTCAGCTGTAATCATCATAGATGAGAAACCACCGATTTCTAGTGCTTCCATCGTGACATCATACGCTGTTCTAAAAGAAGCAAAGTTTAAAAGAACGTCAGCTTGTGGCTGTGCTTCTTTGGCATCGGCAGTTGTTTTAAAAAGTGGAATCATCACTTCATCTGGTCCAAAAAAGAACTTATCAAATTTATTGTTTGAAGTAGGTGCAACAATGGCAGCTACTGAAGGTGTTTTTCTTTGAATAGTATAATCGTAATCTAACATTCTTTGAATTGCTGTTTTGTTGTTATTCCAAAAAATAGCTTGTGTGTCTTTTGTATATAATTGTTCCATTATTTCTCCTTACTTCTCTAGTGCCATACGAACGATGTCAGTAACATGCGTCTCTGGTCCATAAACTTCAATGTATAGACCTAATCTGTCTGCAGCTTCTTTAATATCTTTAAGACCTTTTTCATAGTTAGGCCCTCCACGTCTTACGTAGATTTTTAAATCAACTTCTTTCATCTTATCAGCATAGACTTCAAAGGCTTGGATGATACCTGTAAAAGTTTTGGCAACATCAGTAAAGTTAGCAATAGCTCCACCGATAATCATCACTTTTCCACGACCTTGTGGGTCTTTTTCTCTTGTCATAAGGTCAAGAAGCGTCTCTGCGTAGAATTTTGTCTCACCAGTCGTTGGTCCACCTGAGTACTCACCGTAGTTAGCAAGGTCATCAATACCTGCCATGTCTGCAATAGTATCTGCATACACAACAGATGCACCACCACCAGCAACCATCGTCCAGATTCTAGCTTCTGGTTTAAGGAGTGTAAGTTTCAGTGAAGCACCCGTTTTAGCATCAGCTTCTTCAATCGCTTCAACTTCTGGAGACTTAGCTTCCATACCAAATGCAGTAGGATACGCAACATCGCCCCACTCTTCTACCATCATAAATCCAGCAGTATCATCAAGTTTTGCAACCATATCTAGTAATTCAACCTTATTGCCTTGCATAACAAAAGGATTGATTTCAAGATATGCAAAGTTTAATTCACGGTATGCTTTAAAGAAACCAATACAAAATTCAGCAAAATTAGCTTTGTCTTTTTCTGCTACGTCTTTAGGAACATTTGCTCTAATTGCTTGGGCTATCTCTTCTTCCGTTGCAGTAATAGCAAATGGGATTTCAGTTACTTTTTCATCCCAATTTTCTTCAATGGCAATACCACCTTCAGCAGACATGTAGATAACATCGTTATCGCCAACACATGTAGCAGAAACATAATACTCTTCTGAATCAGTATGAGGCGTAAATGGCTCAACAATAAAGTGAGTTAATTTATCTACACTTGGTTCACCTGTTGGTTTATCGCCATCAAATGAAAAATAAACAGATTGGTCAGATGATGATTTTTCATCAATCCAGCTAGAAGCTTTGGCTAAAGAAACATCCCCTGGTTTAGTGTCTTTAAAAAGAACTAAATCATTCATACCTCTTTTACCAAATAACATATCTGGTTTTGCAACCAATGCTTTTTCTTTTAACCATGTCTTTGTTTCTGCTACATCTGTTAATTCTCTTCCATTTTGAACCATTACAGTTTCATAAGCATACGTAAAGTCTGGGAAATATTTATCCCAGTGCTTTGCCAAGATTGACTTTGCGTCATATTCTCTAATCGCCTTTTGAGCCATTGAGTTCTCCTTTAGTTTAGTTCTTATCAGTTTAACATTAAGTAGTTTTAACTTTTGTTTGAGTAATCGTAATCATAAGAAATAAAGTAAATATTGTGTATTTTAGAAACAGTTTTTTAAGTCAAATAATTTTTAATTGTCACAAGGCTGAATCTTATAATATCGTAATTGATAAAGTTCTCTTCCATGGGCATCATTGTAACACTCTATCCCCTGCGAATGAAGTTTTTTTGATAAAAAATATGGCTGATAAATACGTTTTGCAAAATGTTTAGAGGGATCTTGTGATAAGAGATAAAGGCTTTGATGAAAGACAATAATAAAAACACTCACCCCCAAAGAGGCAATCACAATAAAAAAAGCCCTCTTATAACGCTTTTGAAATTCAGGAAGACGCACACGGACACTATGGTTAAAAACATCTAACATTAAAATAATAGCAATGGTCACATAAGGTGCAAAATCGGTAATATACACACGTTGGCGTATCGAAAGAAGTAAAGAAAATGCCAATGCTGTAAAAGAGATATACCAAAGTAATGTTTTTTTCTCTCGTAATAAAATTCTGTACATGGCATAAAAGAAATAAAGAAAGAGTAATGGCGAAAAAACCGTAGCATACAAACCAAAAATTTCAACAAAATGCCCTGAAGGTCTGCCTCCGATTTCTATGCCTTTGGCTAAAAATATAAAGGCTGTGAGAAATGCTGTGGAGGATATAAAAAGCTTTTTATCACGATGGACTATCGCATAAATAAACAGTGCTACAAAAAATATAATCGATGCTTCATGGATAAAAAAGAGTACTAACATTACAAAAGGCAAAAATAAAAAACGGTTTTGTTCATACATTAGTACAAAGAAAAGCACCAAAGGTAACACAATAATAGAAACATTTACGAGCGTTGTCGCTGTTAAGATACCTGGAAGAAACATAAAAAGTATCGTTGCTTGATAGGCATCAGAACGTTGTTTAAAATAACGCCTACTCACTTCATAAAATAAAGCAATATTCAAAAATCCAAAAAGAATAAAAAATATCCGTAAACCTAAAAATCCATCAATAAGATAGCTACCCCAGTGCATAAAAATAGAAGGTATTTCAGTAGAGGTATAAAATATTTTTGCCTCATGGGGACTAATCGCCGTCGTAATAGAAAGATAAAAGACAGCGATAACATAGATAAAAATAAATAAAAATAAATGTTTCTCTTTCATCTACTAAAGTTTCAAAAAGTTATCTAAAATTTTATAACCATATTCAGACATAATCGATTCAGGATGAAACTGTACACCATAAATAGGTTTGTCTTTGATTTGGAGTGACATAATCTCATTGTCATCCATGCTATGAGAGGTAGCTATAATATTGTCAGGTAGATTTTTTTGATTGACTGTGAGTGAATGATAACGTGTGGCTCTAAATTCATTGGGTAAATCTTTAAAGATAGACGTAGGGGTATCTATACTTACTTGTGAAGTTTTACCATGCATCATATTTTTAGCACGAATCACTTCTGCTCCAAATGCTTGGGCTATACTTTGATGCCCCAAACAAATACCAAAAATGGGTGTCGTATCCATAAATGCTTTAATCACATCTAGTGTGACTCCTGCTTCATCTGGTGTAGCAGGGCCAGGAGACAATATAATTTTTGCTGGATTTAATGCTTTAATCTCTTCAATTGTCATCTCATCATTGCGAATAATTTTCAAATCTGCACCCAATTCACGGCAATACTGCACTATATTATACGTAAAGCTATCATAGTTATCTATCATAAGTATCATGTTATTTTTTCCTTAAATCTTCAGACCAAAAAAATTCTATCCAGCCTTTGGGTTCTTTTATGTACCACTTAGGTGTTATTTTAGCAGTTTTTTTATAAAAAAGTGAGGCTGTAAGGAAAGTAACTTCAGGATACCTCTCTTGAAGTACCTCTAAAGTAGCGATTAACGTCTCTCCACTGTCTACAATATCATCCACAAGCAAAACAGATTTTGATGATTTTAAATCAGGGATATTAAAAACTTCAACCGATGCCTTTTGTTCTGTGCCTTCATACCCTATCGTATTTATCGCATAGACATCACGTATATTATAGTATTCTCCTAACATTTGAGCCATAGACAAACCTCCTCTAGCAATACCTAATATCGCATCAAAAGGTTGGTCTATCTTTTGGGTTAAAATTTTTAGGTCTTCTTTGTATTCTTGGTAGGAGTAGTAGGTTTTTTTCATAAGTTATTTCCTTTATTTCAATTATCATTTACATCTTTGTATGGTTTTAACAATCCTTATTATTCTTATCATACTCACGATGATTAAGCAATGCTACAAAATACGCAGTGTCTTCTATCTGAGTAATCAAAATTCTATACTGTGTATTTGGCACAGTAATAGACCATCGGTGCTTATCTTTTTTACAGATAATTTTGTGATACCTTAGTGATGGTTCTTTTGGATTCTCTATAAACATATCTTCTGTTTGAATAATAATATTTTTATCAAGTTTATGTGCTTTTAAAATCTTTTTGACTGTTCGTTCATAGCGTGGTCTTTTAATGAGCTTCATTATGAGCCATGAGTGCTTCTTTTGATGCTAAAAGTGCTTGAAGAGACATACAAGAAGTTTCCATTTTATTAAAGGCATAGTAAATGGGATAGTTATACCATTTATTTATCTCTTGACTTTCTAAGAGTTCGCTACTATAATCTGTTATTTCTTCTAGTTTTAATAAAATATTATCAATTTTTTGTGCATTATCAGCACCAAACAAAAAGAGGTACTTGTCTATATTTTTAATACCTCTTTGAAAAAAATTATTCATATTATAAAGTTCTATGAATGTTAAGAAATAGGCTTTACTAGAATCAAATAGTTTAGTATTTGAAGAGGATTTTAAAAGACTTATATCAAATATTAAAGGGTTTTCTATTATGACTGTCATGATTTTCCTTTATGCTTATTATAACTTTATAAAATTAAGACCCATACACCCTCAACTCATTATACAAACTATCACGCTCTACAGGTGTAAATCCTGCATTTTTAATCAATGCAATAAAATCATCCAATACCATACCTTCTACACTAGAAGCCCCTGCTGCTGATTGGATAGATTCTTTTTCTATTGTACCATCTAAGTCATCACATCCAAACTCTTGAGCGATAAGTGCTAGATTGATAGACGCTGTCACCCAATAGGCTTTGATATGAGGAATATTGTCCAAAAGTATACGTGAAATCGCATAGGTTTTAAGTATCTCTTGCCCTGAGGGGAAATTTTTTACTTTTAAAAAGTTATTTTTTCTTTGGTAGACCAACGGAATAAAGGCATTAAAGCCTCCTGTTTTATCTTGTAAATCACGCAAACGTAATATATGGTCTACACGGTGTGCGCGTGTTTCGATATGACCAAAAAGCATCGTAGCATTAGATTGTCGTCCTTTTTCATGCCATTTTTGGTGGATTTCTAACCATTGAGAAGAGGTTACTTTTCCTTTACATAAATACTCACGTACCCCTTCATCAAAAATTTCTGCTCCACCTCCAGGCATAGAATCTACACCATTTTCTATCATCATCTCTAACACCTCATCATAAGAGTGTCCATATTCACGTGTGAGAAAGTCTATTTCTGCTGCGGTCATCGCTTTGACATGTACATTTGGATATTTGGCTTTTATCTTTCTAAATGCACCCATATACCACTCTACCCCATCATTAGGATTGTGTGCTGAGACTACATGTATCTCTTTTGCCCCTATTTTTACAGAGTTATCTACTATCTCTAAGATTTGCTCATGACTCATCGTATATTGATTTGGATTTTTACGACTGGCACTATAGGCACAAAATTTACAAATATCGGCACAAACGTTGGTAGGATTGATATGACGATTGATATTGAAATAAGATTTTTTACCATACTTTTCTATACGGATTTCATCTGCTAATTCCCCCAAAGTATAAAGGTCTAATTCATATAGTGCTTCTCCCTCTTCTTGGGTAAGTCTTATTTTATGACGTACTTTTTCTATTAAATCCATCTTTTTTTATCCATCATTAGTTATTTTGGGTATTATAACACTAATAGTTTAGGAGTGAGTCAATGGATAAAATAAAAACACAAATCGAAGTACTTTTATCTGAAAATGCTTCTGATTTACAAATTGCAAAAGTACTAAAGCAAGAGATTAAAACCTATTTTTCTACCCTAAAGGACACCTTTGCTACCTCTAGGGGCAAAGATTTTCTAGTCAAACATACCAAAAAGATAGATAGTATCTTACAACTGGTCTATAAAGTAGCCCTGCGTTCGATGTTTGGTGAGTATACCCCTATGAAGAACTCTGTGCCTCTAGCCCTTGTAGCACTAGGGTCTTATGGAAGAGAACAGCTTTGTGTGCATTCAGATATAGATTTGATGATAGTATATAAAGAAATAGCAGGATACAATACCAAAGAGATGATAGAAAAGATACTCTATATCCTTTGGGATACAGGATTAAAGCTAGGACATCGTGTCCATACTGTAGAAGATGTCTTTGAGGTTTCAAAAACAGATATTACGATAAAAACAGCCCTACTTGAATCTCGTTTTATAGAAGGGTCACAGTTAGTATGGGTAGAGACTCAAAATTCTATCTCAGCCATACGTCATGATAACATCAAAGGGTTTATAGAAGCTAAGATACAAGAACAATCCCTAAAACATGCAAAATACCCTATCTCAATGGAGCCAAACCTCAAAGATGGTATGGGAGGATTTCGTGATGCAAACCTTATATTTTGGATAGGGAAAGTACTTTATGATGTAAATACTATCAAAGATATTCCCTCTTCAATCATAGAAGAGAAAGAATATAAGCCTTTTCGTATGGCTTTGGAGTTCTTGTTTCGTGTGCGTTCTGCTTTACATCTAGTCAACAAAAGAAAAGAAGATAAACTTCGTTTAGACCTCATCCCTGATATTGCAAAATTACTGCAATACAAACCCACATCCAACGATCACCTTCGTTTTGCCTCCAAAGTCACAAGTAGTCTTAAAACAGTTAGGCTCTATAGTATGATATGGCTAGAAGCGCTTACGCATACCTATCATATACCTAACCCCAAGAAAAATTATCTCTATCCTGATGCAAATACCAAAGATTTAAATACGGTGCTTACCCAATTGGCTACCAAAGCTTCTCAGCCTTTCTACCCTCACTCTACACTACTCAAACAACTCATTACCTTACCTAAACCTCAGCGTCTTGATGACACTCTTTACCGTACGGTAGCTACGCTCTTTTATCAACCTCATTGCCACTCTATCTTAAATACTTTGTCCTATGCAAAACTTTTAAGATATACCATTCCTCCTATCAAACAAGTCGTAGATTTACCACAATTTGATGGCTACCATCAGTACGCTGTAGATACGCATTCATTAAAGTGTCTTTACCATGTAGAGCATATTGAAGACACATTTATCGCTTCATTATGGGAAGCACTCAGTCAGGATGAAAAAGCCATGCTCAAATTGGTTGTCTTTTTACATGACGCAGGAAAAGGTCGCAAACGTGACCATCACTTTGTAGGGGCAACACTATTTAAAATATTTGCTCAAAAGTTACACATAAACGATACGCTCATAGCGATGGGAGAGACACTGATTACCTATCATACGCTTATGAGCAAAGTAGCCCAAAGAGAAGACCTTTACAACGAAACGATTATATTTTCTTTTGCTTCACACTTTAAAACCCAAAAACTTTTGGATATGATTTATATTTTGACCTATGCTGATATGAATGGGGTAGGTAACACTATTTATAATTCATTCTCAGCAAAACTTATCAAAACACTCTATAAACAATCTAAAGAAGCATTAGGAAATACCACCATGCTTGATGAAGCATCTAAACGTGTCAAAAAAGAACAAGCACTCAAACGTATAGATAGTTTTTTATCCCTTAGTAAAACCCAACAGAAAAAAATCTTGACCATTCCCTCTAATCTTCTTTTTTTACGCTATAGTCCCAAACGTATCCTTGCTATTACCACTAAAGCATTTAGTACATCCCAATATGAATATTTTATAGACAATACAGAGTATTTAAGTATAGAGATTATTCGCAAAGATTCACTAAATCTTAGTTTACTCTTGAGTAAACTCTCCAATCTTGATGTGGTCAATATGGATATTTGTAAACTTTTTGACACCCTAAAATATTTTAAAATAGATTTTGCACAAAAGGTCGATGAAGAAGAGATAGGCTTTATCGAACAAATCATTCATGATGCCTTTAATCCTACCCTCACAAAAGTAATCCCAAAAGCCACGATTAGAGCGTCTGAAATAACCATAGATACCGAACATTCCAATAGCTATGCCATCATGCACATCCATAGCAAAGACCAAAAAGGGCTTCTGGCTTATATCATGGAGATGTTTGACCAAATGGGTATAGATATTGTCACAGCAAAAGTACATACACTCAAAAAACATGTCAGAGATATGTTTCTCATCGAAAAGAATGGAAACTTTTGTCATAATGTTGAGATAATAATAGAAAAATTAACTAGGGATAACTAATATGTGTGGAATTGTAGGATATTTAGGATTAAATGAAAAAAAAGAGATTTTATTAGATGGGCTTCAAGAGTTAGAATACCGTGGCTATGACTCAGCAGGTATTGCTGTAATAGAAGGCAATACACTTCATAATTTTAAAGCCATTGGTAAATTGAAAAATCTTAGAGAAAAAACAAAAAACTACGCTACAAAAGGCTTTGGTGTCTCCATTGGTCATACACGTTGGGCAACCCATGGTAAACCCACAGAACTCAATGCCCATCCACATTTAGGGCAGTACTCTTATGTCGTACACAATGGTATCATAGAAAATTACCAAAGTCTCAAAGAAGAGCTACAATCCAAAGGTGTTACTTTTTTATCTCAAACCGATACCGAAACAATCGTACACCTTTTTGAAGCAAATCATACACACAATAAAAATGTATTCTCAGCTTTTGAAGAAACGATTGAGAGATTAGAAGGTGCGTATGCTACGCTTCTTATCACAGAAGCTGATAGTGATACTATCTACTTTGCCAAGCACGGTTCTCCTATGCTTGTAGGGTTTCATGGCGATGATGTCTATTTTGCTTCTTCAGATACACCCATCATTGGTAAGGCTACAGCAGTTTATTACCTAGACGATGGAGACTATGGCTATGCCTCAAAAGGAAAACTACACCTCTTTGATGCCAATGGTGCAAAAGCATTTACAAAACAAGCCCTCACTACAGATAAAATTTCAGCCCAAAAAGATGGGTATAGATTTTTTATGGAAAAAGAAATCTATGAACAAAGCAACGTTATGACAGATACCATGATGGGGCGTGTTCTTGATGACACTATCAGACTAGATGAATTGGAAAAAGATTTTTTCAAAGATATTACAGCTATTAAGATATGTGCGTGTGGGACAAGCTACCACTCAGCTCTCACTTCTGCCTATCTCTTTGAGCGTATTGCCAAAGTCCGTTGTGACATAGAAATAGCCTCAGAATTTAGGTATAAAGAACCTCTACTTACGAAAGATACCCTCTTCATCACTATCTCACAAAGTGGAGAGACAGCAGATACACTCGAAGCCCTCAAAATGGCAAAACGAGCAGGACTCAAAAGTCTTAGTATCTGTAATGTAGACAACTCCTCCATCGTGCGTGAAAGTGATGCCTCCATCCTCACAAGAGCAGGGATAGAAAAAGGAGTAGCAAGTACCAAAGCTTTTGCCACTCAGACCATGGTACTATGGATACTATCACTCTATATAGGACAAGAGAAAAAAACACTCTCCAAAGAAACGTTAGAGACAGAGATAAATGCCATGATTCACACACCCAAAGCACTCATAGTGAGTGATACACTCCACGAAAAGCTTCACCGTCTAAGCAAACGCTACCTACATGGGCATGGATTTTTCTTTATTGGTAGAGATATATTTTTCCCACTTGCCCTAGAAGGTGCATTAAAACTCAAAGAGATTAGCTACATGCACGCAGAAGGTTACCCTGCTGGAGAAATGAAACATGGACCCATCGCCCTAGCCGATAGTGAACTCTTTACCATTGCCCTCATGCCCAAAACCATGCACTACGATAAGATAAAATCCAATGTAGAAGAACTCTCTGCGAGAGATGCCACCATCTGTGCCATCTCCCCCCTCCCCTTTGACCTAGCTGATGACTTTATCCAAACACACTATGATTCCCACCCTATGTTAGAATTTTTTGAAATGATGGTAGTCACACAACTCTTAGCACTTGAAATTTCTGTAAGACTTGGAAATGATGTAGATATGCCAAGAAACTTAGCCAAATCAGTAACGGTGGAGTAGAGAATCTTCTAAGAATCAGTATGCTATAATTACTTGAATACCCTATCTAACAGACTTTTACAGTTCTACCAAAATAAAGACACAAAAGCCTTAGATAAATAGTAGAAAATTACAATAGTAATTATAGCAGCACATATAAGTTATATTAACTCAATATCCTATCAAACATCTTCCCAACATAACCATTCTTATCATCTTGTTGGAATAATACATTTTTATCTTCTAACTCTGATTGTTCTAATGTATCTTGAACCCATTTTATTACACCGTATGGAGTTACTGAAACTATAAATGAGTTTAGTATTACATCTTCATCGTTGAGCTTTTCTTCTATCTCTTTTATCTTAATAGATAAGTTGATTTTAGGGTCATCTTTAGTGTTTAGATTTACTAAGCCTTTAGGGTCTATAAAACTAATGTATTGCTTATCATCTTTTTTTATCCACATAATGAAATCTGGATAGAAGTTACCCTCTGTAAAAAAGCCAAGACCCGTTTTACTTTGATTTCTAAGTAGGTATATCTCTGTATCTTTATAAGTAGAACTGTTTCGCTTCAAGTAGCTATCTAAATCTTCAACAAAATCTTTTTCGCCATCATTTAGTTCTATGGGTTTTATCTGTAAAGCTGTTTCGCCTTTGTCTTTGAATACAAGAGGGTTATATAAGTGTTTATCAAATGAAAAAGCACTGAAATTCTTCTTAGATAGCTTATGAAGTTCAGCATCATCTATTACACCACTCTCAAGCATAGTTCTAAGAGCTTCTAACCTATCTATAAGCTCTTTATTAACTTTATTGCCACTTTCATCTTCCTTATCTTCTACTGTAATGGTATAGTTATCTATTAAGTTGGCACGGTCTCTTGTCTCGTCCAATTCTCTATATTCTAAAAATTGGCTCTCCCATTCGCTCTTTTTATACTCGTAAAATGACTTCATATATTTTTTAAGTAGTGTAATCATAATAGTTTCAAAGTTAGCAAGGTTTTTGAAGCTATTCACTTTCATATCATCTTTTGGGATATAAAGCTTATACCAATCTTTTCTATCAAGTAAATCTTCTATATCAACTTTAGATATATTTAGATTACTCCAACTTTTTTCATTTTTGAACTGTTGGAGTGCGAAAAATATATTATCAATACTCATAAAGCTCAAGTGTTCTTTTTGAAGTATCTCACTGTTTAAGTCATACTTGTTTCCAGTTCTGTTTTCACTTTCCAATATATCCACTTGTTTATACAAGCTCAACACAACTTTTTTACTGATACCTCTAATATCGCTATACTCTAAATCAAGCTTCACTTCTCTTTTGAAATCTTTACCCTCTTGTAGGTCTAACACTTTTAGTTTTTTAGTTTTATAGCTCTTGTCATAAATCAAAGGTAGAATAAATTCCACTCTTTCATCAGTAGGAACACCCTCATCTTTTAGGTAGTCCTTAAAAGCTTTCATATAATCAGCTTTTAGTCCAAATATATTCAGTGTTTCAACTGCTTGGTATTTTCTCTCTAACTCTTTACCTCTTATAGCTCTACTTCTTTTTAGGCAAAAGTCATAACCTTTAAGTCTTACTCCACGACCAAAAAGTTGAATAATCTGAGACCCCTCTTTTTTCCCTATATTCATAAGCCCCATTGTGGATACTCTCCAAGAACTCCAACCTTCACTAAACTTTTTTGAACCTATAAGTATATTTAGGTTTGAAGTAGTGTTATTTATAGTCTTGAAAAGTGAGCTTGAAAAATCTCTACTGCTTACAGTGATACCATTAGCTTCACATATTTTTACAAGTTTATCACTATCGCCAACATTGATAACACCAAAGTGTTCATTCTCCCCAATTTTAAGTGCTATCTCTCCATCTACACCTTTGAGGTTTTCTAAATGAAGTATTCCGTTAGTTGCATTAAAGATAATATTTAACATATCATCAAAAAGTTGAGAAGCATTTAGTTTTGTATTTTCTAAAAAGCCAAACTTGTTTTTAAATATATCTACACCTTTTGTAGTTTGAAGACCACTATCAAAGCTCAAAATCTTTTCTATATTAGCGATACTCTCACTCTTGCTTTTAATAAAATCATCTATAAACAACAATACATCAACTACATCAGATACTTGCTTTTTACTCTCTGTTCTAACGGCATTTACACTTGAACCTACAAAGACCATAAGAGGCTTCTCTATAAGATAAGGTTTCAACAAACTCTTTGAACTCTCATATATCTTCATCTGTTGATAAAAGCTAAGAAGTGAAGCTGTTAAGTAAGTCTGTTTTATATCCTCACTATCTTCACTTAGATTTAGTATAGAGTAATCTTTACCATAGCCATCATTATAAAAATACTTATAGCTATAATCAAATATGATAGCCTTAGTATATTCATTTTCTAAATCAGTTTTCTTTTTACCAGTGCTACTGTTTATAGCTTGAGCAAAAGTCGCTGAGTATTCAAAAGCAAAACCTTTTTTACTTAGCTTATCTCTATTGGTTTTCCATTTATCCCCACTACTTCCACGGTGTCCTTCATCTATAAACACAAGGTTACACTCTTCAAAACTATCAACGGCTACTGTTTTATCTCCGTTTTCTTCTCCAAGTTTTGTTATCTCTATAATCTGGGTAGCATTACTTTCAAAAAGTCCTTTACTATCTTTTGAAAATATCTCAGCTCTCATATTTGAAGCTTCAAATTCTTCTAAATGCTGATTTGACAATCCCTCGTTTGGAGTAATAAGAACAGTTTTATTGATTTTGATTTTACCCTTAGCATAGTGGTTAAACTGTAATAAATTCATTTGAAGTAAAAGTGTTTTACCTGAACCAGTAGCATTATATAATGCAAGTTTGTTTAGCTCTGTATCGTTATATTCAGTAAGCTTCTCTTTGTTACTATCTATCGTAGTATTGAACTCTTTGAGATAAGTATTTAGGTCTTGAAGTAGTTGCTCTTTATCTTCAAAATATTTATCTAAGTAAATCTCTACAAATAGCAGTGATAGGTATTGGAAGTATTTCCACTTGATACCACGACCCATAGTCTTAGTGTATCTTACTATATTTTCATCATACTCTTGAAGCTTATCATCACTTATGATTTTGTGTGTGCTTACAAGTTTATCTTTGAGTTCGTGATAGAAAAGTGAGTTATCATTTTCATCAAGTTCTTCAAGTCGTGAAGCTTTTAAGTCTTTTGCTAACTCTTCAAAATTATCAACTCCAAAAAGTGATAGTAGATAAGAGTTTAATACTAATTTTTCGTTAAATTTCATTGGTGCTACTTCTTGGTATGATACATTTAAATTGTTCTAACTCTTTATCATTAACAAACTCTACATTTGGGTTAATATCTATCACTCTTTGTATCCCACTTCCATAACCTGTATAAGCCAATATATTTTCACAAATAGAATTTAAGATAGGATTTCTACAAATTGACCTACCTGTTTTTATATTTTCTACAGTCAAAGAGTTGGTTAATTTACCTGGGCTAATTATCTCTACTCTATTGTGAAAAATAAAAATTTTAATAGATGAATTAATATAATAATCTCTATGAATTAAAGCATTAGTTATTAACTCGCCAAACACTCTTTCATCTATCTCCAAAACACCATTAGAGTTAAAATCTTTTTCAACTTGTCTATGCCTTAGGTTGCTTTTTACAAAATTCATACTATCCTCATAAAGTTTTTCAAATGTACCTAGCATTCTTTTCTTTGATATAAATTTATTGACAAAAATTTCATTACCATCAAAATAACAACAATCTACATAAAACATAGGAGAAAATCTTTGAGGATTTATACCAAATATTAAATTTCCTGCCAAAGTTAAATGCTTATCTCTTAAAATCATCTCATTGTCTAAAATACTTTCAAGATTTAAGATACCTTTTTGAAGTTGTTTAAAAATATTGATATTCTTTTTTTCTAAATAAAAATAGTACAACTGTTGATTCAAATCATTGATGCTTGTTTTTGGAAGTATCTCTTCATCAGCATATAAGCCTTTAGGTTCAGAAAAGAGTCTTTTTAACTCTTCATCAGACATTATTTTTTTATCTGCACCACTTTTAGTATAATAAATGCCACTACTTGTCTTATAAGGTTTTGAATACCCACTCTCTATAGTTACAATAACCAATCTTTTACCATCAATAGTAATATTTTGAGTGAGTGGATGAATAGGTGGTTTTACATTTTCTTGACCTACATTACCTACTAATTGTCCTAATCTTTCTATCTCTTCTTTTTCTAAACCAATAATATCTTCATCATCATTTACCCCAAAAATAATAATCCCACCACCTGCATTAGAAAAAGCCACAAACTCTTTAGCTAAATCTTTAGAAGATATTATTTGTCGCTTAAACTGTGTATAGCTATCTTCACCATTTGATATTCTCTCTATCACTTCTATTTCATTCATATCATTCTCCAAACATCAACCTCTTAAACTCTTGTTCTATCAACTTCACTTTAAAACTATCTTCATCTTTTTGTAAATTAGCCAAATTGTTATCGCCATTTACAAAGATAGTATCAAACTCTCTATCATATACAGACCAATCCATTTTTTTAAAAAACTCATTTAGCTCATCACTACTCTGTCCATCTCTCCAAATGATAAGAATTTTCTCTTTTTTGAGGTTTTGCCCCTCTATTACAAGATAGCCTTTTAGTAGTTCTATTCGTTTTACTACAAGCCCTAAGAGGTAGTTAAATGTTTCTACTAAGTCAATATCTGTATCTTTTGTCTCTCCCACACTTGACGAAGCAATTTTAAGTTTATAATCAAATGGAGTGTTAAAAGTATCTATATTTAGAAGTGAATCTTGGCTCTCCACATCTAAAGAGTAGTTGAGTATATAATCTTCTTTAGCTTGAGGATAATAATCCATAGTTTTTTGTTGTGCTTCTGTCTTTTTAAACTCAAGATTATTTAGTGTGTCTTCATAGCTTTCAAGTTTGAAGTATTTGAAGATACCACCATTAATAATAGATTGAATTCCATTACTGTTTCCATATAATGTATATTTCATTCTTTTTAATGTTAATGTATCAAAATATTCTCCCATTTCAATACCAATATATTTTTTACCAAGTTTATGAGCTACAGAAGGAGTTGTTCCACTTCCCGTAAAAAAATCTAACACGATACTGTTTTCTGATTTTTCACTTGATAAATTAATTACTCTATTTAGAAATTTTTCGGGTTTTTTCCCAGCTTTTAATTTTACATTACCTTCTTTAGCTATTCCTGTCCAAGCAATATCTGTCCATAAAGAACCTTGTTCCTTTACAATTAAATCTTTTCCCTCAATATTCATAATATTCTTAATATAAAATCTTACCATTCTTCCTTTATAGCATAGAATATCATCTTTTACTTCTCTTATATAACTATCCCAAGTTGTTATTTTTGACTTTTCCATAGCTTCTTTTAATCCACCACCAGCACCTTTAGGGGCGATTGTTTGGAATATTCTATAAGCATTGTCTATATAAAATTTTGTAGCTTTTTTAGGAGTTGGATTTTCTCCTAAAGTTGCTTTCATAACATTATTAACTGTATCAACATTCCAATTATGATAATCTTCTTCGTCAATATTTAACACAATTTTATTATATGCTTTATCATAATCTCTTTCTGTCCAAATTGGAATATATTTTCTTGAACTATAATTTTTAGCATATAGTAAGCCATATTCACAATTTTTCGGCATAAAAGGATTTTGAAATTCCTGAGCAGCTCCCTCATTGGATTTGACTTCTACCGTTTGAATATAATTTGTTTCATCAAAAACCAAATCTGATATTTGCTTAAATCTAAAAAATTCATTATCATCAATACTACTAAAAATAATTCCACTATTACTCATTAAATTCTTGGCATACGATAACCTATCAAATATAAAACTCATCCAAGAACTATGTTTATATCTATCATTATATAAAAAACCATCACTTCCAGTATTATAAGGTGGGTCAATATATACAGTTTTTATCTGCTCTTTGTATCTATCTTGAAGTAAGTTCAATGCTCCAAAGTTTTCACTGTTGATAAGCACTCCATCTATATCTTCATCAAGATTATCAAACTCACTTAAAAGTTTATACTTGAATTTCATATCAAAAAACTTAGTGTCTAATACAAGATATTTTTCTTCTTCTAAGTCCTCAATACTTTTAACATCTACATTAAAAAGCTCTTTCCACTCTGCTAACTGCTCATCACAAGCAAAGATTTCTTCATAGTAATCTTCATCAATTTTATCAAGAGTGATACAGTAGTTAGTTTCTATAACAAACTTTTTCTTTTCCCATAGTTTCTTTTGAAGCTCTTCAAGTTGAGTAAGAAATGAAATCACTTTTTGAGATACATCTTTGAAGATTTTAATCTTACCCATAACCTCTTCATACTTGATAGGACTGTCCATAATGTCATCTAAGAACAACATCTCATTCTTTATGTAGAAGTCTAACTCTCTGCTTAAAAAACCACCTAAATCTTTATGTATAAAGTAGTCAAAAGAGTTTCTGCTTGTGTAGCTTTTTAGGTGCTTTTCAAATATGGTTCTTTTTTTGTTTTTCTGCGTTGGGGCTAACTCATTTAGTCCTGTTATAAACTCTATATTTTCAATATCCTCTAAAGCTTTTTGTATAGATTCTTCATTGAGTTTGTCCTGATTTATCTTGCCTACTGATTTGTACTCAAAATTTATATTAAGTTCATTTGGTGAAGCTAAAGCATCACTTCCGATATAGATAAATCTTCTCTCTTTATCACTTGTGGCTTTGTTGTTATTGCTCTCTGTTTCGGCATCACTAAGTTTGAAGTGTATAGTTTTGTCATTTACAGTAAAAGTATAATCTCTAAAATACTCTCCACTTTTTATATAGTATTGGTCACTATTTGCCCAATGAAGCTTGACCTCTTCTCCCTCGTAAGGTATAGCATAAGTGTCTTTTTTGTATCGTCTTAGGCTTACAAAATCCCCATCTTTGTAGTATCGCCTAAAGAAGTTGGCTAAGTGTGAGAATACTTCATTTTCAAGGTTGTTAGAAGAAGTTGTTGAAGAGAGTTGTTCTCTAAGTGCTATAACTTTTGGAAGTGTTTCGGGGTCTGCTCCAAGTGATTGTGCTTGTTGTATCGCTTCATCTAACTCTTTTTGTATAGAGTTGTTATCATTTGAACTAAAAGCACTTGCTACACTTGATAATAAGTCTTTATCTAAGAACTCATTTATCTCTTTGCTCTTAGTGTTCATAATACGGTAGATACCAAAGTCTAAATCACTTTGGTCAAGTTGGAATATCTCGTTTAGTATTTTTAATAATTTCTTTTGATTTTCAGTTTGTGCCATTTATATAATCTCCCATTGGATTGTAAATAATTCATTAGTTGTAATTGTTTGTTCTTTTGCTTTTTTAAGTTCTTCTATCAACTCATCCCTTTGTTCTTCAATCTCTTCTTCAATATCAAATATCTCTCGCTGACACTTTCTTCTTTTCTTCTCTTGTGCTTTTATTTGAAGCTGTATATCCGTTTGTTCTGCTAAGTTTTCAGTGTTTATACTTTGGCGATTTAACTCTTTGATTTTAGCTTTTGTATCTTTTAACTCTTTTTCAACAGTTACTAATTTATCCTCAGCCCACTTATGTAGTTTGGTGCTTTGGTTTATGAAGTGAGTTTGATTTGTTGTTTCATTTTTTCGTAGGATTATATCTTTTTGTTTTAGGTATTCATATTCTAACTTTTCAGTGTCGTTAGTGTCTATATTTACCTTTGTATTAAGTGTAGCTTCAAGAGATAGTAGCTTTGTAGCAACTTCTTCATTTAGTAGTTTATAATCGCTTGTAAGTGCTGTAATGATTACATACTCTTCAGTATCATAAGACTGTATAGATACTTTTGTAGCTTTGAGAAAACCTCTTTTACCTTTGTAGTCATCAAGAACAGATATTTTGTATTTGTTGTGTGTAAGGTCAAAGATAAGTTTAGTCTGTTTTAACAATCGAAGTTTAGCTCTATCAATTACTTCTTCTCCAAGTGAGCTGTTTAGTCTATAAGTATGAGCATTTTGATTTGGGTTTGTTTTTGAAGCTGATATAAGTTGATACTGATTGCCTTTATAAGAAAACTCTTGTTTGTCATCATCAAATGTAGCTTTATCACTTAACTCTGCTTTTGTAATATCCCAGAATACACTTGAAAACCTATCTACTGTTTCATTGCTTCTTAGTGCTGTATCTTTAAGTCTTAAATGAACATCTTCATCAAAATTGTCTAAGAGTGATTGTCTTGTTTTTAGAGTTGTTTCTTCTATCTTCTCACTCATCTCATCTTGAAGTTCATTAAAGGCTTCTTCTATGGCTTTATCATCTCTACAAGTTTCATATATTTTTTGTATTCTTGTTTGAAAATCAACACCACTTTCAATACTTCCAAGCACTTCATCAGAAGCACCAAAAACACCCTCAAATAGATTAAACTTAGTTGATAGTAGTTCATATACTCGTCTATCAGCAGCATTTTTCTTATTTAAGAAATTTATAACAACTACATCAAACTTTTGTCCATATCTATGAACTCTACCTATTCTTTGCTCTATTCGTTGAGGGTTCCAAGGTAGGTCATAGTTGATAAGCATATTACAAAACTGTAAGTTTATACCTTCACTTCCTGCTTCAGTAGCTATCATAATAGAAGCTTCACTAGCAAAATAATCAACTATGGCTTGTTTCATATCAGCACTTTTTGAGCCTGTTGCTCTATCACTATCTTTATGCACATCTACCCAAGCTTTATATATCTCTTTTGATTTTGGGTCTGTATTTGTGCCATTGAACAATACAACTTTATCAAGAAATCCATTATCGCTAAGGTAGTCAAATAAAAACTGTTGAGTTCTTCTACTCTCTGTAAAAATAATTGCCTTTTGGTCTTTTACACCAAGAGTTTCTTGAGCTTCAAAACCTTTAGTTAAAGCACTTAAAAGTGATTTTGCTTTGGTATCTATCTCTATTATTTTTGCCAACTCTATAAATGTTTCAAGCTCTCCTATCTCTTTTTCAATAGCTTCTATATCATCATCAAGTAGTCTTACTTCTTGAAACGGTATGTCTGCTGGTGCTTCACTCTCTTCTTCAAGATAATCTTCTATTAGTTCATCTTCATCATCAGTTATAAGCTCTAAATCTTCCCCAGTTATTCTTTTCTCTACTACCATTTTTCTAAGTCGTTTGATAAATGTAGTAAGAGTTCCCATAATGGCAGTGGTAGATGAAGCAAGTAGTTTTCTAACAACTAAAGTGATAAGTGTTCTTTGTGCTAAGGGTATAGAGTATAAATCTTTACTGAGCATAAAATCAGAGATTAAATCATAAAGAGCAATTTCTTCAGAGGAAGGTGTAAATTCTTCAACTATTGGTATTCTCTTTGTGTAGTTAATATACTCCACTACATCTTTTCTGAGAGTTCTTTTTACTATTGGTTTTAGTCTATCCTTTAGGTCATTCATATCGCTTGTAGTTAAGGCAGTTGATGAGAACTGTTTAGCAAAAGACTTTTTGTCTCCAAATACAAAATCATCTATAACACTTACAAGACCAAAGATTTCAAGTAGAGAGTTTTGAAGTGGTGTAGCAGTGAGTAAAATCTTTTTAGTATCTCTTAGAGCATTGGCAATAGCAAATGACATTTTTGCTTTTTCACCACGGTGGTAGTTTCTCATCTTGTGAGCTTCATCTATAACACAGAGTTGAAAATCTGCTAAAAATAGTGCTTCATTGTGTCTTGAAGCAAAGTGATAGGAAGTGATAACTATCCTATCTTTTTGTTCAAAAGGATTTTTATTACCTTTGGCTACTTCTTCTTTATAGCTCTTACCATCTAATATAAAACTATCTAAAAAGAACTTCTCTTTTAGCTCCATAGACCACTGCTTTCTAAGGCTTGATGGTACTATGATAAGTATCTTTCTTCTTCTCTCACTCCAATACTGAGTTAATACAAGACCAGCTTCAATAGTCTTACCTAATCCAACTTCATCTGCTAATATAACACCACTTGACAAAGGCGACTTAAAGGCAAAAAGAGCTGCTTCAACTTGATGAGGGTTCAAGTCTATCTGAGCATTAAAGATTGACTGAGACAGTCTGTCAATTGAATTAGCACTGTTTTGAAGTGTTAATATTTGGGCATAATATTTTGAGTGGTATTGAGTGAAGTTGATAATATTACCCCTAATTATTTAATGTTTTACATTTTAGCAAAATAAGACTAATTAACATATTATTAGCAAGATGAAATATTTAATTTTTTTGTATCAATTTTGGCATAGTTTTGAAGAAATTATTGAGACTAGACTTATTAAAAGTAGAAGTATAGAATTGGCAAATCATAAATACTCAGGTAGTAGCGTATAATAAATATTTTTATCTAAATAAATTACTAGAAGCGATAGAATATTCAGAAAATAGTGTATACAAGAACTATAAAGATATTGTTTTTAAGAATTTAAAATAAGAAAGTGTGGTGCACCAGAGAGGATTTGAACCTCCACGCCGCGAAGCACGAGCCCCTCAAGCCCGCGTGTCTACCGTTCCACCACTGGTGCATATTGATAACTTAAAGGCTTATCAAACCATATACATGAGGAATTAGAGTGGCATTATACCACTCTAAACTTGTTTTGTCTTTAAACTATCCGATGAATGGGTTAGCGTAAAGAGCGATAAGAGCAATAACAAGTGTATAGATAACTTGTGCTTCAATCATCGCCAAAGCAATAAACATAGTAGTCATTAGTTTAGCACCAAGACCTGGGTTTCGTGCAGTACCAGCGATAGTAGCAGCCGCAGTGTGACCCATACCGATAGCTCCACCAAGAGCAGCAAGACCAAGACCAACACCAGCAGCAACTACTGAATATGCTTTAATCATAGATTCACCGTCTTCACCAGCGAACGCAACAGCACCAAGTGCTAAGAAAAGTAAGAAAAACTTTTTCATTTTATATCCTTTAAATTAAATGGGCTTTAAGTCCCCATCGACTATATCTGTCTTCAAAGTCTGTTCGGATAGCGTAAACAATCATCATAATTGCCAACCTACACATAAATGCCTAGATTTCCCTACTAAATACTTTTATGAACAGTGGAATTATAGCGAAAAAGTTTTAACTTACGCTAAAAACTCCAAAGTCGCTAACTCTACTTTTTTACCTTTTTGTTCCATCACTACTACAGTAATGGCATCGCCTTCACTGTAGCGTTCTTGGAGGTTATTTACGCGTTCTTTGGCTACTTTTGAGATATGTAAGAGGGCATCAAAGCCGTCTGGCATTTCTACGAAGAGTCCAAAGTCTACAATGCGTTTGACTTTACCATGGTACTCTTCGCCTACTTTATAGACCATTTGCTTTTTTACAGGAGAAGAGGCGATACCTTCAATGTGTGCTTTGGCTTGTGCTACTTTGTCTTTGTCGCCTCCTGAGAGTTTGACACCACCCACATCACGGTCAAGGTCAACAGAGACTTCAAACTTTTCTATAATTTCACGAATTGTAGCCCCTGCTTTTCCTATAATATCTACTATCTTAGAAGGGTGTACCAAAAAGTGTTCTGTACTAGGTAAAGCATCACTTACCTCAATCTCTTTCGCTGCTATTTCCATCAATCCTAAAATATGATTTTTACCTTCACGAGCTTGAAGAAGTGCTTCTTTGAGTAGGCTCAAATCAATACCACCAAGCTTAATATCCATTTGTAATGCTGTGATACCATGTTTTGTACCTGCTATCTTGAAATCCATATCACCATCATGGTCTTCTAATCCCATAATATCTGTAAGTATGGCATTTTTTTCTCCATTGCTTACCAGTCCCATAGCGATACCTGCTACCAATTGAGTCGTCTTCACTTCAGCAGCGAGTAGTGCCAAAGACCCTCCACAAATAGTCGCCATAGAAGAAGATCCATTGGACTCTAAAATTTCAGAAACCATACGGATACTTCCATCATAATCCATAGGAAGGGTAGGTTCCATCGCTCTTTTTCCTAGATTACCATGACCCAATTCACGACGACCTGGTGCGCCTATATATTTTGCTTCACCTACAGAGTAACCAGGGAAATTATAATGTACCATAAACTTTTCAGATTGAGAATTTTTTTCTGTGATAAGTTCGTACATCTGTGAATCTTTTTTGTCTCCTAATGTTACCGTTACGAGTGCTTGTGTTTGCCCACGTGTGAAAAGACATGAACCATGTACAGAAGGTAAGATATTGGTTTCAATCTCAATAGGACGTACTTCATCCAATTTTCTACCATCTGCTCTGATATTCTTATCTAGTATCATTGCTCTTACTACGGTTTTTTTGTACTGTTCAAGTACTTTTGAGACCAAATCTTTAGAGGCTTCTTTACCCTCAGCTTCTAGTGCTTCTAAAATACGTATACGTATCTTTTTGAGTTCACTTGAACGCTCTGATTTTGCCATGTGAGCAATCGCTTTTTCCACATCTTGTACATAATTACTTTCGATAAACGTATAGAGTGCCTCATCTATCTTCTCTTCTGCTAAAGCCAAGTCTAGTGGTGTACGTACTAGACTTGTAAAAGAATCAATAAATGCTGCTGTAGATTTTTCAATCGCTTCAGATGCCATAGCAATGACATCAACCAGTGCCTCTTCTGAAAATTCATTGGCATTTTGTATCTCACCCTCTTTGGTCGGTAAAGTACGCATTTCTATCATGACAATATCTTTAGCAGCACCTACAACGAGTAAATCAAGTTCACTTTTGGCTTGTTGAGAAAGTGTAGGGTTGACTACGATGTCATCTCCTACTGTCCCCATGCGTACAGCTGCAATACTCGTAGTCACGGGAATATCAGAGATAAAAAGTGCTGCATTGGCTGCATGAAGTGCGGCTACTTGCATATCTACTTCACTGTCTGCACTCACGACCATCACTGTAATCGTCACAGGATAATGAAACCCAGTAGGAAAAAGTGGACGTAAAGAACGGTCAATGATACGAGAAGTTAACGTTTCAAAATCACCTGGCTTTGTTTCTCTTTTGATAAATCCACCAGGAATTTTAGCAGCAGCATACGATTTTTCCATATACTGTACGGTTAAAGGCAAAAAATCTTCATCCACAGGTTTTTCATCTATGGCGACAGCAGCAATCATTACTACTTTTCCTTGTCTATACATCACAGCACCAGAAGCCTGTTTTGCTATTTTATTAAATTCATATTTTTCATCAAGATTGTTACAGTTTATCTCTATTATTTGTGCATTCATATTTTATTATTTTCCTCATTTAGTTTAAGTGTTTTCTCTTTTTTATTTCTTTTTTCTTGTGCATTGACGATGATAGATATTTCATCAAAATTTAATTTTTCAAAATTTTGGTAATAATATTCTATCGAAATATAATCTCGTATATTATGGGGACAAAAGACCCCATCACATACTGCTAGTAAATTTTCATACACTGCTTTGTCTAAGATAGGTGTGGCAATATAAATATTTTTAGCACCTCTTTCTATCACAGATTTTAATGCTACCATCATAGTAAGCCCTGTCTCTATACACTCATCAGCTAAGACTACATATTTTCCCAATAAAGAGACTAAATCTTTGCCTTTACGGTATTTATAGACATAGCTTAACACCTCTTCTTCATATTTTCTATGTGCTTCACTATAAATATAATCTTCATTGATTTCAAAAGCATCAATGAGTGCTTTATGCATTACCACTTCTTCTGTTTCAGATATCATGGCAATGGCAATTTCAGGATTATTGGGAGCTAATATTGCCTCTGTTAATAAAAGATCCATCTGAGCATGACAAGATCTACTTATCTTATCTGCAAAGTAGACACCTCCCTCACTCACAGCAATGACCACTGTTTCATTCTTAGAAAGTAGTTCTACAGGCAAAACATTAATGAGTTGAATAGAAGCATCTTCTCTATCTACAAAATAAGTATTAGGGTTTGAGTCTATAGACATTATTGTAATGTATCCGTACCTATCGAACCAAATGGTGTAAAATTCAATTGTAAATAGAAAGTACTCTCAGAAAGAACCCCTGCTGAAGTAGGTCTAATATCTTCTCTAATAGAAGCTACTAAACTCCAGCAATCACGATAATAACTTCCTCCAACTTTCCACTGCCTACTAGCAGAATCTTCGATATTATAGGTAAATCCTCCACTAAAACTAATTTGTTGATTATAGGCATAAGAAAAATCTAAGTTCATATCATTAATGATGATACTTGTCTCATCTTCGGTTAACAGTTGTTTATATGTGTGTCCTATATTAAAACTATAATACTCATGCTTCAAAGAAAATGAACTTGATGCTTCTCTAATATTATTAAATTCATGTGAATAGATAAGGTTGTTATAGAGTGAGTAATTATCCCAATTGTATTGCATTTCATTAATAGTATCAGCCATTTTAAAATCTCTATTGATATAATATTTTTGTGTTAGTCTTTGAAAAAACTTCAAAGTCATCTTTTCATCATAAAAATATTGTCCTATAGATAAACTATACTCTTCTTCTGGTAAGCCTACTTTAAAAAGTGCTTTTTGTTCTTCATCTAGTAGTGCAAATGCTGCAGGAGATTTATTTTCACTTCCTGGTTTTAGATAACGTAAAGAAGGTTGCATAACATGGATAAATCCATTATACTTTTTGGTTAAATCTGTAGATATTTTGGCATGATGCACATTATTATAGTATTGAAAATCATCTGTAATTAACTCTTCATTACCAAAAAATGACTTACTATAATAAAACTCTTCACCCAAAGAAACATCTACAAAATCATCAAAGAATGAAGCTGAATACTCTAAAGGAATACGTAATTCTGCTTGTTGCATCGTAACACCCTTTTTTCTATCAAAATTACTTATCTTAAAATCTACACTATAAGTAAGGTCATCTAAAAGAAATCTTTTTAGGTACTTATGCATTTGTATCGTAGGTAAAACTTGTAATGTTTTATCATCATCCACCCCTACACGTGTATCAATAAAATATTTGGCATTGAGTCCAAGGTAATAGTCATTGTCTTGTGCAAAATAATTAATCCTTGATTCTTGTATAGGAGAAAGACCAAAATGTCCTAAATTTGTTTTTTGTAAGCTAAGATAATCAATATCATTCAAATACGTGGTATTGACATAAAGCCCATCATCAAAACCTTTAGGTAAATACTTTTCAAATACATTGGTTGATTCATAATTAAATTCTAGTCCGTAATGGCTACTATTAGGTAGACCATATTCATCTGTATAGCTTTGCTGATCTGCAAAATATCCTGCTCTTAGTGTCCCGTGAGAATGGTCACTATCTACAAACCTAAATGTACTGTATACCCCTACTGAACGTGATGTTCTTATTTGTGGATTGACCTCTAAATCCATACTATCAGATATCGCCCAAAATACAGGTTGTTCATACAGCATACCATCTGTTGCATTGTAACCAAAAAGAGGGAAAAGCAATCCAGAACTTCTTTGTTTATTGGTAGAAAAAGAGAGGTATGGGGTATAAAATATAGGTACATCCCATAAATATACTTTTGCATTATAGACTTTGATATAGTTTTCATCTGAATTATACACAGAATTTTCAAATCTCATCGTCCATAAAGGGTCACTAATATCACAACTAGAAAGCAATGAAGTATTGAGTGTGTATTCATTGTCCTTTTTTTCTACTTTATCAGACATAATCCACACATCATTTTGATTGACTAAAAAAAGTTCTTCAAAGTTAATTTCTTTACTTTCTGTGTTTATTTCCATGTGTTGACTGTGTTCTTTTGTCCCTTTGTATCCGATGGTTTCAATATTTCCATCGAGTATAAGCATTTTACTATCTTGATTATACCGTGCAGAAGAGGCTTTAATCAACATACCATCATAACGTACCACCACACTCTCTTTGGCAGTCACTACACCTTCAAAAGATTCTATATTTTTGGCTTTTATCTCAATTTTATCAGAAGACCCTAAGAGTCCATCTATACCCAACGTAAGACCTAATATGAGTACAAATATATAATGTACTGACAAACTAATTTTAGACATCATCTCTCCTTATAGTGCTTGGTAAGCAATATCTGTACGACACTGCTTCCCTGCAAAATGAATTTGACCTACCAACATATAGGCTCTTTCTTGTGCTATTGCAATACTTTCACCAATCCCAACACACACAAGCACACGTCCACCACTTGCATAAAGCTTTCCATCTTCACCACGTGTCACCCCTGCATACGAAATATGTGCATTTTCGTTGAGTTCTTCATGATAGATATCATCTATGAGTATCTCTGCCATTGCTGATGATTTATAAGGATAATCTTTTGACGCCATAACTACCCCTACAGCGTATTTATCATGAAACTCTATCTTAAGATTTTTTAAATCATTGGTAGAAGCTTTATAAAATAAATCAAAGACTGAAGACTTTAATAAAGGCATAAGCTCTTCACATTCAGGGTCACCAAAACGCACATTATATTCTAAAATAATTGGCTCATCATCGACTACCATGACACCAATAAAGAGTACACCCTTAAATGGCATACCTTCAGACTTCATGCCCTCTAATGTAGGAATAATAACACGTTCATCTAACTTTTTATAGATTTTATCATTTACCAAAGGGGTAGGAGCATACGCACCCATGCCTCCTGTATTTGGTCCTTCATCGTTATTGAGCAATCTTTTATGGTCTTGTGCAGCAGGTAGAACCACATAATCCTCTCCATCACAGATAGCAAATACAGAAAGCTCATAGCCATCTAAAAATTCTTCAATCACGATAGATGTTCCTGATTGACCAAAAGAGCTACCACTTAACATCTCACCTGAAGCTTTTTTGGCTTCTTCTTGACTTGTAGCGATAATCACGCCTTTTCCTCCACAGAGTCCATCGGCTTTGACTACGATAGGGGCTTCAAGTGTTTCTATAAAGCGATACGCATCTTGTAAAGAGTTGGTTTCTATGTAGTTTGCTGTAGGTACATTGTGACGTGCTAAGAAATTTTTCATAAAAATCTTAGAACCTTCTAATTGTGCTGCTTTAGCCGTAGGGCCAAAGATAAGAAGTCCACGTAATTCAAAGACATCTACCACACCCTCGACAAGTGGACCTTCTGGACCTACAATCGTCAAATCAATACTATTTTCTTCAGCAAAATCAGCCAATTGTGAAAAATCAGAAATATCCAAATTTTTACCTAGTTCATCTGTTGCACCATTACCTGGAGCAAAATAAATATTTTCTACATTTTTATCTTTACTAAGTGCCAATCCGATAGAATATTCTCTACCCCCTGCACCTAAAATCAATACATTCATCTGTTTCTCCAAAAGTGTTATAACCATTACAATCTGTGGTGTATTTAGTAGAAGTGTCACTATAACACTGCTAATAAATACCCCGAGTGAGCGTTCTGCAAAAATCGGCCCGAAAAAGCCAACGGTGTAGGAGAGAGTCTCTTTTTAGGGGATATTTTCTCGTTTAGAAACTAAACTCAAACGAAAATTTCCACACACCAAGAGACTACATGTCCCACTATAATTAATGTTGGACCCCAAATACAGTAGTCGCATCACCTAGGTTAAAAAGATTATAACTTATTTGGTGTTAGAAGTGAGTGAAATTTCTTTGGCTTTTTCAATACAACTGCTAATCAATGCTTCATTGGCGATTTCATACACACACTCTAAGGGTAAATACTTTTGAGTAGCTTTACCAATGACTACAGCAGTATAACTTTCATCCCAATCAAAATTTCTTAAAAAACACTTTATCGTAGAGGGTGAGGTAAAGATAAGTATCGCATTTTTCATAGGCTTTTGTTCTGGTGCATAGCAGATACAAGATGTTTCATAAATAATTTCTTCTTCGATAAAGACCCCTGCTTTTTGTAAAAATGCCTTTGCATCAAAAGAGACTACTTTAGGACGCAGATACAAAATACGCTTCTGTTTAAACTTTTTTATAATCTCTTCACTTAGTACTTTGCCATAAAATTCTTTTGCTTGATACAAAATAGTGCCTCCTAAAGAGACAATTTGTTTTGCCGTAGCCGAACCAATAGCCAAAGCAGGTATATTTTTGGCTTGAATATTGAGGGTATAGGCTGATTTTACGGCTTGTTTTGATGTAAAAAGAAGCGTATCATACGGCTCTAAATGTATCTCTTTTTTATATAAAGTAAAAGAAATCATAGGCAAAGATATGATACCTTTTTTTGGCGTAGAAGAGAAAAGATAGATAGACATTATTTTTCTTGTATTAGTTTTTTACCATAAAATACTGCATCATTAAGATATTCATCATCATAAGGGTCAAAGTGTGGGGTGATGACCCACTTTCTTTTTTTGTCTAAAAGCTTGATTTTATCTTCGGCTTCATCGGCAATTCTATGGGCTTCGAGTAAAAGCATATTGGGGTGTAGTACCATGTGAAACTCTACAAAATTTGTCGTACCATCGGTACGTGTTTTGAGCCAATGATAGCTTGTAATCTCTGAATGACTTGAAATTATCTCTCCTATAGAGGCTACTATCTCTCCATCTAAAGCCTTATCAAGCAAAATTTCTATACCCTCATGGATAATTTCATAAGCAGAATAAATGATATATACACCAATCAATAATCCAAATATCGCATCAATACTATCTATACCTGTAAAATACACCAAGCCCAATGCTACTAAAACAGCTGCATTTGACCAAAGGTCTGTTTGATAATGTAAGGCATCCGATTTGATGACAATATTGTCCGTTTCTTTAGCCACTTTAAGTAGATACTTGACCAATAGATATGTCACAACAATAGAAAAAAGCATGACCCATATAGAAGGTACTAAAAGTGTAGTGACACTATCATTATTAAATTTTTTAATCGCTTCATAGATAATATAGAGTCCAGAAATACTAATGACTGTCCCTTCTATCACTCCTGCTATCGCTTGAATCTTGCCTTTACCATATTGATAGGCTTCATCAGGTTCTTCTTCTGATTTTTTAATCGCAAAAAAGTTAAATAACGAGATAAGGGTATCAAGTAGAGAATCAATCGCAGAAGCCAATACAGCCACAGAACCCGAAGCAATCCCTACGATAAGTTTGACAATAACAAGTAAAATTGCTACAAAACTAGCAATAATCGTAGCACGTTTTTGAGAAGACATTTTCATTTTATTTCCTTGTGTTAAGCATTAAAATAAGCTCTTTTATCGTAATGATAAGAGCAGAGAAAACAAACAGTAGCAAAGCCACCAGAAACACACTACTTACCTCTGCTAAAAAAGGGAAAAAGTGTATGATACGATACATCACACCTAAGACGACTGTAAATTTAATCATATTATGGATACGAAGATAAAGCATTTCAATATTGTTATTATTATAGCATTTTTTGGCAATTACTTTTGCTTTGTGTCTGTCTAGTAGTCTATAAATGCGTTTCAAAAGATAACGCATGATGACAATCAAGATGGCAATACGTAACAAGCTCCACAGCACAGAAAACCAAAATCCTTCAGGAATCTCTAGCCATAAATGCATCACTATCGCTTTGAGACTTTCCCCTTGCATCAGAGTACTCGTACCAAACCACAGCATCAAGAGAAGAGCGATAAGAAACAAAACTTTCAAAAAAGCAAAAATATAGATTTTAATTTTTTCAATTTTTTGTTTTTTGGCTTCGGATATAGACGTTTTTTGTACCAGTCTAAAAGCAAAAATATAATGCAATTTAAGTGCAAAGTACACTACCCATACACCCAAAAGAAGCCCTCCAAAAACAAGGAGTTCTTCATAGGGTAAAAACATAAACTACAGTGCTTTCGTTGCCAAAGAAGCCACTCTTGCTGAAAATGCTCCTTTGTCTTTTGGTTCTAAGCCTTCTGAGAGTTTTGCAGCGTCCAATAAAATCCATGAAATATCATCAAATAATGCTGTATCTTCTAATCCATCAAGTTTTTTAATCATTTCATGGTCTGGATTGATTTCTAAGATAAGTGGTGTCTCAGGCATCTCTTGTCCCATTTGTGCAAACATTGCAGCCATTCCTGCCATTGGGTCAGATGGGTCTTTGAGTACACATGATGGGCTAGACGTCAAACGTGTCGATGTTTTGACTTCTTTAACCTCTTCACCTAAAGCTTCTTTGATTTTATCTGTGAGTGCTTTAAACTCTTTGGCTACTTCTTCTTTCTCTTCTTCTGTTTTACTATCAGGTGCATCAATACTAGAAATATCTTTGAGTGACCATTCTTTGTATGCCCCAATCATTGGAGTTACAATACTATCTACTTCACTATCATCCATGATAAGCACTTCAATTTCTGCTTTTTTATAGGCTTCTAGCATTGGAGAGTTTCTCAATACTTTTTCATCATCACCAACGATATAATAGATTTCTTTTTTCTCATAGTTTCCACGACTGATATACTCATCAAAGTTTATGAGTCCCTCTTGGGTAGAAGATTTATATTTGACGATGTCAAGTAAAATATCTTTATTTGTTTGGTCAATATAAATCCCCTCTTTGATGATTTTATTATATTCAGCCGTAAAAGTATCAGCGTCTTCGCCTTTGAGCTTTTTAATTGCTCCTAAGATTTTTTTTACTGAATTTTGCTTGATATTTGCCAAGATTCTATTTTCTTGTAAAAGTTCACGAGACACATTTAAAGGCAAATCTTCACTGTCAATAATACCTTTAACAAAACGTAAATATGGAGGTAAAAGCTCTTTGCTGTCATCAGTAATAAACACACGTTTTACATACAGTTTTACTCCTGCTTCATAGTCTGCTCTATACATATCCATGGGTGCTTTTTTAGGAATATAAAAAAGTGTTGTAAACTCTTGTGACCCCTCCACTCTGTTATGTAAATAGGTCAAAGGCTCATCATCTCCATGTGCCAAACCTTTGTAAAATTCAATATATTCTTCTTTTTTAATCTCTGATTTAGAAAGTGTCCAAAGTGCCGTTGCAGCATTAATTTGCTCCGTTTTATTGACCATTTTGGTCACAGCATCATCGCCCTCACCCTCTGTCTCTTCTTCTGAAAAGTTAAGCATGATAGGATAAGCAATATGGTCTGAATATTTTTTAACAATTTCTTGTGTTTTAAATTTTTCTAAAAATTCTCTTTCATCTTCTTTGAGCTTGATATAAATCACTGTTCCATGCTCTTCTTTTACTACAGGTTTTACTTCATATTCACCCGTACCATCTGTCGAAAACATATAGGCTTGGTCTTCTCCAGCTTTTTTGGAAATAACATCTACATGCTCTGCTACCATAAATACAGAATAAAAACCAACACCAAATTGACCGATAAGATTGCTGTCCTTTTGTGCGTCACCTGTCATACTGTCCATAAATGCTTTAGTCCCAGATTTTGCAATCGTCCCCAAATGGTCCATAAGGTCAGCCTCATTCATCCCAATACCATTGTCCCCAATCGTCAAAGAGTTGTCTTCTTTATCTAATTTAATAAATACTTTACCAGACCAATTCTCTTCTTTAAAAGCATCATTGGTAAGAGAAAGATAATTAAATTTATCAAGTGCATCACTTGAATTGGAAACAAGCTCTCTAATAAAAATCTCCTTATTAGAGTAAAGAGAATGTGTCATAAGTTTAAGTAGTTGTCCTATTTCTGTCTGAAATTGATGTTTAGCCATAGATATTTCCTAATGTTTAATTAATTTTACGCGATTATAGTCTCTTTTTATAAATATTTCAAGCGTTTTTAAAAATGAACCCCAAACAAAAGTTTAGAAGTTGTTTTATTGTTTCCTACACTAGAATTGGGATTGCTATCATTTACGTTATCAATAGAAAACTTTACAGATAAAAAGTCAAAAAGTGGTATAGTAAAATTAAGATTTGAACGAAGTATCCAATCTTCATCAAAACTTTGAAGACTAGGATAATACATCACAAACCCATCTATTATCAAAGTATCTATCAACCAAAGCTCATCCATATACCATTTACCATGAAGGTTAAAGGTAGCCACGGCAAAATCTTTATCCACAAACTCATCACTATAGTTGGTAGTAGCATATCCTAAGCCAATGGAAGGTTCAATCCATTTAGATTTATCAAACTTAAAAGTATATCCATACCCTAATGAAGGAATATAACGGTTTTCAATATGTCTAGGTCTATCATAATCAGCAGACAGGGTAGCAAAATAAAAACTATTATTTTTAAAATGATTTTTATAGTTCAAAATACCTACCAATTCATCTTTATTTTCCACTTTGTCCGTACCTTCTGTTTCGGTAGTTTCAAAAGCATAGTCTATATAAAGTCTTAGTTCGTGTTCGGCTTGTTTATGTTTAAGATTAAGACGTATATCTACTTTATTCTTTTGACTTACACCATTTTCATTTTCTAACCCAATATCAATACTACCTTTGGTATAAGGAAAGTTATTTCGTACTCTATTCTCCAAAGAATCATCATCAGTGACAGACATAACAAAATTATCTATATCTGCTATCTTCACCGTTCGTAAGTTTTTCCCTTCCATGATTTTGAGGTATGTATTGTTTTCTATCCCAATAACACGCCCCTCTATATCCATACGTTTAAAAGAAATATGATAATTATACTTAGTAGTAATAGAAGAAATATCTTTATACGCTATATGGTTTAGCCCTTCGCTATAAAGTAATTTAAAAGAAAGTTTTTCAGGACCTAGATTCATTACACGCCCATACAATACCATCCCATGCACGACAATAGTATCTTTGGTCTCTTCGATTTTAGAGGGCTGTACTATATTCCCTCCTGCATACATACCCATAGATAAGATACTCAAAAATATCCATACTCTATATACTTGAATCATTTATATACCTTTTGTTATTTGAAAATAAATATTTTAGCCTATAAAATAGACTTTACCTGTAACATATAACCCAATTTACTATAAGAAAGCAAATTAAGCTCAGGGACAATTTTACGTAAAGAATAGACCAATGTACGTAAGCCAGAAGCTGAGACATTGTCTGTACCCCATAGCTCTTCTACCAATGAATCATAACTTACCGTATGATTTACATCTCTTGCCAAAATTCCCAAAAGTTTACTTTGTTTATAGTTGAGTTTTATCATAACACCATTTTTATAGAGTTCAGATAGCTGTGTAGAATACGTATACACATCATCTATAATCAAATCTCGTCTTTGTGTGTCTTGTGCTGTATAAAAAACTTCCAAATGTGTAAGAAAACGTTTATACGCAATCTGTATCGTCACAATAATATCTTTAGAAGAAAAAGGCTTAGAGATGAAGCCATAAGGAGCTAATTCTAACACTTCTTCTACCGTTTGGGCATCATCATGTGAAGTAATAAAGACAATAGGTATACTTCTGTCTCTTAATATATGACGTGCTAATTGTATCCCATCCATTGCTCCATTAATATCAATATCAAGTAAAAGCATATCACAGTCAATCACTTTGAGAGCATCTAGTGTATCCAATGCATTATCAAAAAACCCTGCAATATTGACGTTAAACTCCACTAAAATAGCCTGTAAAGCACGTTGTGTCACTACTTCATCTTCAACAATCACAATATTTTGAGGTAAAACCATTTAACGCATCCCTTTTTGTTTTAAAATCCCGTAACCATTCAGCATCACTCCAAAAAACCTCTAATTAGAGTACATTTATGTACTTTTTAGCTTAAACAATAAGCTTTTTCTATATTAATAGTGACTTTTTATTTAAAATAGATATTAGTTTAAGAAAAAATTGTTGTATGCTGAATGGTTACAAAATCCCATTATAGTTTTTATTATATCATCATCATCTTTACTAGAAGCTTTGATCATGCATCTTAAGTTGGTTGATAAAAGAAGCTCAACTTAAGTAATCGCCAACATCCTCTCCAAAGCCATATTAGCATATTTCCTCACCTCTTCTTCAACCACTATTTCATTTATAGGATTATCATCTTCTATGGACTTTAATGTATTGTATAGGTCTTCTAATGTGGTTTCGTTCATTGTTGGGCATTCTGGTTTGGTAGAGGAGAGGACGTAGGTGTTGCCTTTTCTCATACGGTTTACTAGGTTATATTCTGTACCTATGGCTACTTTTTGTTCTGGGTCAAGTTCATTTACATATTTGATGAGTTGTGAGGTAGAACCTGAGAAATCAGAAGCAAGAACTACTTTGGGGTCACATTCTGGGTGTACGGCTATCTTGATGTCAGGAAATTTATTGCGATAAAATTCTATATCATCAACGGAGAAGAGTTGGTGTACCGAACAAAAGCCGTTGAAACAGATAATATCAGCTTCTTTAGGGTCGCATTCTTTGCCGTCTACCTCAACGCCAATCACACAAGACTTTAGCCCCATTTGTATCGCAAAATTTTGCCCCAAACATCTATCAGGCACAAAAAGTATCTTTTTTCCCGTCTCCAAACCTTTTTTTATAATCTTAAAGGCATTAGAAGAGGTACAAACATAGCCACCCATCTGTCCTACTTTGGCTTTGACCGATGCATCGGAGTTGATGTAAGTAATAGGTAAAATATCTTCTCTTGCTATGCCTCGGTCTTCCATATATTGTACAGATTCTTCAAAATACGAGCCATCCATCATACGTGCCATAGCACAACAGGCTATCTTTGGCATGAGTACACGCTTGTTTGGGTCTATGATTTTGACACTTTGCCCCATGAAGCCTACACCACAAAAGACGACCCATTTATTGTCATTGGCTTGGCATCTTCTTGCCAATTCTAGGCTATCTCCTGTGATGTCTGCCATCTCAAAAACTTCATCACGTTGGTAATAGTGTGCTACTACAGTGACAGCTAATGCCTTCTTCATTCTATTTATTTCTGCTTTAAAATCTATCATCATTTACCCTTTACACTTAATATAGTATGGATTTTAGCTAAATTCGGCTAAAATTGCAGTATAAAATTTAATTCTGGACAAATCATGGACTTATTAACCAATCAAAATATACTATTTTACCTCATCGCTTACATCATTTCTGCTGTTCCTTTTGGATATCTTCTTGCCAAACAATTTGCAGGAGTAGACATCAAGAATGAAGGTTCTGGTAACATTGGAGCTACTAATGTTATCCGTGTTGTCAAAGAGAAAGACCCTAAACTTGCTAAAATTTTAGGAGGTGTTACCTTTTTCCTAGATGCAATTAAAGGGGTTGTTGTCATTCTCATTGCTCAAATGTTTGGGGCACCTGAGAGTGTCTTGTGGACAATTGCTGTTTTGGCTGTACTAGGTCACTGTTTTTCACCCTTTTTATCTTTTGAAGGGGGTAAAGGTGTGGCAACAGGGTTTGGGGTACTACTTATTATGATGCCTATTCCTGCGCTTATTGCGATAACGATATGGTTTGGGGCTGCTAAAGGACTCAAAATTTCATCACTTTCATCTCTTATTGGTGTATTTTCTTTTCTAATACTCTCTTATATTATGTATCCTGAAGTCACGGGTATCTCTTCTCATGCCCCTATATGGATTATCGCTTTTATCATTACGTATAAACATATCCCAAATATAGTAAGACTTTTTAAGAAAGAAGAACAAAAAGTATAACCATGACCATTCATATTGAGAATCTTAGTTTTGAGGTCATCATTGGGTTATTGGACTTTGAAAGGACAACCCCTCAACGTGTCATTATTACTTTAGAAGCTACGTATGCATATAGTGATAACAATTTTATCAACTATGCTGATATAGTCCTACTTATAGAAGAAAAACTCCAACTAGAAAAATATGCTCTTTTGGAAAATGCTCTTCTAGGTATAAAAACATTACTACATACTAAATACCCAAAAATACGCCATCTTTATATCAAGATTTCTAAGCCTGATATTATTGATACTTGTACTGTTTCATTAAGTAAAACTTGGAATTTTTAAATTCTTTTTAATAAGCTTCTTTTTTATGCTATAATATTAAATAAAACTTAAAATATAAGGAGTCGTATCATAATGAGAATATTAATTATAGAAGAAGATGTGTCTCTTGGAAAAATAATTTCTGAGACACTCATAAATGAAGGCTATCAAGCTGATATTGCTGAAAATTCTGGAGATGCTAAATACTATCTTGATATTAGAACGTATGATTTGGTACTCCTTTCATTGAGCCAAAACAATACTATTGACCTCATTCCTAATATTAAAACCAATGCAAATAAAACATCTGTGATTGTACTCTCTGAAAATACAGAAAAAGCACATGAGATAGATGCACTCAAATCAGGGGCTGATGACTTTATCAGAAAGCCCTTGGATTATGATATATTATTGGTACGTATAGAAGCCAAATTACGCCGTGGTATCTCAAATATTATAGAGATAGACGAGCTTATTATCAACCCAGAAGAAGAAAAGATTATCTATCAAGGTGAGGAGATTGAACTCAAAGGAAAACCTTTTGAAGTCCTCACTCACTTGGCTATGCACAAAGACCAAATTGTCTCAAAAGAGCAACTATTGGATGCCATTTGGGAAGAACCTGAACTCGTAACTCCCAATGTTATCGAAGTAGCCATCAACCAAATTCGTCAAAAAATGGATAAACCTCTTAATATTACTACTATCGAAACGGTCAGAAGACGTGGGTATAGATTTTGTTTTCCTAAAGAAATTTCTTAATTTAATGCTTTAATAATAACAAATAGATAATATATACTTTTTTCTATACTTTTTCTATACTTTTTAACGAAGTCATAAGCTATCTTGGGTTATAACTCGTATAAATAACTTTAGGTTAAATAGAACTTTTATAAGGGTCAATATGGCATTAGTAATAACAGATGAATGTATCGCATGTGATGCATGTAGAGAAGAGTGTCCAAATGAAGCAATCGAAGAGAATGATCCAGTATATTTGATAGATGCTGATACGTGTACAGAATGTGTGGGTCATTTTGATGAACCACAATGTATTGCAGTGTGTCCTGTAGATTGTATTATTTCAGACCCTGACAATGTAGAAAATGTCGAAGAACTGATGTTCAAGTACAATAAACTTCAAGAAGAATTGGAATAGTTTAGCATGCTAAAACGAACTGCTATCATAGATATTGGTTCAAACTCAGCAAGACTTGTAATTTTTGAAACGACAAGTCAATATGGATTTCATCTTATTTGTGAACAAAAATCCAAAGTACGTATCGGAGAAGGTGCGTATGCAAAAGAAGGCTACCTTCAGCCTATTGGCATTAAACGTGCTTTCCTTACTCTCAAATCTTTTATCCAAACCATAGATAAATATCAAGTCAATGATACGATATGTGTAGCCACCTCTGCCTTGCGTGATGCACCCAATGCTAAGGTATTTACACAATGGATAAAAAAAGAGTTAGGCTTAAGCATACAAATCATAGATGGAAAACAAGAAGCCAGATATGGAGCGATTGCTGTAAGTAATCTACTGCCTATAGAAGAAGGCATTACGGTAGATATTGGGGGAGGTTCTTCAGATATTACTCTGATAAAAGAGGGCAAAATACTAGATAGTTATTCTCTTGATATTGGGACTGTCCGTATCAAAGAGCTTTTCTTTGATAAAGCACTCTCTACTATGAATATCTATGAAGAGGCTAAAATATATATAGAAAATGAACTCACACGACTCCCCTCACATTTTAAGCATTCTACTGCTATAGGTATAGGAGGTACAGCACGAACGCTTTCTCGTGGTATCATGAAACGTTCGGAGTATCCTTTAGATAAACTTCATGCCTTTGGCTATCATATCAAAGAGCACGAAGCCTATCTTCATGCCATACCACTCTCTAGTGCCAAAAATTTAAAGCAATTTGGACTAAAGAAAAACCGTTATGATACCATTAGAGAGGGGACACTTATTTTTAATGCTATCCTCTCCCATATCGAAGCCAAAGAAGTCATATCTAGTGCCGTAGGGGTAAGAGAAGGTGTATTTTTAGAGACATTCTTAGCCAAAGATAATTATCGCTTTCCTGCTACTATTAATCCTAGTATTGTATCTATACTTGATAGATTTAAGCCTGTGGTAACTATCGAAAAAAAGCGTAAACTCAAGCTCAAAATTGCTTCTACTCTTTATGCCGTATTGCAGTCTGAAATAAATGACGATATGCAGTATCATCAAAGCCTACAAGAGGCACTTAAACTAACCTCCATAGGTAAGACCCTTACTATCTACAAATCACATCAACATGCTTTTTATATCGCTACGCAAGAGCTAAACTATGGCTTTAGCCATAAAGAGATTGTCCTTATCTCACTTTTGCTACGTATGCACGGTAAAGAGCTTCTTACCAAAGAGCTTTATGAGAAGTACAAAACACTCCTCCCTAAAAAAGAGTCCGTAAGATGGCTTAGTTTTATCTATACCCTTACAGTATTTTTGCATGAAGCATCTAATTCTGCTGAGATTACATTTGATTTTACAAACAAAACCCTCACTATATATTCCAACAAACCACTCTACCTAGCAAAAGAGAAGATAAAAGTATTAGAAAAACCTATAAGTTTGGCTATTATCATAAAAGATGAGTCTATATTACCGAAGAATAAAGTATTGGGTATTTAAAAATATTGGATATTTTAGTAGATTAAGTATTTATAAAAATAGATTTCGTGCCAAGCACGAAATCTTAAAGAGTAGTATGAATCTTTAGAATTTTGATCCCATAGAAAATTCAAATGTTGAAGTATGGTCGCCCTCTTCTTCATCCAATGGATATGCGAAGATAAGGTTAATTGGTCCAAAGGCAGATTGCCATTCAAGTACCACACCTGTTGATGATCTAGCTACACTGTCTACTGCGATATTGATTTCACTGTCTAGTGATACGACACCATAGTCATAGAAGAATGCCAAACGCATCTTAGCAGCTTCAGAGAGTGGAATACTAGCTTCCAAGCTTCCTGATGCACGGCTAGTACCACCAACAAGGTCACCTGACACCAATGATGGAGAAAGTGAATAAGGGTCATACCCTCTTACACTACCCACTCCACCCATAAAGAGTTTTTCAGCTGTAGGTATTTTTTCACCATCATTACGAGAAATATATGTAAATCTACCTTTAGCACGGAAAATCAAATCATAGTCTATCAAGTCTTCCATCCCATAATACACACCAACTTTACCAGATGTTTTAAGAAATTGACCATAGCCATCAGGGAAAAGTGTCAAATCAACATCATCACCATCCAACTGTGCATACTCAAAATTAATAGTCGCTTTCATACCTTCTCTAGGGACATAATAATCATCTGTATTATTGTAGCTAATATTTGTAAAGACGGATGTCTTTTTATATTGGTCATTATACAAAAAGTCTTGTACAATATTTTCAGCATTTTCATTGATAGTTGATTGGTTGTCTACATACCCAACACCTACAGAAGCATGAAAATATCTATAAAATTCTCTACCCACTGATGCTGATGCACCTAATTGATCTTGTGTATAATCAATGTATTCATAATCTTTTTTATAAAAACTCAAAGACATACTGTACATACTATCCCATACCTTTGGATTGACAAAAGAGAGATTGTAATTGGTTGCAATTTGTGATATTTCAAACCCTAACGTTGTGTTAATCCCAGAACCAAAAAGGTTTTTATCTGAGATTGAAGCATTGACCATAAGTCCTTCATACGAACCATATCCACCACCTGCTGAGATAGTACCTGTTGAAGCTTCTATTACATTGACCAAAAGATTGATTTCATGTTCTGAAATTCTTTGACTTTGTATATCTACTTTTTCAAAGAAACCTGTTCTACCCAAAGCAGCTTTTGAATCTTTCAAATCTTTTGTATTAAACTTATCCCCTGGAGCTAGATAGATATAACGACGGATAACTCTATCTTTCGTTGCTGTATTTCCTGCGATAATTACATCTTTAATAGTCACAGATTGTCCAGGTTGGATGACATAGTTTAAATCTACTGTTTTAGCAGATGTATTTTTATTCATTTGAGGAGATACTTTGACATAGGCAAAACCAAAGTTTCCTACTTCTGCTTCTATATTGGCAATATCTTTACGCATACGTTTTACATTAAAAACTTTTCCCTCTTTTAAGATAAGGTCATCTTTTAGACCAGCACTCTTAAATCCAGCGATATTATGTGTTAGTGTAATCTTTCCGACACGATACTGAACACCCTCAACTATCTTATAATCTACTTCAGCATTATACGAACCAAAATCTACACGCATAAGAGGTTTACTTACCGTTACATCTAAATACCCTTTTTCCATATAGGTATTTCTTACACGGTGTGTATCATATTCCAATTGAGATACGGATGCTTCACCATTATTTCTCCATGGCATCCATCCTAGGCTGTCGGCTTCTTTACTTGCTATATCGACTTGAATTTCATCTTTACTTAATGCTTTTGCACCCACAAAGTTAATCTTCTTCACCGTAATTTTTTCGCCTTTGTTCACATCAAAAGTGATAGACATACTATTGCCACCAATCTTTTTGGTACTTACATCAACAACACTATCATAATACCCTTGTGCTTCTAGCTTTGCTATCAATGTTTTGGTTGCTTTTTTGATACGTCTTTCATCATATAAGTCCCCTTTTTTGACACCTATACCTGCAATAAGCTCTTTACCATCATCACCAGAACCATATCCTTTGATAGATACATTAGAGATAGCTAGTTTTTCTTTAAAGTGGTACACCAATGTACCCCCATTTTGATCCACCCATACATCTTTAAAATATCCTTGATCAAAAAAGTTTTTGATTGATTCATTGATATTTTCTGCCGTGATAGTATCACCTACACGAATCCCTGCTATCTCTTTTGCAGAAGAAGAAGAGAGATGTGCAAGTCCCTCAAATTTGATATGTGTTACTTTTTGAGCCAAGAGAAATGAACCTATCAGTACCCAAGAGAGTATTACTTTTGAAAATAGTGTCGTTTTTACCATAATAAGACCTTCGTATAATTTAATACTATCATATCTATATTTCGATAAAAATATCATAATAAATAGAAAAATCATGCTATACTTAGCAAAAATTGAATGGGGTAACATGTTTCAACGCAAGATAGGTTTTATTGGGCTAGGTCTTATGGGTGGTTCTTTAAGTATTGCACTTAAAAAACTTTCAAACAATGACTATTTTATTGGCTATGACCACAATAAAACACATTGCCAACAAGCCTTAACACTCAACCTAGTAGATACCATTGCTCAATCACTTGATGAGATAAAAGAGTGTGATATTATATTTCTCTCTATCCCCGTAGATGGCATCATCGCTGTAGCACAAAACCTTGCACCACTCTCTCCTACCTGTACCGTCATAGATTTAGGAAGCACCAAAGAAAAAATATCACTCTCCATCCCCAAAAATATACGCCAAAACTTTGTCACAGCACACCCCATGACAGGTACAGAAAAATTTGGACCTACAGCCGCCATAGAAGATTTATACACAGATAAAGTCATCGTACTGTGTGACTTAGAAAAAAGTGGAAAACATCAAGAAACGGCAGCCAAAACATTATTTACCGATATAGGCATGAAAATCGTCTGTATGAACGCAAAAGAACACGACCGACACGCTGCATTTATCTCTCACATGCCCCATGCCCTCTCGTATGCCCTTGCCAATTCCGTCATAGGACAAGAAGATGCCAAGAGTATCATTGCCCTAGCAGGTGGAGGATTCAAAGACATGAGCCGTATCGCAAAATCATCACCCAATATGTGGGAAGACATCTTTAGACAAAACAAAGACAACGTCCTAGAAGCCATGCAAACCTTCCAACTAGAACTTCAAAAATGTCAAAAACTAGTAGAAGATGAAGACTGGAAAGCACTCAATACATGGATGAACAATGCCAATGCATTACATAATATTTTGTAGAAATTAATTAGAACATCTCAAACTTTACATCTTCAACAATGCCATGAGTTCTTCTCCACTAAATTTATCGTCACTTTGTTCTTTGCCTTGGTAGATGCCTTCTTGTAGGGATTTTTTCTTCTCTTGTAGGGTGAGGATTTGTTCTTCTATGGAGTTTTCTACGATGAGCTTGTAGACGAAGACTGGTTTGTCTTGTCCTATACGGTAGGCTCTGTCTGTGGCTTGGTTTTCTACAGCTGGATTCCACCATGGGTCATAATGTATGACGGTATCAGCTTCTACGAGGTTAAGCCCTACCCCTCCTGCTTTGAGACTGATGAGGAAGATAGATACATCTCCATTGGTAAATTTGGAGATAACTTCTTCTCTTTTGCGTGTCGCTCCTGTAAGCTTGGTATAGCTTATCTTTCTTTTTTTAATCTCTTCTTCTATGATACTTAGCATAGAGGTAAATTGTGAAAAAACCAATACTTTTCTACCCTCTTCATGTAGCTCATCTATAAGTTCCAAAAACATCTCTAGCTTGGTAGAATCATGGACATCTTTGGCACTGTCTAGTTTGAGTAATTGGGGATGACAACACACTTGTCTAAGTTTGAGAAGGGCATCAAGTATCGTGATATGGCTACGTGATAAGCCCTTGCCTTTGATGACATCTTTTACTTTAGCTTCCATTGAGATACGGATATTTTCATATAAAGTCGCTTGTTTTTTGCCAAAAATAGCTTTTTTAATAATTTCTGTCTTCGGTGGTAGCTCTGTGACTACCTCATCTTTGGTACGTCTAAGTATAAATGGGGCTACTTTTTTGTTGAGTAGTTTCCGTTTGCTCATGTCTCTGTCTTGTTCTATAGGGTTTTGATAGTATGACCTAAAGAAACTAAGATTATCTAAAAAACCAGGCATAAGAAAATCAAAAATAGACCATAGTTCGCCTAAATGATTTTCTATAGGTGTACCACTTAGTGCTAGTTTATGACTGCTTTTAAATCCTTTGATAGCTACGGCTAGTTTGGTCTTAGGATTTTTAATCTTTTGTGCTTCATCCAAAACAATATAAAAAAACGTATGTGCATCATACTTCGCTTGGTCTCTTTGGGCGAGTGCATACGTGGTTAAGATAATGTCATAGTCGTTAATCTCTCTAAACTTTGTTGCTCTATCAGAACCATACAGTTCAAGATAAGTAAGATTGGGGGTAAATTTTTCTATTTCATTTTTCCAATTGCCCATCAGTGAAGTAGGCATGACAATCAGTGTAGAGCCTTTCATCTCTCCACGTTCTTTGAGAAGCTGTAAAAATGCTAAGGTTTGTACGGTCTTTCCTAGACCCATATCATCAGCTAAAATACCAGAAAATTTAAAGGTATATAAAAAGTTTAACCAATCCAATCCAAACTGTTGATACTCACGTAATTTTGCTTGTAACTTTGTAGAAGGAGGGACAGATTCTATCCCCTCAAAATTTTTAAGCTTTTGTGAAAGGTCTTTGAGTTCTTTTGTACCTTTCCATATAATATTACTCTGTTCATCTAACTCTAAAAGATGTGCATCATAGGGTTTGATGACAAGATTATCGCCTTCTTTTTTATCAAAAAGTTCAAATATAGTTTTGAGTATAGGTTTTATCTCTTCGGCATTGACATGTAAGTATCGCCCCTCTTCTATCTCTAAGTTTAGCTTTTTAGGTAAGGATTCTATCGTATCAAACTCGTGTAAGATAGAAGCGACAATAGGCACAAGTGCCACACTACACCCTCCTATCTCTACCGTAAAAGAGAGTTCAAACCATGGATTGGTATCATCCCCTTCAGCACTCTCTACAGTAATCTCTTCCATATATTCAAAATTAAAATTAAAGCTCTCATCTATCTCTATATTCCACCCCTCTTCACTAAGTTTAGGGATACCCTCTTTTGTAAAATTTCTCCATCTCTCTATGGCTGTTTGCATCGTAGGATTGGCAGGACTAGAATACCCTAGCATTTGGGAATTAGTCTCAAATCCATACACTTCTATTGCTTCTCTAGCAAGACGCTCGGCTTTGCTATCACGTATGATTTTTATATTGACATTATTGGTCAAAAATATATCATCTTCTTTGATAGGATGACTAGCAATTTGATGCCTATCATATAAAAAATGTAACTCCATCACATACACCATCCCCATTTGTTGCTTCATTCCATAGAGAAAAAGCGTAGGAATAGGTGTCACAGCTATCTCTTCTATCTCAAAAGAAGCAGGTAAAGGAAATGTTATTTTTGGGGATTCTTGTAAGATAGTATGTGCTATCTCATTGATTTTATCATTGCTAAAAGTAGGTGCTTCTAGCATACATTCCAATTCAGAAATGCTATATGTCGTTTCTATTTTATGTAAGGTATTTTTATGTATATCAATATAAAGAGGAGGGATAGTCTTAGGAATAAGAAACTCATTTTCTGTGAGATTGGAGACCAGTTGTCCTCCTGCTTCATTTTCTTTCCATCGAAATGTCAATACTTTTACGGTATCAGAAAACACTAAAGGGCTAATGCTCTTTCTAAAAAAACACCTTTTACTTTCACAAAGTTTTTTGAGTATCAGCGTACCATACTCTCCCTCAAAACAATAGTTATCATATATATTTTGTGTATTGTGTAACTGCGATATCAATGTTCGGTCATCCTCGGTCAGAAATTCATATTTCCAATCATATTGAGCATAATAAAACATATTATCTTTAGAAATCGTAGTACCCTTAGAAGGCAAACCATTTTTAAGTATCTTTCCTTTATAAAAATTAAAATCAGACTTAGTATCTTCAAAAACCCTAAGCATCAAAAAAGTATCCAAATTGCTTACACGTTTAGATTCTTTTTCTTTTTGAATCGTCATAAATTTTTCTAACCAAAGATGAGAAACATCCTTATTTTCAAACACATGATTATGATTGATGACTTCCAACAATACAGCCACAGCATGTTTACAGTTATACCCCACAGGGCAAGAACAATCGGACTCTATCTCCAAATCTTCAAAATCATTAAGTTCTATCGTTTGATGATATATCTGTGTACCTGATACCTTAGAGCGTATCACAATACCTTCTTCTACATTACCATAAATATCATACTTAAGTACTTTCCCTTGTTCATAATAGCTTAACCCTCTAGTATAATCTCTACTCTTAAAATTGTCTCGTATATCTTTTTTTGTAAGTTCTGCTTGTATCATATTTATAAATTTCACCTAATTTGAATTTTCATCTGATTTGTAAATTAACCATATATTGTAACTCTTTTAACCCTAATTGTTAATTTTAAAAAGCCAATTTATACTTTAATCTACGTTTAAGTCCCTTTTTAAACCCTAATGAAGAGATAATGTTGATATTATATTTGTAATTATGTTTAAATCTAAAGCTTAATCAATTGTAGAGGGTTGATATGTTTGGAGTTTTTAGTGGCTTGAAAAATAAGTTTTCGGCTTACTTTTCCTACTACATATCCTTTTTTTATCTTAGACCCTACATGGATAGTCGGTGCTATTTTGGAGAGTCCTGCGTACACTGTATGTATTTTTCTACTATGTTCTACCACCACTACTTTACCTAGCATACTACTTTTTCCTGCAAAAACTACTTTACCATTGAGTACATTTTTGACTTTTGCATTAAACTTATTTGATTTTAAAGTAATTGATTCATTAAAGATTTTTATCTTATAAATAGGGTCTGTATAAGTTCCAAATCGTTTGATGACTCTTGCATTATACAAAGGAGAGATGGTCTTGCTTCCTCTGTAGTTATAGGTTTTCGATTTTTTGTAAGATGAGTTTACTTGTTTGACTTTAGGACTAGACTTATAAACTTTTCTGCGTTCTGCTTCTGCTTTTTTACTTGCTAAGAGGGCTGTTGCTTTCTCTTGGGAGGTGGTAGCATTGAGTAGGGCTTCTCTAGCAAGTCTTGCTTTGGTTCGTGCTTTGGCTTTGGCTCTACGTATCTCTCTTTGTCTTTGTTTTTCCAAACGCATGGCTTCTTTTTTAGCCATTGCTCTTTTTCGTGCTACTTCTACTTCTTTGCTATGTAAGATATTGAGTTTTGCCAAGGTAGAACGTAATGAATTTTGTTTATCTACAATCTTTTCAAGCTTTGCATTATATTTCTCTTCATGTGTTGAAAGTTTTTTAAGTAACTTTTCTTTTGCTACTTTTTTTTGTGCAAATAATTTTCTTTTATCACGCATTGTGGCTATCTTTTTTTGTGTTTTACTACGCAGTGCTACTTTGGCTTTTTTAGATTCTCTTAGTAATTCAATATCTGCACGTAAGAGTGCCAATGTCTTAGAGTTTTGTTTTTTATATGCCTTATATACTTCATGTAAGACAATAGTAGATTCAGTCGGTTCATGGGCTTGATTCATAGCAAATACAATAGAGAGTTGTTCTGAAAGTAAAGAGATAAATTTATTTTGTTTATTCTCTAATTTTTCTGTGGTATGCTTTAAATCAGTATCAAATTCAGAAAGTTCTGCTTTAAGTATATTAAATTTCTTTTCTGTTTTAAGTTGATTAACTTTAAGAGTATCTATCTTTTTTTCAAGATAAACGATGTCTTTTTCAGCTGATTTTATATCTTTTGCAATTTTATCTAAATGACGACTTGCTTTCTTTTGTGCTGTCGTAGTCACAGATAAATTTTTCTTAGAATCATTGATTTTGACTGTCGTAGAAGCCCCATAGAGAACAGACAATGAAAAGATAGATAAAAAGACTAAAGATTTCAATCTTCTACTCCCTTACTAGAAAATACTACAGAATAAACTGCTAAAATAACTATCACAATAGCTGATATAAATAATACCATAATATCAGATGCCTGAAAAAGGACATCTCTATTTTTGACTATCATATCAATACCACTTTGAGAGGCCCACGAATACTTAATATAAAAAAAGAGTATCGAGACACATATCGTAGCAATGATAGCATCAAAAAATGCCACACGAAACAATACACCTGAACGTAGCATCATAGGCGCACCAAAGGTCTCCATAATTTGCATACGTTCTTTATGTGCATATTTCCATATCTCCATTTGCTTCATAATCAAAAAGAGACTCACCACGGTCATAAATAAAATAAACACTTCTAATATCAGTTTGATAAATGAAAAAAGCTTATAGTTGGAGCTATGAGAAGAGCCAAATGTTTCTACACGCTTAATATAATGATTTGATTCAAGCGTTTGCTTAATCTTCTCTATTTCACTCGTTTCTAAATATGCATCTAGTCCGATATTATAAAAATAAGGCAAAGCATTTAAGATAGCATTGGCATTGTCTTTACTAATACCCTCAGCTACATTCGAGACAATACCCTTACGTTCTATCTCTATTGTCGTGATAATATGCTCATTTAAATCTTGAAAAAATTCTAATTCAAGAGGGGTTTTACTTACTACTAATATCCTATAATCTTCGGTTAAGGTTGTCTCATAATTATTGGTGGTACGTTCAAATACTAAATAAAACTCTAAGCCCAATAAAATAGCCATTAAAGGCAAAATAAACATCAAATGGTTAATGAACTTCATATATACCCCTATTCTCAATAATAAAATGTCTATACGGCAATGAAAAGATTGTTGGTATTTTATGAGTGACCACCAAAACAGTCGTATCGAGCTGTTGACAAGCATTTTCCATCAAATCCCAAATAACATTGGAAGAGTAATCATCCAAATTTCCTGTAGGCTCATCAGCCAAAATCACTACAGGATTTTTGGACAATGCACGTGCTACACCTACACGCTGTTGTTCTCCACCTGAAAGCTCTAAAGGATATTTGTCTGCATGTTCTGCTAACTTTACATGCTTTAATAGTCTTCGTGCTTGTGTATCTTGTACTTCATTAGAATACCCTGCTATCATCAAAGGTAATACTACATTTTTAGCCACTGTCCATTCGTTGACCAATTTATAGTCTTGAAAGATAATACCCATGTGTGTACGAAGCTCTTGTAGTTTTGGTCTGCTGATATTAGAAAGGTTATTACCTCCTACTACCAGTGTCCCAGTACTAGGTTTGAGCTGACCGTAAAGGGCTTTAAGTAAAGTAGATTTACCAGAACCACTAGGACCAGTAATAAAAACAAATTCACCTTTTTTAATACTAAAATTAGCATCTTGGATAATCGATTTTGTACCATTATCATAGGCTAGTGTTAAGCCTGAGGCTTGTATGACATTAGACATCTATTGTCCTTCCTTTAGGGTAAGTTGTTCTATCAATTTTTGATGTGCTAACAAATTGACTTTTGTCTGCACAGGGGGAGATACAAAATAACGACACCCTTCTTGCGTTAACAAAATATATTTGTGTTCAGGTCTATCAAAACTACCAAAAGCACATTTAATCAATAGCATAGTTGCATCACTTTTGAAAAGACGTTCAAAGTGTATAAAATACCCATCATACACCAATGCTTCTTTGCTTAAACGCTCTTCTATCCCATGGGTATATATTACCCCATTAAAGTTAAAATCAATCTTCTCTCTTGTTTGTGTAGAAATCTCATTACACTGAACATACACATCATAAATATCTTTTTCTTGACGCAACCATCTGGCTTCATATTTGCTCGTTACTTCTAGTGCTTCATTTTTACGTATCTCTACAGCTGTTTTGGGTACAGCAAAAAACGTCTCTAATGCATACCAAAAGTAATTATCACTATCTGTACGTAGTTCTAAACGTCCCTCTTTATCAAGGACTCTCATAGACTCAGCTAAAAAGCTTTTACTGATTACGCGTCTTTGTGGTTTTTTATCCCATGGTACAGGAAAATGTACAAAAATCTCTTGACAGATATTCGAAGGTAACATTTCTAAAAAAAGTCTTGCATCATAATTTACTACCCAAATATTTTCAATATTTTGTAGTTCTATTTGTTTGAGTACTTGTTGGGCAGAGGGGGTATGTATCTCTAGTCCTATAAAAAGCGTATCAGGATTTTTGTGTGCTTGGTATAAGAGATGTTTGCCAGAACCAAAGCCTACCTCAACAGATACTTTTTTTTTGGGATACTCTATCTCTACAAAATCTTCAATTTTTTTAAAATATTTTGATGATAATAAAGCTTTCGTACTAGAGATAGCAATATTAGAAGCATAAACCTCTAACCCTAACTCTTTGGCTACTTTGCCAATGGCTTCTTTTAAAATATTGACTTTAAGAGGTCTTGTGACTTTGTCATATTTTAAAAGATAGGCTTTTTCATCTGCTTTGAGTTGAAGTAAAAACTCTTCCCCTTCGTGTTCAATACCTATGAGTATATCATCACTATTTAAGGCTTTGGAAACATGTGTCATGATAGTTGATTCGTCTATCTTTGTGGCGATAATACTGCTATCAAATGGTTTAACTTTTAAATGTGGCATATTTTCTACTTATTTCTATTTACTTTTATAATGCTAAAAAGTGTTTTTTTAATTCAAAAGGGTTAATTTTCTCTTTTAACATCTCTGGGTCAAAATATTTACTCATATAGCGTGTCATATCATCAAAAAATGGGGCTTTAAACTCCATTTTTTCACCCGTATGAGGATGGACTAAATACAGTAGATACGCGTGCAGGTTTACTCTTTGTATTTTACCTTTTTTGCTCTTAAAACCATATAAATCATCTCCTAAAATGTGTCGACCCAAGGCATTGAGGTGTACACGTATCTGATGTGTTCTTCCAGAAAAAAGTTTAGCAGCGATGAGTTCTACCTGATACTCTGTCTGCATCAATTTAATAAACGCTGTTTTAGCACTCTTTCCATCCATGACGACATCCATTTTGAGTCTATTTTTAGCGTTTCTTCCTATGGGCTTATTGACGATAATATCTTCTTTAAGTGGACAATCAATCAACGCAATATAATAACGCCCCATACTCTTATCTTGAAGCTGTAGGCTTAGTTTTTCATGGGCATCATTGGTCTTTGCTACGACCAATGCCCCAGTCGTTTCTTTATCGATACGGTGGACAATCCCATGACGCTCTTCACCAGAGAGGGTAGAAAGAGAAATCCCTTTATGTATCAGCCAATCCACCAACGTAGGCTCTTTGACCGAGGGAGCAGGATGAACCACCAGTCCTGAGGGTTTATTGACCACCAAAAAATGCTCATCTTCATATAAAATTTCTACATCAAAATCTATAGGAGGGACAACCCTCTTTGTAGCTTCTACTATCTCATAGCTTATCTCATCGCCTTCTACAGTTTTGTAACTACTCTTAGTCATCGTTTTACCATTGACCTTAACCAAAGCATTTTTAATCAGCTTTTCAACCTGATTACGACTCACATCAAGCGTTTGAGCCAAAACTTTATCTATCCTATCGGAGGAAGTTGTTATGAATGTTTGCATCTTTATCCAATCCTATGTATTTCTTATCTACGTTTTATTTTTTTGGCAATCTAATAGGCTAGTCATCTTCATCTAAAAATTCATTTTTTAAATACTTTTGTAACACCCAACCTTTTTTATCTCCTACAGCCACACGACACCATACAGGATTACTATATGAAAAGTAATAACGCTTCTTTTGGGGCATAGCATCTATCTCTTTTTGGGTCACTTCTCTAATACAACCCATATTTTCTACTTTATCCCCATACGAGGCTGATGTAAATTGCTTTTGAGATTTCAAATCAGGCTTCTCATGCAACATAAGCATCTGACACTTTTTAGGCAAATCCACAGTCAACTGCCGAGGAAGTATCCCCTCATCCCCTGCAACAACACCGATACTCACAACTATTATACTATATATTATCTTGTTCATTTTTTATCCTTTATAAATTATTACACGCTATATACTAAAATCAAAATAATATATACCTTCATCAAGTAAAGATATATTAATATCAGTTCTTCCATATTTATTTAAGTCATCAATAGATACTCTTTCTCCTAAAGGAACACCTAATCTATGTCTAAGATATTCTCCCATTAAACTTTTTTTAGGAAATGAGCTAAATTTATTTGGATATTTTAATTTATTTTCAATTTGACTACCTTCAAGTAATCCATTCATAGTAATTCCATCATCCCAAATAATTTCAATAATATCATTATGTCTGTTGGAACGACCACCCATATTAGTCATTGTTGTAAAATCTTGTTTTGGTGGAAATAAATTTGGATATTGTCGTATATATTCTTTTCTAATGACAAGACAAGCGTCATTGGGAGCTGTGTGTGCATTACCTTGACCCCAATTTAAACCACTTTTTAATTGAACTACTCCAGTTCTACTGTCTAATAATGATATTCTACAAAATTCCCTTGAAATTTGAATACTAGGTGTGTTAATAGTGTTAATACCATCTTTAACTTCTTGAATATCTGTACAAAGTATTGAGTTTTTCATCACTCTGTTTATATACTCATCTAATGGATTGAAAGTATCAAAAGTAGTTTCTGCTAATATTTCTCGGTAAGGTGTAGTTAATCCATTTGTAGAAAAATTAGCTGAACCAATTAATGCATGTTGTATTTGTTTTTTATTTTTCCATATATAACATTTAGAATGAATAGGAACAGTTGAATAATATATATTAATATTTGGTATATTGAGTTGGTGAGTTATCAAGGCTGTATGTAACCTTTTTTGAATACCTCTATCTCCATACATTCCATAAATTACAGTACTATTTAATGGTAAATCTTTTAATCTTTCGACAGGATTTGGACCTAAATATCCAGATAAAATAATTAATTCATCAGAACGAACTGTTTGATGTCTATGAAATATGATTTCTTCTAAGTTTGTATTAAATAACATTAAAAATACCTTTGTAATAAAATATCTATAGATTGAGCAATTTTTTTGGATAATAGAGGTGGGACAGCATTTCCTATCATCTTATAACACGCCCCTTGACTTCCTATAAATTCAAAATCATCATCAAAAGTTTGTAACCTTCCAGCTTCTCGTGGTGTAATACTTCTTGCTTGTTTATAATCAGGGTGTATATGATACAACCCATCTTTATATAAATGAGCTGTAATTGTATTACTTTGTTTATTATAGTCTAAAACATTATATTTATGAAATGAGGATTTTTTACCAGTTTTTTGAAAATATAATGCTCGTAATGAGTCTTTATCAGGATATTTTTTTGAACCATTTTGTACATCTAAGGCTAATTCATTAAAAATTTCTATATCTCTTTGACTATGAAATCTTGGAAAATGATTTTTTATTTTTGATTGATTATAATGAGATACTCTTTTTTGATTTGCTTTTTCATCTTCACTTAATGGATACAGTGCTTCTAAATCTCCAATAGATTCTTTTACGGTAATTTTCTTTTCTACTTTAAAAGAGGGTAAGATATTTAAATAAAAATCATTTAGAATATCTTTTGGATTATAGCTAGTAAGATTTTTATTTATTCCAATAATAATAACTCTTTTTCGTACTTGTGGCACTCCATAGTCTGATGAATCTAATAAAGAAACTTCTTTTAGCTTTTTTGTGATTATATATCCCTCTTTTTCAAAATCCTCTCGTATTCTATCAATAATATGAATACCATCAGGTTTTGCACTCAAAATTCCTTGTACATTTTCAAAAACAAATAATTTAGGTTTAAACTCTTTGACTACTTTTAAATAATTTTCAAAAAGATAATTTCTATAATCACATTTCATATCATTTTTATCTTGTATTCTTCCAGCTATTGAGTAGGCTTGACAAGGAGGACCACCAATAATTACATCAATAGTTGTATTTTTAATTAGCTTTTTTAAGCCTATATGTTTTCCATACTCTTCATCATCAAAACCATTTAAAAGTTCTTCCATTCTTTGTATATCAAAATGTAAAACTTTTGCATCTAAATTATCTAATCTCCATTTAGTTTTTAGTCTATTTTTCAATGTATTAACAGCATTTTTATCCCATTCTACAAAAGCAAAGGGTTTATATTTATTGGTCTGTTCAAAACCATCGGTTAAACCACCACAACCAGCAAATAAATCTATATAATTATATTTTTTCATTTATTTAAAATCTTTTTTAATTGAATTGCAATATGATAGCCTAATAAAGGAGGTACAGCATTACCTACTTGTCTATATTGTTGTGTTTTTGTACCTAAAAATAGAAAATTATCAGGAAATGATTGTAGTCTTGCATTCTCTCTTACTGTTGGGACTCTATTAAATTTATAATGGAAATGATTTCCGTGTCCTGTATCTATTGTTTTTGATGGTTTCTGACTATGGTATCTTGTCCAAGCTTCATTAAATTTTCTATGTTCTCCTACACCTTTTGGTAAATCTTTATGATTTCCACCCTCTGGAACTTGTGCAATAACATTTTTTACAATTTCAGTATGATTAACACTTATATGATTATAAACATATTTAGATTTTTGTCTCATATTTTTTTGATATTGAGATGTAGGTTTTGTTATATAGCTATTTTCTACTATTCCTAAATTATCTTCTAATGTTGGTAAATCAGAAATAGCATCTTCACAACCAATATAATTATCTTTATCTAAAATTGCTTTTGGAAATTTAAATGCTATATCTTCTTTATATAATCCAACAAAAAAGAGTCTTTTTCTAATTTGTGGTACTCCATAATTTGGAGCATATAATACCTCGGAATTATAAATATAATTATTTTCATCAAAACTTTGTTCTATCTCTTTTTTTGCTTTACCTTTATACAAAGTAGCTAAACCAGTTACATTTTCAATGATAATAGCTTTTGGCTTTTTCTCTAAAAGTTTAGCTATTTTAAAGACAGAATAAAAAAGCTCATTTCTTTTATCATCTTCTTTACGAGAACCCGTAAGAGAGAAACCTTGACAAGGAGGTCCCGCGATAATTACATCAACACCCCCTTGATTATCAAGAAATAAAGCTATTTTTTGTAAATTTTCTTCTATGGATAAATCAAGATTAAATACTTCTGAGTTTTTATGATTATGTTTAAATGTATCTAACGCTATTTTTTCATTATCAATACCTAAAACTACATCATATCCTGCTTCTTGAAATCCATAAGAAAATCCACCACATCCTGAAAATAAATCTAATACTTTCACTTTTTATCCTTCTTTCAATTTATCTAAACATTATGATAAAAATATTTAATCAACAATATCATCTCTATGCCAACGTGTGGGGTCTAAAAATGTATCATCGTGTATATGCTTAAAAGAAGCTCTAAACATTTTGAAGGCATCTTTATTTTTAGATTCTATCTCTGCTAACCATGCTTTGGTCGATGCTCTTGCATGGGGCATTTTTACCTCTTTTAACATTGCTGGACAGGCTTCATCTCCTATGAGTTCTAGCTTATTGTCTTCTGCAAAGGCTAGAAGTTGTGATTCTCTAGCTTGAATGAGGGGGCGTATGAGGTGGAAGCCTCGGCTTGTTTTGTAGATAGGGGCTAAGGCTCTCATACTTCCATTGTAAAACATATTCATAAAAAAGCTCTCTACCGTATCATCAAAATGGTGTCCTAAGGCTACTTTATTGAAGCCATGTTCTTCTGCAAAAGAGTATAATGCCCCTCTTCTCATACGTGAAAAATAGCTACAAAAAGAAGAGTTTTCACGGATAGCATCTTGTGAAACATCAAAGATATTGGTCTCATACACCGTATGTTTTATCTCATACTTTTTACAATGCTCACCTAAAGAGTTGTATTGCTCTTGGGGCATACCATAGCTAATCGTACAAGCTTCAAATTCAAAGTGAAAAGGGGCATGACGTTGTATATGTTTGAGTGCATGGACTAAAGCCAGTGAATCTTTACCTCCACTAAGCCCTACGAGTATCTTATCCCCCTCGCCAATAAGCTTAAATTCACCATTGGTTCGCCCTATAATACGCAGGAGTTTTTTACTCATAGGAAGGGTTTTGGTTTTGCTTCTTCTTGCGTTGTCCTTGTCTTTATCGTTCAATGGCATCCACCATAGACAAGATAAAATCAGCCGAAATCTGTGCAGAAGATTCTAAAAATGCTTCAAAATTAAAACTCGCATCCATATCTGCCGAATCAGAAATCGCTCTAAGGATAAAGAATGGTATATCTAACGAAGAACACACCACAGCCACAGAAGCCCCTTCCATCTCCAAAGCATCGGCTTTAAAGGTATCTCCTATCCATGTTTTTCGTGCTTCATTGGCTACAAATTGGTCACCTGTAGCAATAATACCCGCTTTTAAAGTCAAGCCTTTTTCTTTGGCTACTTCTTTGGCTATATTTCGTAAGGTAATATCCGTAGGAATACACACCTCACCCTCAGGCACAAAACCAAAAGGATGTCCAAAAGAGGTAATATCTAAATCATGTTGACATAAACCATCAGCGATAATCAAATCACCAATTTGCAAATCATCACTAATCGCTCCTGCTACACCAGAAAAAAGAAGTGTATCACATTCAAATTTTTCTATGAGTATCGTGGCTGTCAAGGTAGCAAATACTTTACCTATTTTAGAATACGCTACCACTACCTCTTGACCATTATACACACCCTCATAGTAGGTATTAGAAGCATAGACGGATTCTTTAAGATTTGTAAGCTTGGCTACAATCGGTGCGATTTCTTCGGGCATTGCACCCATGATGGCTATCTTAGACATTGAGTGCCTTTACTGCTTCGATGGTCGATTCTAGTGAAGCCATATCAGAGACATTAAAATGAGGTTTTTTAGTGGCTTTACGGTTAAGCCCTTTGAGTACATTACCATGACCAAACTCAATATAACAATCTACATCATCATCAATATTTGCCATAGAATGTTTATAAAGTACAGGTTTTACCAACTGTTGAGGCAATAATTCTAAGGCTTCTGCTTTGGTATTGTACGCTTTTGCTGTGACATTAGAAATAACAGGAGCGATAAAGTCATCTTTGAGCATCTCTTTGAGCTTTGCTTCAAGTGGTGCTGAAGCAGATGCCAAAAGTGGACAATGAGACGCTACAGACATATCTAGTAACATGGCTCTTTTTGCCTTTGCTTCTTTGAGTACTGGTACAAGTGTTTCTAAATCTTTCTTAATCCCTGCTATCACGATTTGCCCATCAGAATTATAGTTCACTGCCCATACTTGTTTACCCTCAGTTCTTTGGGCTTCACACACAGCCTCTACGCTCTCATCGCCCAATCCTAGACTAACGAGCATCCCCACTTCTTGCTTCGCACACGCTTTTGCCATAAGTTGCCCTCGTAGATTGACAAGCTCTACAGCATCCATAGCATCCAATGCTCCAGAAGCCACCAAAGCAGTAAACTCACCCAAAGAGTGTCCCATCGTGACAGACGGTATGATACCTGTAGCCTCAGTAAAAAGTCTATGTGCCATCGCTCCTACGAGGAGTATCGCAGGTTGTGTATATTCTGTTTCTCCCAATTGTCTATTTTCTTGAAACAATAAAGCAGAAAAATCAATCCCTGTTCTGACACTTGCATCTATAAGCATCTTTTTTGCTACTGCTGAATGGTTAAAAAAATCTTGTCCCATACCAATTGCTTGAGACCCTTGACCTGGAAATAAAAATGCACATTTGATTGACATTGTTGTCCTTTGAGATAAATTAAAGTAATAACAGTATTTTAGCTAAAGGAGTTTAAGGATAGATAGTAGAATGCTTTGGCTATAATCAACTTTAATCAATCTAAAGGAAATAAAATGAACAGAAGAAATGTACTCAAAATAGCAGGTGTTACAGCCCTAGCTATGACTGTTAATGCCAATGCCTCAGTAGATACTAGTGCTAAGAATCGTATAGAAATGAGTCCTAAAGACCCTAAAAAGATGGAAAAAGGTGAACTCAAACATACACCGTTAATCACTATCAAAGACAAAGATGCCAAAGGCTATACACTTGTAGAGATTAACATCGGTCAAGGGGGTATCATCCACCCAAGCACCCCTGAGCATTGGATTGACTTTATAGAACTCTATGCCGATGATAAACTTGTAGGCAAAAGTATCTTAGAAGCTGAAATATCAAGAGGGTATGCTTGTTTTAGCGTCAAACTAGATGCTGTTAAAACACTCAAAGCCAAAGCAGGATGTAACTTGCACGGAATTTGGACGAGTACGGTGAGCGTGTAATAAAAGTGAATAATAATTTTAGTAGGCTCTTATAGATGAAATCTACTTAACTGTATTTATCAATAAGACTTACTAAAATTTTACCATCAATAAGTTTTATCTTTTTGCCTTCAATAAAAGTATAACACTCTTTAGTAAAACGACTCGTAGTGACGATATAGACCTCATCTACTTTATATTCGTGCATCAATCCATACATCTCACGCACTACTTTGATAGTCACTGGGGCATTTTCATAGCGTTTACACTGTACGATAGCCGATAGATTTTTATATCCAAAAGACTTTTTGTGCATCCAAATATCTACCCCACCATCAGCACCTTTTTTTTCGTTGCCTGATACTGTCCATCCTGCTTTGGCAAATAACTCCATACTCAAACGCTCAAAATCATCCCATGAAAGACGTTTGAGCTTTTTGATTGTTCTATTACGAGAGAGTAAGCTTCTAGGGTAAAAATGTTTAAAAAATTGCATTATTTTATAGAAAAAAATGATAAGAAAAAGAAGAAGTATTGCGATAGAATAAGTTTGGATACTGTTATAGTTTGTCATAGTAGTATTATAGTTATAAAAACTAAAAAAAGATAGAAATATCTCAAATTGTCATATTTTTAAAAAACTTAGTTAAAACGTCTTTAATAATAAAGAAATTACCAAGGCACAATTGTAGTATACTTTGGTATTTTTTCTTTACCTTATTGGGCATCCATAAGTGCTTTCTCTCTAAGCTTATCTTTCTTACTCTTTTTCTTTCCTTTTACAGGTGCATTCCCTTTTTCTCTCATCATCGCCTCACCCTTTAGCTCAAACCCTGCTATCTGTTCTCTCATAAGCTTCATAGCATTTCGTTTTTCTATAAGTCTAAAATGTGCTTGTTCTTCATGTCCTATAAATGTCACAGCCAAACCCGTCTTTCCTGCCCGTCCTGTCCGACCGATACGATGAATATACTCAGCAGGAGAACGGGGTAAATCGTAGTTTATGACACAGCTAATATCGTCTATATCCAAGCCCCTTGATACCAAATCCGTAGCAAAGAGTATCTGTATTTTTTTGGCTTTAAAAGCTTTAAGCGTAGTATTGCGTTCTTCTTGCGTCAAATCCCCATGGAAAGACTCGGCAAAATACCCTCGTTTTCTAAACTTTTGAGCGATATTATCTGTAGCCCTTTTATTTGCCATAAACACAAGCACACTTTTCCACTTCTCTTTTTTCATCAAAAGCCGAAGGACTACTCCACGATTTTCAGGATTAACTTCTATCACCCTTTGAACAATTTTCTCTACAATATGGGCTTCCTCTTCAATGCGTACTTCTCTAGGATTTTGGGTAATCTTAGATGCAATATCTAGCATCTTTTGAGGATAAGTTGCCGAAAACATAAGATTTTGACGCATAGTAGGTATAGCTTCTAAAATCAAATCAAGCTCTTCACTAAAGCCCAAATTCAACATCTTATCAGCTTCATCAAGCACCAAAAATTCCAAACTAGATAGGTTCATCTGCTTCTTAGAAAGCACATCCAAAAACCTTCCAGAAGTTGCCACAAGAATATCACAGCCCTTTTGTATGGCATAAAGCTGTTCCCCAATACTCTCACCACCAATCACAGAAACTACCTTTGGCTTTCGTGATAAATACTTTCCAAAAGTAGAGAAATATTCAGCTACTTGAAGCGTAAGCTCACGCGTAGGAGTCAAAACCAAAATCTTAATCTTCCCCTTTCCCTCACCTATATTTTGAGACCAAAGCTCCAAAAGAGGCAAAACGAAACTAGCACTCTTCCCCGTCCCCGTCTGAGCCTTCGCCATAATATCATGATTATCAAGCACTAGAGGAATAACCTTTTTTTGTATTGCTGTAGGTTGTATATAGTTATTTTCTCTAAGGGCTTGTAGTATGGGTGATGAAAGGTTAAGTGTAGAAAATGACATTGAGTTTCCTTGGGTTAGTTGTAGTGGGATTATAGCGTATAAAAAATACAAGGATGGGTTTTAGCCTATAAAAAATAGAGAGATGATACAAAGTATATCATCTTTAGAAAGTATCAAATGGTGTAGATACACCATTTGACAAAAAGGTTAGTGACAACCACATCCTGTACCACAGCTACCAGCTGCTTCGGCTGCAGCACCACCTACAACACCTGATGCTATCTCATCAGCTGTTGCTTCTCTAGCACTAAGGACTGAGACAGAAAACATCAAATCTTTACCAGCGAGTGGGTGGTTAAAGTCTACTTTTACTTCTGTATCATCAAATGATTTGACGATAACTTGTACCGTTTGACCATCTTCACCTTGACCATAAAGAGACATACCCTCTACCAAGTCAACACCATCAAACTGCTCTTTTGGAAGTGTTTGCATTGCTTCTTCATTGATTTCACCATAGGCATCTGATGCTTTGACCATAATATCTCCACTTTCACCTTTGGCCATACCTACAAGTGCATTTTCAAGTCCAGGGATAACTTGCCCTAGTCCGATGATAAACTCTAATGGCTCTCCACCTTTGTTACTATCTACAACATCTGTTGTACCTGTTTCTTTTACTTCGTATTCTATGCCTACGACACAATCTTTATTTGTAATTGTCATAATGACTCCTGATATTAAAATTTACGTTATTCTATCTAAGCAAACTTTAGCAATGCTTATCTTGTTTGACCATTGCCATAAATTTTGTATTTATAGGTCGTCAATTCACTCACACCCATCGGTCCTCTAGCATGAAGCTTATTCGTACTGATACCAACCTCTGCACCAAATCCAAACTCACCACCATCGGTAAACTGTGTACTAGCATTGAGATAGACACAAGCAGCATCAACTGCATTAAGAAACTGTTCTGCTGTGGTATAATTTTCACTAATAATCGCTTCTGAATGCCCCGAACCATAGGCTTCGATATGAGAAATTGCTCCCTCTACACCCTCTACTACTTTAATACTCAAAATATTGTCTAAGTATTCAGTCGCATAGTCTTCATCTGTAGCACCTGTGACATCAATACTCTTTTGCGTGATTTCACAGCCTCTTATCTGCGTACCTTGTGCCGTATAGGCTTCATAAATCATAGGCAGTATCTCTTCTGCGATTGCACTGTCTACAAGCAAGGTCTCTAACGCCCCACAGATACCAGTACGACGACACTTTGCATTGACCACTATTTTAATCGCTTTTGAAAAATCTGCATCCTCATCTATATAGGTATGACAGAGTCCTTTATCATGCTTTACTACAGGTACGGTGGCATTGCTAGAGACGTATTTAATAAGTGCTTCTCCTCCACGAGGGACTATCAAATCCACATATTTGTCTTGTTTTATGAGTTTTGCCACACCCTCTCGTGAAGCATCAGGCAACAAGGCAATAGCCCCTTTGGGTAAATCATGGGCTTCGAGTACAGACTGTAACACCGATGCAATCGCTTTATTTGAATGTTCTGCTTCTTTTCCCCCTTTTAAGATAGCTACATTGCCACTTTTAAAACACAATGCCCCAACATCTGCTGTAACATTTGGACGAGATTCATAAATGACCCCTATCACACCAATAGGAACAGAAACTTTCTCTATCTTAAACCCTGCATCAGCATACCAACCATCTAATACACGCCCTATTGGCTCTTTGAGTCCTGCTATCTCTTCTATCGCTACAGCCATTCCCTCGATACGAGCATCATCTAAGAGCAATCTATCTTTGAGTGCATTTGAAAGCATATTTGTCTCTGCGTTTGCCATATCTATCGCATTGGCTTCAAGTATGATACCCTTTTGCTCACGCAATCCCTCTGCCATGGCTCTAAGTACTTTATTTTTTTGCGTACCACTTAGGGTAGAAAGCACCCGACTAGATGCCTTTGATTCTTCTAAAAATTTTTCCATCTTTGTTATTCCTCATCTGTAAGTGTGTTTATTTTAACAAAGTAATGCTAATAATGCTATAATAACCAAAAAAATGTAAGTGAGTCAATATGAAAACTATCACGTTTATAGGTCATGGAAATATGGGATTGAGTCTTGCTCAAAGTCTTAAAAATAATTATAAGATTGAAGTTGTAGGTCGTACAATGCAAAAGCTTCAAGCCTTTGAAGAAGCCTTAGGTGTCTCGGTAGAAAAAGCTTTGCTTCCCAACTATGATGTCACAGATAAGACCATACTGCTTTGTGTCAAACCTGCCAATGTAGAAGAGATAGGACAACAGATACAAGGTAAAGCTAGGGTCATTTTCTCTGTACTTGCTGGTACATCTGTGGAGACATTACGTACAGCACTAAAACCTCATGCTGTGGTGCGTACGATGCCCAATCTTGCTGCTTCGGTAGGGGCTTCGATGACTACGCTTACAGGAGATAGTGAGTATAAAGAAGAAGCCCTTACTCTTTTAGGAGCATTAGGGGATACCCTTTGGTTAGAGAGTGAAAAAGAGATAGATATTGCCACGGCATTGGCTGGGTCTGGTCCTGCCTATCTCGCACTGATAGCAGAAGCATTGGCAGATGGTGCTGTCAAACAAGGACTCAAAAGAGAGTATGCTATGGCAACCATGAGAGGGCTTTTTAAGGGCTTTGGTACACTTATCCAAGAGATACACCCTGCACTACTCAAAGATGATGTTATGAGTGCTGGAGGGACTACTGCTGCGGGGTATAGTGCATTAGAACAAGGCAATGTAAGGGCTTCTTGTATCAATGCCATAGAAGATGCCTACAAAAAAGCCAAATTACTCTAGCTTATTTACTGTAGTAAATACGTTGTAAATCTTTGGTAGCAAAAGGCATATAACTATGCCTTGTAATGATAACTTTTGTTTTGTAGGTAGCCCAATTATACAAAGTAGGTATATCTTTTGGGTCTACATGAATACATCCATGAGAGAGCCAATTGATACTACCTTGGTGTAGGGCATGACCCCCTTGTGTAAATTTCATCATATAATTCATATTGTTTACACCACTTTCTTCAGGGTATAGCGTAGACATATGATAGCGTTTTTTATGAATAATAGGGAAAATACCTGAAGGGGTTTTAAACTCTAATGTACCAGAGGTAATAGCTCCTGACCACCATACCGTACCATCGACATCTACAGCATAAAAGCGTCCATCACTCCCTGCTTCACGTACCGAGACTACGATAAAGTTTTGACCTACAAGATTTACAATTTTATAATGATTCCCTTCTTGTACTTGAAACACTGTTTTTGCTAGTGGAATCGTCTCTTTACCTTTAAAAGGATAAACCTCTAAAGGTGCTACATTTTGATTTGCACTTAATGCTGTCATGACGAGGAGGAAGAGACTTAGAAACTTCGATAGCATATTTAAAGCTTCTTCAATTTTTTGGAGGCTATTTTTGCTGTTTTTTTATCAGGATAGGTTTCTATGATATTTTCATAAAAAGCCCTCGCCTGTTCTTTTTCCCCTATCTTTGCCAAAGAGATAGCCGTATGTAATAACAGTGTATCCATATAACTCGCATTGTCAAACAAACCATTGCTCTTTTTAAAATAAAAAATAGCATCAGAAGGTTCATTGGTATAATATGCCACTTCCCCTAGATAATAGTTAGAAGCAGCAGGTTTATATCCTTTTTTAGCTGTGACTAAAAACCTTTCTTTGGCTTGACTATAACGTTGCTTTACAAAATGTTTTACCCCTTCACTATAGAGCGTCGCGTTACTTTTGTTCTTTAATGATTGACCACTACTTTTTTTAGATGTAGATATAGGCATTTTACTTTTATGAGGTCGATCGACAAGTAAAGCATTGAGTTCTTTTCTACTGACATAATTATTGTTGATTTCATCAATCATACGGGCTAGTTTTTTTAACACTTCATCTGTATTTTGATGATTTGAAGCACCTAAGGTATTTAAAGAAGCACTCAATCCATCAATCACCGTGATTAATCCATCAATACGTTCATCTTGCTCAAAGATACGTTGTTGCATTTGTGACATACTTTGAGGTAAAGCACGTGTAGAGCTATAGCTACTATCATCTTCTATGGCATCAAAGTCATAAGAGATACTTTCCCCATAGAGATAAGACAAAGAGACTCCCCCTACGATGAGTCCTATTTTAGCTATATTTCTTAAGTACATCTTTTATCTCACTAAACGCAAATCAACTCTTCTGTTTCTATCATAACAACTATCACTAGGTGCTTGACATACAGGTGTACTTTCACCAAAACTAACCAAAACGATTTTACTTTGTGCTATCCCTTGGGCTACGAGTGAATCTTTGACTGTTTTAGCACGTTTGAGTCCTAAAGCATAATTATATTCATCTGTACCAAACTCATCACAATTTCCCTCTATCTTAATCGTACCTGTGGCTGTATTGGCTATTTGTGTATTGGTATTCATGTTGTCTTGCATACTTGTACTAATTGTATAACCATCAAAAGCAAAGTAAATAGATTGGAAGCCATCTGCACTGGTGTTGTAGCCTGTCCCACTATTACTACTTTCATTGCCATAGGTACTCTCATCTATATTTACCGTATCCCCAGAGATAGTGTCTGGTACAGTAAGGTTACTGTTGTCATCTAAATCTGGAGCACTCTGCGCACAACCAGAGAAAAGTAATGTAGCCAATGTTGTAGCGATTAATATTTTATGTGTCATATTTTGTATCCTTTTTTAATTATCTATTAACTATTTTACCAATCTATAGATTGTATTTTTTTGCCATTAAACGGAAAGAGTAAACTTTGAAGGCTCGTGAGATTTGTATACCCTACAGAGGTACGGTTTCCTCTTTGTTTTAAAAATAACACCACATCACCACTCTGAGAAAATCTAGGGAATTGATTGGATCCTGTGGTCGTGAGTGTTTTGGTACTCCCCGTGCTTAAAGAGGATAAATAAATATTAAATGTATTCCCTCCAAAAGTACTGCTACTCTCTCTACTACTATAGATGATAGTGTTACCATGGGCATCACAAGCATTATTATTGCGTCCATGATATACGACCTTAGAAGCAGCACTAGAGTGTATAGCTTTTTTAAATATATTTGGGTATCCCAAACGATTAGAGACAAAGACTACACTTTTTTCATTGTTGGCATATCTACCATTGACATCAATACCAGCAAATTTAGTCACCCTTGTTTTAGAACGTGTCGCAAGGTTAAGTTCATAAATATCTGCTTGTCCATGAGGTGCCATCGTGAGTAAAAGCTTAGAACCATTTTTACTTACATCCGAACATACCAACATCCCCTCAGAACTAATAATCTTACTTTTAGCACCTGAATAGATATTGAGTTTGTACAGCGTAGGCTTTAAGCCTCTATAAGAGGTATAGTAGATACTACGTTGTTTACTATCAGCCCACTTAGGAAAGAGGTTAAGCCCTCCTTTGATAATCGTTTTTCTATAGTTAAAAGTATAATCAGAAAGATGTATCTCACTACGCCCAGAAGATGTATAGGTAGCATACACGATATACCGATTAATCCAAGATATATCGGCATATTTTAATATCTTGTTAATATCACTAACGGCTTTATGTATAAGAAAAGGTGTTTTAGCTCTATTAGGGATACCATAACTCTTTTTAAATACCTCTGCCCCAGTAGAAGCTTTGAGTAAACGTACCACCAATCTTGTACTGCTACTTTGGGTAAAATTATACTTTAAAATATACTCTTTATTTTTGAGTGAAGGAGGTATAAAATTACTTGTCATATCAGCCTTATGGTGTGTTTGGTCTGCTAAAAAATGTCCTGATATTCTCAAATCGGCAAGAAATATTTTAAATACTTTATTATTTTGTACAGCAGAACCATCTACCACAGCAATACGGGTACGTTGTTCCACATCTTTACTTATTTTAAATGTAGCATCTACGGCAAAAACACTTGTACAAGACAAACCTAATGATATAAAGAGTAATAATAGCTTTTTCAATTTATTCCTTTTAAAGTAAAACATAATAGTTAGTATTGTATCAAGCGTGTCTTAAAATATACATTAATAAATATCAAAATTCTAATTTTCAGCCACAATGGTAATATTAAAGCTATATGGTTTTTTACGTGTATGTTTATCTAAACCTCTTATTTTTAAGCGTTTTAAGTAATTATTTATACCTTCATTAAACATTTCATTAGAAGAATATTTTTTTATTCTAAATTTAAATCTTCCATTAGATTCTATCTCTATCCAAATCTCTACACTCGCCCCAGCATACTCACTTTGAGCCGTCCATCCATTGAGTTTTTCTTCTATCTTTGCAAAATATGCGTTGACAACTCCCCTGTCACTCTTTTTCTGTACCTTTATACTATTATTATTTAACATATCCATCGCAGTTGATTTCTTTTCTTTTTGTTTGATGGTTTTCTTTTTAGACTTCTCAGGTTTTTCAGTTTTCTTCTTTGCTTTTTTAGAAGTAGGAAGATTTTTAAATAAATCTTTTCGTTTATTTATTTTTTTAGGTGGAGGCTTTTTGTCTTTCTTCTTTTTTGGTTTTTTATTGGGTTTCTTTTTGACTACTTCTTCTTTGCGTATCTTTTTTTTTGTATCTTTTTGTTTTTTGACGCTGTCTCTTGTTTTGGTTTGAGGGGTTTTGATTTCTTTTTTAGTCTCAGGGGTTACTTCTTGTGAAGGTGGAGAAGCCATAGTGACACGAATGGCATTTTCATTTTTTTTCACATAGTGTATAGGCTTTGTCTCTTCACGTGTATTAAAATAAATGATTAATGCCAACAGTAAAAATAGATAAATACCCACAGCCAACACCCCAGAGATAAAGGTAGATGTACGATTGGTTTTAAAAAAAATGAGATTACTTTTCCACATTTTGACGAAATCATCCTTAAGTATATTTAGAAGCAAAGGATACCATATTTTATAATGATTTTCACTTGTATTGAGATAGTTCTTTATTGTTATTTTTTAACTTTTTTACTAGAACAAATAGGATATAATAAAAAACTAAAATAAAAATATTGCAAGATGACATACTTTTTAAATAAATTTATTTTTCATGATATACTTTCTCAAATAAGAAGGAAGCATCGATGAAAACAGCTAATTTGTTTGGTCTATCTCAAAGCATAAAAGAGCAAAATAATATGAATATGCAAATGTCACAAAATCATTCTATCAACACAATTGAATTATTCGCTGGTGTTGGTGGTTTTCGTATTGGTTTAGAAAATGTTAAAAATTTTAAGTTAAATTTTAATATAGTTTGGAGCAATCAATGGGAACCTTCTACTAAACTACAACATGCTTCACAAATATACGAAAAACAATTTGGAGCAGACCATCACTCTAATGAAGATATTGCAAAAGTAAAAGTGATTGATATACCTGATCATGATATGCTTGTTGGTGGTTTTCCCTGTCAAGATTATTCTGTAGCAAGTACGCTTAAAAATGCACATGGTATCAATGGTAAAAAAGGTGTTCTATGGTGGGAAATTTATAGAATACTACAAGAGAAAAAAGACAAAACACCCAAATATTTATTGCTCGAAAATGTGGATAGACTACTAAAGTCTCCTGCAAGTCAAAGAGGTAGAGATTTTGCAATTATATTATCCTCACTCAATGCTTTAGGGTATGCTGTTGAATGGAGAGTAATCAATGCTAGTGAATATGGTATGCCACAAAGGAGACGAAGAGTATTTATTTTTGCTTCAAAAAAAGGGACTCATTTTTACAATAATTTAAAAAACAATTCTATCACTGACAACTTAAATACACAAGGATTATTTGCTAAAACATTTTCTATCAAAAGTATTGATGAGAAAAAGATGATAAGTAGAAAGTTAAGTAAGGACTTAGTAGATATTACAGATAATTTCAATAAAGACACACCAAAAACAAATGCTTTTTTAGAAACAGGATATATGATAGAGGGTGTGTACTATACATCAAGAATAGAAGTAGATTATCAGGGTACATATTCTGTTTTAGGAGATTTTTTAGAAGATGAAAAAAACATACCAAAAGAATTTTATATCAGTGATGAAGAGTTAAAAAAGTGGGCATACCAAAAAGGTTCAAAATCAATAGAACGCATCAATAAAACCACAGGACATCAATATACCTATAGTGAGGGGAGTATGGGATTTCCCGATTCTTTAGATAAACCCTCACGCACTATTATTACAGGCGAAGGTGGGGCAAGTGCTTCAAGGTTTAAACATGTTATCAAAGTCAATGAAAAGCATAGAAGATTAACACCTATAGAACTAGAAAGATTAAATATGTTCCCAGACAATCACACGATAGGTGTTACCGATACAAAAAGAGCCTTTTTAATGGGCAATGCTTTGGTTATAGGCATAGTCGAAAGATTAGGGAACTCCATTTTAAAAGAGATACAAGATGAATTATAAAACACACTCTTTTCGTCATGGTGAAATTATATTAAATAATGAACCTGACTATAAAATAGTATGGCATGAATTACTAAGTGCCATTGAAAGTATCACAGACAATGAAATCATAAAACATCATGAAAATAATACACGAAAAGCAAAAAGTATCTCTGAGTCTATCAATAATATATTAAAATCTAAATTGGTTCATTTAGGATGGAATGAAGAGAGTTATATTTTTCAAGATGATGAATATAGTGGCAATAGATGGAGATTAGACTTTGCAAAAGAAAGTATCTCTGTAGAAGTCGCTTTTAATCATGGAGAAGCTATTGCATGGAATCTTATAAAACCTGTATTGGCTGGTGAGTTAAACCATGTAAAAAAAGAAATTCATACAGAAATAGGTGTCATTATCTGTGCCACAAAAGCATTAAAAGACAAAGGTGGTTTTGATGGTGCAGTTGGAGAATATGAAAAATTTCTAACCTATCTTAATCCATTGCGAGATGTATTGTCTGTACCTATGGTTATTATAGGACTCGAAGCACCCAAATCATTTGAAATTAAAGTACAAAAGGTTCATGGTAACAATCAAGGTATTGTACAAAGAATTGATACTTAATGTTACTGCGTCAGAAGCGAGACTCGTTCAAATCCTGCTGATTTTATTGTGTTTAAAAGATAGATAACATGTTTATATTGTATATCCTCATGAGCACGGATATAGACATCTAAAGTTTTATCATAGTTAGCATATTTATTGACAAAATCATCGGCAAAGGTGTCTGCTTTATAGGTATCATTTTTAATATATATTTTTAACGCTTTGTCTATACGAATCGTTAAGGTTGTGGGCTTTTCTACTTGTACAGTCTTAGAGCCTTGTGGAAGGGTAATCTGCTCTTGGAAGGTAATCGTAGGTGCTGTTATCATAAGAATAGCCATCAAGACTAACATGACATCCACTAAAGGCGTGATGTTTAAATCTGGAGTATCATCCCATGAGTACAAAACTAACTCTCTTCTAGTTGAGACAAAACGACTTCAGATTGAGAAGAGAGTAAAGAAGAGAGTTCATAGGCTTTACGCTTTAAGATGAGATGAAAAGTATAGGCAAATATCGCTACAGCAATCCCAGCTGCTGTAGCAATCAATGCTTCAGAGATAGCAGGGGCTACCACAGACAAAGAAGCCGAAGATTGAGAGCCTAACTTTGAAAATGTTTCAAGTATCCCAATCACTGTACCAAAAAGACCGATAAAAGGAGAGGTAGAAGCGATGATAGAGAGCCATGTAAGCCCTTTTGTAGAAACCCTAATCGCATCAGAAGAAGCGGCTGCTAGTATGGCTTTATTGGGGTATTCAACACGAGACAGATAAGTAAAAATAAGTGAATATTGTGAGACTGATTTTGACTGACCTGTATAGAGTGCTTTGAGAGAAGTAGCTTCGACTGCAATACGAGAATTTAAGATATAATATCTATCCAAAAATACCCAAAAAGTAATGATAAAATAAAAAGAAAGAGAAAGTAGTACCACCATAGTAATGGCACTACTTTCAAAGAAATAAGTCATAAAGGAGCTCAAATTAAAAAGACTTTCCAATCTGTTCTACTTTACTAACAGCTGTTGCGATAGCAGTATTAGAAGCTTCTGTACTTTTAAGTAAAGTCTTAGCTGCTTCAAGTGCGGCAGAGAGATCACTATCCTCAGCAGAAAGAGACACAGCACCATCTACGATACAGGTAGTTTTCTCTTCTTCAACTTTTACATATCCAGAATTAATAGCTACGGCTATCTCTTTTCCATCTGCTTTATCAATAACGATGACACCAGTATCAAGTAACGATACCAAAGTAGCGTGGTTTGCCAAAACACCAAACTCACCCTCAGACCCTGGAAGTGTCACTTGTTTTACTTCAGCATCAAAAATCACACCATCAGGTGTGACTATTTCTAGCTTCATAAGTTCCATAAATATCCTTTAGAAGTTAACACTAAGATTACTTAGCATTAATCTTATCGTTTTTAGCAATCGCTTCAGCCATATTACCTACCATGTAGAATGCAGCTTCATTCATGTCATCATATTTACCATCTAATAGCCCTTTAAAGCCTTCGATAGTCTCTTCAAGTGTAACATATACACCTGGAGTTCCTGTAAATACTTCAGCAACATGGAAAGGCTGAGAAAGGTATTTTTCAATCTTTCTTGCTCTTCCAACCACAAGTTTATCATCTTCAGAAAGCTCATCCATACCAAGAATTGCAATAATATCTTGCAAGTCTTTATATTTTTGAAGAATTTGTTGTACCCCTGTAGCAATACCATAATGCTCATCACCAACGATTTGTGGGTCAAGCATTCTTGATGTTGAGTCAAGAGGATCAACAGCAGGATAAATTCCTTTTTCTGCGATTGAACGGTTAAGAACAGTCGTTGCATCTAAGTGAGCAAATACAGAAGCAGGAGCAGGGTCAGTAAGGTCATCAGCAGGAACATATACAGCTTGAACAGAAGTAATTGAACCTTTTGTTGTTGATGTAATACGCTCTTGTAAGGCACCCATTTCACGTGCTAGTGTTGGTTGGTACCCAACAGCTGAAGGGATACGTCCAAGAAGTGCTGACATTTCTGAACCTGATTGAGCAAATCTAAAGATATTATCGATAAACATCAATACATCAAGACCCATCTCATCTCTAAAGTACTCAGCCATAGTAAGACCAGTCAAAGCAATACGGTTTCTTGCTCCTGGAGGCTCAGACATTTGACCGTAGCACAGTGCAACTTTGTCCAGTACGTTTGATTCTTTCATTTCATAGTAAAGGTCATTTCCTTCACGTGTTCTTTCACCAACACCTGCAAATACAGAATAACCTGAATGTTTGAGAGCAACGTTGTTAATAAGTTCCATAATAATAACGGTCTTACCAACACCAGCACCACCAAATAGTCCAACTTTACCACCTTTGTTATAAGGAGCAAGAAGGTCAACTACTTTGATACCTGTCTCAAATACTTCTGTTTTTGTACTTTGCTCTTCAAATGGTGGTGGGTCTCTGTGAATTGACCAGTATTGTTTTGCATCTACTTCACCAGCTTCATCAATCGCTTCACCGATAACATTGAAGATACGTCCAAGCACTGCTTCACCTACAGGTACTTGAATAGAATCACCTGTAGCTTTCACTTCTTGACCACGTACTAGACCTTCACTCATATCCATAGCAATAGTTCTTACACGGTTATCACCGAGTTGTGCTGCTACTTCTAAAACCAATTTGTGTTCTTTACCATCAAATGAATAAATTGTCTCCAATGCTTCATTGATTTCTGGTAAGTAGTCTGTAAAATCCACGTCAATTACGGGACCTAAGACTTGTACTATTTTACCTGTCATATTATTTGCTCCTTCTTATTTCATTGATTCCATACCACTGATAATCTCGATGAGTTCAGTAGTAATCGATTCTTGTCTTGCTTTGTTATATTTAACCTGTAACTCTTTGACCATGTCTTTTGCATTGTTAGTTGCCGCGTCCATTGCTTGCATACGTGCAGAATGTTCAGCTGCTAGTGAATCAATTAAAGAGTAATACATTGTATACTCAATATAACGCTTCACCAATGCATCTAAAAGTGTGTCATCATCATCTGGTTCTACTTCAAGTTCTGAAGTAGATTGATGGTCAAGTTTCAACTTTGATGTATCCACTGGTAAAAGCTGGTCTTCTCGAATCTCTTGGGTAATCATATTTACATAACCATTATGTACCAAGATAATCTTATCTGTATCGCCATTGACATAAGATGCTGCCACTTCAGAGATAAACTCCGAAGCTTTCTTAAAGTCAGGAGAAGCAGAAAGACCGATAATTTCATTATTTAATTCAATACCATTGAATTTAAAGAAATCAATACCTTTTCTTCCTACTGCTCTAAGGCGTACTTTTACACCTTTTTCTTTGTATTCTGCGATTAACTGATTTGTTCTTTTAAGCGTTTGTGAATTAAATCCTCCACAAAGACCTTTATCTGCTGTAATAAAAATAATATCTACTTTTTGAGGATTTTCAATATCCTTAAAGTAAATATTATCGATACCATCAGCATTTGACTGTTTCATTTTTTGAGCTATTTCTTCTATTAGCTCCGTCAATTTTGCAGCATAGACTCTTGAACGTTTAGCAAGTTCTTCTGTTCTTTTTAATTTAGCAGAAGAGACAAGCTTCATAGCGTTAGTAGTCTTCTGTGTATTCTTAACAGAACCTATTTTACGCTTTATCTCTTTTAAATTAGCCATGATAAGCCTTTCTTACGCTGCAAATGAAGCTTTGAAATCTTCGATAGCTTTTCTTAATTCTGCATCTGTATCATCAGAGATTTTTTTCTCATTTCTGATAGTATCAAGAATATTCATAAATTTAGCTTCCATAAATGGCATAAGCTCAGCTTCAAATTTAGTGACAGCAGTTACAGGAATATCATCAAGAAGTCCTTTTGCACCAGCAAAAATAATAACAACTTGTTTTTCGATAGCCACAGGAGCATAAGGCCCTTGTTTAAGTACTTCTACCATTCTTTGTCCACGCTCTAATTGACCTCTAGTGTACTCATCAAGGTCAGATGCAAATTGTGCAAATGCTTGAAGCTCTCTAAATGAAGCCAAGTCAAGTCTAAGTGTACCAGATACTTGTTTTGTTGCTTTAATTTGAGCAGCCCCACCAACACGAGAAACTGAAAGTCCTACGTTAATTGCTGGTCTAATTCCTGAGTTAAATAAATCAGTCTCTAAGAAGATTTGACCATCTGTAATAGAGATAACATTTGTAGGAATATACGCTGCCACATCTCCTGCTTGTGTTTCAATGATTGGGAAAGCTGTAATAGACCCAGCACCCAATGCATCAGAAAGCTTTGCAGCACGTTCAAGAAGTCTTGAGTGTAGGTAAAATACATCTCCTGGATATGCTTCACGACCTGGAGGACGACGAAGAATCAATGACATTTCTCTGTATGCAACGGCATGTTTAGAAAGGTCATCATAAAAGATAACTGCGTGACGACCGTTGTCTCTAAAGTACTCAGCCATAGTCACACCAGCATAAGGAGCAAGGAACTGTAACGCTGAAGATTCAGCAGCACCTGCTGTTACAATGATAGTATAATCCATTGCACCATGCTCTTCTAGTTTTTTTACTGTAGAAGCTACTGTTGATTGCTTTTGACCAATGGCTACATAAATACAGACAACATCTTGACCTTTTTGGTTGATAATTGTATCAATCGCTAAAGTTGTTTTACCTGTTTGTCTATCACCAATGATAAGCTCTCTTTGCCCACGTCCCACAGGAACCAGTGCATCAATCGCTTTAACACCTGTTTGAAGTGGTTCATGTACTGATTTACGAGCCATAATCCCAGGAGCTTTTTCTTCGATGAATCTATGTTCAGCTACTTCAATAGCACCTTTACCATCAATCGCTTCACCTAGTGAGTTTACTACTCTACCCATAAGTCCATCGCCCACTGGAGTTTTGAGAAGTTCACCTGCTCTTTTGACACTCATACCTTCTCTAATACCAGCACTTGTTCCAAGAATAACAACACCTACGTTTGCTTCTTCAAGGTTTAGAACCAACCCTTTAGCACCGTTGTCAAATTCTACAACTTCACCAGCCATAACATTGTTAAGACCATATACTGTTGTAATACCATCTGCGATACCTACTACTTTTCCTATTTCATTGATGTCAACATCAATCTCAAAGTTCTCGATTCTCTCTTTGATGATTGAACTTATCTCATCTGCTTGCAATTTTACTGCCACTGATACTCCTTTACTGTTAGATAACTATAAAGATTTCTTAATGAAATCTATTAATTGTTCTTTAACTCTCTGTTTAGAGAAGTTTACCTCTATGCCCAAGTCATCAACGGAAACACGTAACCCATCAAGGTCCGTTTTTTCTTGTGTTAATTTAATACTAGCACCTGTATATTTTTTAAGTGTATTTTCAAGCTCATTCAACGATTTTTCATCGAGTGGAGATGCACTTTTTACTACACCTTCATATTCGTTTGATAGACGTTGCTGATCTGAATTAAGCACTTTTGTAATAGCAGGAATTAAATCTAATCTTCTGTTTTCACCCAAAATCTTAATAAAATTAACAAGTGAAGCATCTGCATTGTCTCCAAGTGTAGAAAGAATCATTTCTGTTTTTTTCTCATTGCTTACAATAGGAGATGTCAATGCTGACTTTACTTCTGCTGTATTGGTACCTTCTGAAACAACATTCAATACTTCTAAAATAGCAGGTAAATCTTTTGCTACTGAAGACAATGCACTAGCATATCGTTTAGCAATTAGCTCTTCCATCTATGCCACCTTCTTAGAGAGTATATCAATTACTTTAGCTGTATCAAGATTAATATCATCTGTAGTGATATTGTCACTCAATACTTCATCAATCGCTTCTCTTGCTGATTTTCTTTCTTCTAAAGTGATTTTTTCATCAAGTTGCTTTTCAAGAAGTAGTAATTCATTTTGATTTGCTGTCACAATTTTGTCAGCCAAAATTTTTGCTTCTGCTTTTGCATCTACAATAATCTCTTCTGCTTTTTTCTCACTTGTATTCAAACGTGTCTGTGCATCTTTTTTCTCATCTTTTGCTGCTTGAAGCTTTTCTTCAATCTCATTGAGTTGCTTTGCAATACCTGCTGTTCGTCCTTTAAAGAAATCTTTAACAGGATTAGCAAGTATATAATAAAGCAATGAAGCAAAGATGATAAAGTTTACAGCTCTAGGTAAAAAATCACTCTCTCTACCTGTTTGCATAAAATAACGTGTTACTTCACCATCATGACCACCAGCTAAAAGAATAGCAGGTAATACAAGTAAAGACAATAGTACTGTTTTTTTCATATTTATCCCTTCTTATAATTGGCTAAATTTAGCTTTTAGGCTCTCTTTAAAAAGAGGCATTTGAGAAAGAAGAGAATTTTTGAGATTCTCTTTATCAGCATTAAGTTTTTCTACAAATGTATTGTACTCAATTTCCAATTCATTCTGTTTGGTTTGGACTTTACTTGCAGCCAATGTTTTTTCATCATCGATTGCTTTCTGTCTAATTGATGCAGCTTCATTCTTAGCATTGCTAATAATTTCATCTGCCTTTGCATTTAATTCGTCTGTGTTACCACTAAAACTCTTTGCTGCTTCCAAATCTTTTGCTATAGAGGCATCTCTATCATCCATAAATTTCACCAATGGCTGAAATAGCATATTATTTAAAAGAACAAGTAGCAGTAGAAACAACGCAAGAACGAACAACATCAATGGTAAATGTATGTCAAGCATTAAAACTCCTCATGTAATTTCGTGCAATTTTAGCATGAAGCAGATGAGAAGTTGGTTAAATGTTAGGGTTTTTTGAGGAATGCGATAAAGTTTTCAATCTCTTTTTCATTATCAAAATGAATTTCAATACTTTTAGTTTTTAATTTATGATTAAAAGGAAGAAGTTTTGCTAATATTTCTGCATAAGATGCTATAGGTGTAGGCACACTTTGTGGTGCTTCTATGCTTTCACGTATTGGCTTGATGGGGTCGATTTTATGCTTTTTGACAATGCTTTCTGTCTCACGTACAGAAAGTTTTTGACCTATGATAGAATCTATCAGTACTTTTTGTTTTTTTTCATCTAGTCCACCCAATACTTTGGCATGTCCTTGTGTGACTTTGCCTGATACTACTTTTTCTTGTACATACGGAGTCAAGGTCAGAAGACGCATGGTATTGGTAATTTGAGAACGACTTTTATTGACTATTTTAGCCAACTCTTCATGTGTAATATTATGTACTTCTATCAATTCAGCATAGGCATTTGCCAAATCAATCGCATTAAGATTTTCTCTTTGTATATTTTCTAAAAGTGCCAATTCTCGTAGTTTAATATCGTCAATATCAGCATCAGCAACAATAGCTTTAATCGTAGCAATATTGGCTAATTTATGTGCACGAAGACGGCGTTCTCCTGCTACAAGGAGATACCCATTGTCTTTTTCAATGACCACAATAGGTTGTAGTAACCCATGCTTAACGATAGACTCGCTTAACTCTTCTAAAGCTTGGTTATTAAAATATTTACGTGGCTGAAAAGGATTTGGGGTAATAGTAAATACATCTAGTTCTTCTACTCTGACCCCTTGGGCTTCAAGCTCAAAGCTATCTATGCCTGATAAATCTCTTTCGTATGCTTCTTCAACCTCTGACAGTATTGCTCCTAACCCTCTACCTAAAGCCATCTTTTACCCTCTTGCAATAACAGTAGCTAAGTCTCTATATGCCATAGAGCCTTTAGAAGAAGAGGCATAAGATATTACAGGTTTACCAAAACTTGGACTTTCAGCAATCTTCACATTACGAGGGACGACAATACACCTTTGACCTTTTTTAAGATGAAAGAGCTTGTCTTTAAAGTGATGGGTTAAGTCTTCTAACACTTGTTTAGAAAGATTATTTTGACCTGAATACATGGTAGGTAAAAACCCTTTTATTTTTAATTTAGGATTAATCGTTTTTTTCAGTAATGAAACGGTATTTAATAACTGTGCCAATCCTTCTAAAGCAAAAAATTCACACTGTATAGGGATAATCACAGAATCCGATGCACTCAAAGCATTGATAGTAATAGGGCCTAAAGCAGGAGGAGAATCTATAATAATAAAATCAAATTTATGAGAAATTTCTTTGAGTTTCTCTTTTAATACCATTTCTCTATTTTTTTTATTTGGGTTATAAAATTCTTTTTCTATCCCTACCAAACCGATATTTGAAGGTGCAAGTTTTAGATTTTTGATTTCTGTTGTAAGGATTATCTCTGAGAGTTTTTTCGATCCTATCAATACATGATAGATATTAAACTCATAATCCCCTCTAGTAAAGCCTAAACTTGTTGAAGCATTAGACTGTGGGTCGATATCTAAAAGAAGTACTTTTAATCCTCTTTCAGCCAAAGATGCTGCTAGATTTACGGCTGTTGTTGTTTTTCCTACGCCACCTTTTTGGTTGGCTATGCTGATTATCTCACTCATCTTAGACTATACACCTTTTTCCCTGCTAGTTGTAATGAGCCATCCTCACATAATTGTGCTTGGGCAAGACTCATTCTATTGTTTTCTATATGAACTGAAAACTTTTTACTTAACTCGAAGTCTACCTCAAAATCACTAAAAATATGCTTCCATTTTGGAAACTTTTCAAGTGCTACAAGATACTTTTCAAGCAATATTTGGGGTGAAATATCGCTCTGTACGTGAGTAAAAGACTTTTTAGAGGGATTAAGATTAATTCCAATCCCACAAACTAATACATCATTTATTTTTTTTGTGATAGTTCCCCCTACTTTATTATCATTTTTGTAAAAGTCATTTGGCCATTTTAACCATATATCATTATCATATTGAAGTAAAATCTCTTTCATGATATAGGAGAAATAAATAGAAGCTGACTCCAAAGGTAAATCATTGGGTAAAGCACTCACATCCAAAGTAATCGAAGCAAAGAAATTACCCTCTTCTCCTATCCATAGATTATCACGTGAACCTACCCCTGCACTTTGGGTTTGACAGATGACAGCAATAGGGGATTTTAATGAACCGTCTTTTATCTTCTCTATCAAGTAAAGCTGTGTCGAAGAAAGATGGCTAAAAGAGAGAATCTCCAACTTTTAACCCCCTACCTATACAATATGCTTTTGCAGACATTGGTTTTTTGGATGCTGGTTGTAATGAAGCGATAGACAAAGCTCCCTTTGTACACCCGACTACGATACTTTCGCCTTCAAAAGAGAGTATCTCCATAGCCTTATTTTGACTTTGTGTTTCTTTGAGTATCATCCCATCACATTTGGTACCATTAGAGACAAAAATCCCTGGCCAACCTTCAAAGGCTCTATACTTATTATAAATATACCTAGCCTCTTCAAAATCTATCTCTCCATCAGATTTTTTAATCTTTTTACACAGTGTGGCTTGATTCTCATTTTGTTTTTGGGCTACCATAGTCTCAAAGTTACGAATCGTATTGAGCGTCAACACACAAGCATCCTCCGTAAGCTGTTGCATCAAAGCATGAAGTCTCATATCCTTAGGGATAACAAATTCTATTTCGTCCAATATATCTCCCGTATCAAGCCCCTCTTCCATCAGCATAGAAGTCACACCAGACGTAGCATCACCATTTAAAAGTGATTGTTGCACAGGAGAAGCCCCTCTATATTGAGGAAGCAAAGACGCATGAAGATTGATACATGGTGCAATATCCAAAATCTCTTTAGGCAAAATTTGCCCAAAGGCGGCCACGATAATAAAATCAGGATTTGCCGACATAATAGCCTCTTTCATCCCCTCTTCACGCAAACGTGTAGGCTGTAACACTTCAATCCCATGAGCCTCTGCCACTACCTTGACCAAAGGAGGTGTCAAAACCCTCTTACGTCCTACAGGACGGTCAGGCTGTGTAAAGACTAAAGAGACTTCCATATCCTCAGCGTCTATCAATGTCTCTAGTATCTCTTTGGCATAATGGGGCGTACCCATATAAATGATTTTATACATATTACTTTCCTATTTTATTGATATGAATTGATGCGATTTAAAAGAGAGACATTTGACACTCATGTTCCAAAAAAAGTCCCACCTTGGTGTCTGCCATCGATAAGATACGCATAGACATCTTTTAAGTCAAAGCCAGAAGCTAAAAACATTTTTCTATTGTGTCGCATCATAAAATCTGCTGATTGTAGTTTGGTGACGATACCACCTGTGGCAAAAGTGTTGTTTGGGCTAGGGTCTGCTTCTAGTTCTTCTTGGCTTAGATGCGTGACTATAGCACGGCGTGTGGCATCTTTGTATTGGTTGGGGTCTTTGTCATAAAACGCATCTATATCTGAGAGTATGACTAACAGTGATGCATCAAAATGATGGGCTACATGGGCTGAGAGTCTGTCATTGTCTCCAAAAACCAACTCTTCTATGCTTACTGTATCATTTTCGTTAATGATAGGCACAACTTTATTGGCTAAGAGTGTGTCTATGGCTCTTTTGGCATGGGCTACGTGTAACTCAGACTCAAAAACATCGGCACTAAAAAGCACTTGTGAGCATAGTATATCAAATGTAGCAAACTTCTCTTGATACATTTTGAGTAAAAAGGGTTGTCCTATGGCTGCTAATGCTTGTCTATTGCCTAAGCTCTTTCGGTCTAGGCGAAGCTGTGTATATCCTGCTGCAACAGCACCTGAACTTACAAGTATCACTTCATACGCATTATCTTCTTTGAGTTTGGCGATCAGTGCTACAAGTGCTAACATCCTCTTTTTGGCGATGCTACCTTCTTGGGTCAAGACATGAGAGCCTACTTTGATAACGATACGTTTTAATGGCATCTATTAAGCCTCATCTTCTTCTTTGACACTTTTGATAAAATCACCTAGAGCATAACGCAATGGCTCTGTATTGATATGTGCTACAGATGAAATAGGCAATACAAAAAGAGGTTTTTCTTTTGGAAGAGCCACCCCAAAGTCTTTTTCAAATCCATAAGAAAGATATGCTTCTTTGGCTTTATATTGTCCCAATACACTATTGGCTGTGAGTCCAATATCCTCTAAAAATGTCTCGGTCAGTGCATTCACTTCTTCGATAGAGAGTGAATCTATCTTGGTAATAGCAATGGCATGTTTACGTGTGGCTAAGGTAGTAGAATAACGCTGTAGCTCTACAAGTAACGTCTCATATTGGTACTTCATCTCTCTATAATTGGCTGCATCTATCATGAGCAATAACGTTTTGGTACGTTCTATATGTTTTAAAAATTCATGTCCTAATCCTCTACCGTCACTAGCACCTTCGATGATACCTGGTATATCTGCCATCATATAAGACTCATAGTCTCCCATGTGTACCACCCCTAGCTTTGGGGTTAAGGTTGTAAATTCATAATTTGCTACTTGTGGTCTTGCATTAGAAAGTGTGGCAATCAGTGTTGATTTACCTACATTTGGATAACCTACGAGTCCTACATCTGCGATGAGTTTCATCTCTAGTCTTACTTGTTTTGTAATCCCAGGAAGCCCTGGTTGGGCATAGGTAGGTCTTTGGTTACTAGAGCTTTTGAAGTGCATATTGCCTAAGCCCCCCTTGCCTCCTTCTAAAAACAATATAATATCACCATTGTTCACTAAGTCCATAAGCTCTTCGCCTGTTTCCATATCCACCACAGTAGTCCCTGGAGGTACGGTGATAAACATATCTTCACCCTTGCGTCCATAACACTTACGTCCCTCACCTGGACGACCACTTTCAGCTTTGATATGTACACGACCTCTGAGTCCTGAAAGTGTATCGGTATTATTATCTACTTTAAAAGAGACTGCACCACCACGACCACCATCTCCACCATCAGGACCACCATTTGCCACAAACTTTTCTGTCCAAAATGAAATGGAACCAGGACCACCCTTACCCGAAGAAATCATCAATTCTACACTATCTACAAACATTTACTTACCTTTGTCAGTATCTTTAAAATAAAAAATACTATTTATTTTGTGATTATACCTAAATTGGAGAAAAGTATCGCTATACTTTTCTTTATAAATATAAAAGGGCTTTCATGACGCATATAAAAAAAATCTCTCTCTTCATTTTTGGTCTTTCCATGCTTTCTTTTCAAGCATGTACAAATACCTCTAGCAAAAGAACACCTGTGATATCCAAGCATTATTATTATAGTGGTATCTATTTTGGTCAATACTTTCCTCCCAATTATAAAAAAGGTATTGTCGATGGCTGTGAAACATCCAAAGGAAAATATCAAAAATCACATCATTTGTTTAAAACAAGTAAAGAGTATGAAGATGGTTGGTTTTTAGGTCGTAATAGATGTATTAAGTTATTGGTTGTAAAAAAGTAAAGAGAATTAAAAGGGTAAAAAGAGGTAAAGGGTAAAATAGAGAAGAGAGTCTAGCATTTAACTCTGAAATATATCAGTGTTAAATGCCTTTATGAACTTATGCAGGAACTACAGAAACATTCTTTTGTTTGCTTGTTCTGTTTCCAAACTTTACAACACCTTTAACAAGTGCAAATAATGTATGGTCTTTACCCATGCCTACACCAGTACCTGGATGTACTTTAGTACCTCTTTGTCTGATGATGATATTACCAGCGATAACTGATTCTCCACCAAATTTCTTAACGCCTAAACGACGACCAGCTGAATCACGATTATTTTGAGTGGACCCTTGTCCCTTCTTATGTGCCATTATATGCTCCTATAGTATTAAATATTTTAAGCTTACGCTATTTTAGTAATTCTTACTCTTGTAAAGCTTCTTCTGAAACCACGTTTGAGTTTTGAATCTTTTCTTCTTCTTTTTTTGTAGATGATAACTTTTTTATCTCTACCTTCATTGATAACTTCACCAGAGACTACAGCACCTTCTACAAAAGGAGCTCCTACAGTTAATTCACCCTTATCCAACGCTAGAACTTCTTTAAATTCTACTGCTGCTTTTGGCTCAAGACCCATGTTATCAAAACAGATGATATCACCCTCTTGAACTTTAAATTGTTGACCACTTGCTTTAATGATTGCGTACATTGCAAATCCTTTACTAAATCTATATTTTTAAAAAGTTCGCAATTATACCCAAACTAATGTAAAAAACTATTTAACATCCCTAATAATGATAATCTGTTCCTGCTAATGCTATACAATCTATCTCTACTAAGGCATTTTTAGGCAATGTTTTGACGGCTACAGTGCTTCTTACTGGTTTATGGTCACCAAAATAGTGTGCATAAATTTTATTGACTTTTTCAAAATCATCCATATCTGCTAAAAATATCGTTGTTTTAATCACATCATTAAAGTGCGCACCACCTGCTTCAAGTACATAAAAAAGGTTTTTCATCACTTGATGTGTCTGATGCTCTACATCTTCTGTGGACATAATGCCCTCAGGACTTAATGCTATCTGCCCTGAAGTATAGATAAATCCATTGACCTCAACTGCTTGTGAATAAGGGCCTATTGCTTGGGGTGCTTCTTTGGTTGCTATAAATTTCATCGTCTATTTTCCTCTTGTTTGTTCATAAAAGATATAAGATGTAGAATAATCAGAAAACTCAAAATAAACCTTCTTTTCACCCTTATCTTTTATACCATTAAGATTTAAGTCATCAATACCATATCCATAACGATAAGGTCTTGATTTACCATCGCTTGTACCTTTGGCTGTAGAGAGTTTATCAATTTTGATAAATCTATGTACGAGTTTTTCTCCTGCGTAAATATCTAACACGCCATCTGTACCTGTCCAATTTTGAAATGAACGGCTAATACTATTTTGTGTCTCTTGTGTACATCCTACAAAAAACAGCATCATTCCAAAGAATACTAATATTTTAAATTTCATCTTGTTTCTCCTTATTTTTATTATATTTTATCACTATTGCTTTAAGCTTTAGGCATACCAAACTTTTGCGTGAGTAATTCTCCCTCATCATTGAAGTAAAGGTAATACAATGTATCTTTCTTCACAGAGAGTCCTGCTAAATAACGCAGTGCCAAATTTGCTTGAAGTGAGCCAATATGCATCACAATAGGTGCTGTAATCCCCCCTGGTGTATGATTAGAGATATTAAAAATCTCAAAATTAGATTTATCAAAAAAACAAACTTGTCCATTGAACTCTTCTACAGAAGCATATATCCATGGGGTATGTGATGCTTTTGCATAGGCATCTATCTCTGCTCTTACAGGTAGATTATCAGTGGCATCGAGTATCAAATCATACCCATGACCCTCTTCTTTTTTGAGTCTATCTACAAAATGCTCAAATGTCATATCAAAGGCTGTTACTTTAACAAAAGGATTTTTAGACTCGATTAGCTTACAGACAGCTTTGGCTTTATTTTGTCCTTCGTCTTCTAAGGTAAAAGCGATTTGTCTGTGTATATTGTGTGTAGAGACGGTATCAAAGTCTACCATGGCTATCTCTCCTATCCCAGAAGTACCTAAAGCCATAGCCAACGTACATCCCAAACCACCAGAGCCGATAATGGCTATCTTCTTGGTTTGTAAGGATTCTTGGACTTCTTGCCCCCAAAGTTGTATCTGTCTATTAAAGTATTCACTTTGTGTCATATTAAATTTTCCCTCTCTTTTAACTCTTTCTCAAAACCCCAATCCTTACGGTGTGCGAGTATTTCATCTTTTTCTATGGTTTCTATGAGCATCGATTCTTTGTCTTCCAGCATCATTTCTACTTCGCCTGAGGGAGCAACCAACATCGTATCACCATAAAATTTCCATTGCACATTCTCATCACTGTACTCACCCAAACGGTTGGCTCTTAAAATATAGCATCCATGCAAAAAAGCTTTGCTTTTGATAATCTCACGCCATCGATTGTGTGAGCCAAAGGTAGAAGCCGTAGGAAGCAGTACCAAATCTATTTTCTTTGCTGTCACTTGTATCCAAAAAGGGTCAAAATGCAATTCAAACCCTGCAAATACCATTATTTTAAAACCTTTGATACTAAACGTCATCGCATCTTTAAGAGGGGCTATGGTGTTGGAGAAAAACTTTTTTTCATTCCAATGAGGATAGGGAAGTAGTATCTGCTGTTCATAATAGCGTATCGCTTTGGGGGTTACTTTTGCGATGGTCTTATAATATTTCTTTTTTTTGATGATAATCATGGGTGCAATAAAGATAATATCATACTTTATAGAGAGACTTTTGAGTAATTCCAAATGCTTTTTACTCTGTGATTTGACCATATTAGGAGCCATAAGCCTAATCTCTTTAAAAAAGTGATTGAGAACATACTCTCCTAAAAGCATCACATCCACACCACGTTCATCTGCTTTTTTGAGATAAAACTCCAAGCGTGTGGCATTCATCCCCAAAGTAGGCAATTGTAACGCACCTACTACCAACTCTTTAGACATTTTATTCACTCACATTTTGATTGGCTTGGTCAATGACACTAATCTTTGTTTTGGCTTCTTCTATGAGAATTTGTGCTTCTTTGATAGTGGTTAAGCCCTCTTCATAAATCTTCACAGACGCTTCGAGTGTCATCTCTGGATTCATAAGCTTTTCAAGTAAAGCGTTTGAGTGTTCTAATTTTTCTTCAAATGTTTCATTTTTCATTCTAATACATCCTTAATATGCGATTCAAATTTATCTAACTCTACCAAAAAAGCATCATGCCCATAGTCACTCTCTACTGGCAAATAACTATATTCTTGCCCATTACGCTCCATCATATTAGCGATATGATCCATCTCCGAAGGAAAAAAGAGATAATCAGAAGAAAAAGAGATAAGATGTACCTTGGCTTTGATACGCAAAATAGCATCATGCAAAGAGTCATACCCACGGCTAAGATTAAAGGTATTAATTGCTTTGACTATATATAAGTAAGACAAAGGGTCAAAAATACGTGAAAAATTGTTGGTATTATACTCCATATATCGCTCTACTTCATAACGCCCAAAAAGTTCAAAAAGCCCATCATTATTGACATAATTACGCCCAAATTTATCATCCATAGAATCAGGAGAGAGATAAGATATATGCCCAGCGATACGCCCAATAGCCAATCCATCTAAGCCCTCTTCTTCAAACGCCCCTACTTCATAGTTCCCATGACAAAAGCGTGGGTCTCTTCGTATGGCTTCTACGGCTACTTTGTTGAATGCTATCGTCCATGGACGTGTGGCGTATGTCGATGCCAAAGAGATAATATCATCAGCCAAATTGGGATAATCTACCCCAAATTGTAAGGCTTGCATCCCTCCCATAGAGCCACCTACAATAGCCCTAAGATGATAAATACCAAGTTCAGAGAGCAAATGCATTTGAGCATGTACCATATCTTTGATAGTAATCACAGGAAATTTGAGCCGATACGGCTCTTGACTAGGATAATTGGGACTCATAGGAGAAGTACTCCCAAAACAAGAGCCTATCACATTGGTAGAGATGACAAAATACTTTTGCGTATCTATAGCCTTGCCCTCTCCAATCAGTCCATCCCACCAACCAGCTTTACGTTCACCCTCATACACCCCTGCTGCATGATGCGACCCAGAAAGAGCATGACAAATTAAGATAACGTTGGATTTATCGGCATTCAATACGCCATAAGTCTCATAGCAAATGCTATACGGCTCTAAAATACGCCCACTTTCAAGATAAAGAGGTGCAGTAAATTGTACGGTTTTAGTTTCAATTTTCATAGACTACTTTTAGATTTAAATTTAATTGTACCATTTTATCATATTTAAACTTTGGAGGGTGTTTATCCTAAAGCTTTGCGTAAATCTGCTATCAAATCTTCGGTATCTTCTATCCCTACACTTAGTCGCACAAGCCCTTCGGTGACTCCTGCTTCTAGGAGTTCTTGGGTGTTGAGCTGTTGGTGTGTGGTAGAGGCTGGGTGTGTGATGATAGATTTAGAATCTCCAATATTTACTACCAATGAAAATATCTCTGTACTATCAGCTATCTTTTGGGCTATTTCTTTGTCTGCTACTTCAAAAGAGAGTAACCCCGAATGCCCTTTGCTAAAGTATTTTTGACCTAAATCATAATTTTTGTCTGATTTTAATCCTGGGTAATTGACTTTAGAAACCTTAGGATGGGCTTCTAAAAATTCAGCAATCGCCAAAGCAGAAGAGGAGTGTTGTCTCATACGTAAAGGCAATGTTTCAAGCCCTTGAATATAAAGCCATGAATTAAAAGGACTCGGACTCGCACCCAAATCACGTAAAAGAGCCAAACGTACCCTAAGACAAAATAACGGCAAAGGTAAATCCGAATACACTAGCCCATGATAACTCTCATCAGGCTCATTAAAATGTGCATAACGAGGATTATCTTTGATTTTTTCTACTAGGTTATGACGCTCTACAATCACTCCACCAATGGCTAAACCTTGCCCTGTCGTATATTTACTCGCCGAATGCACTGTTAAGTCTACACCATATTCAAAAGGCTTACACAAGATAGGCGTGGCTACGGTATTGTCTACACACGTCAAAATATCATAGCGATTTGCAATAGCCACAATCGCATCAAAATCAGCCACATCAATACTAGGATTGGTAATACTTTCAAAGAGGATAATCTTAGTATTTTCATCTATCAACGCCTCTATCTCACTAGGATTATTGACATCAAAATAACGTGTCTCAATCCCAAAACGCTTAATCGTATGCCCTGTGAGTGTTGTAGTTCCCCCATACACTTGTTTTGCTACGATGATATTGTCTCCAGCTTCTGCCACATTGGCAATAGCATAAAAGATAGCCGCCATACCCGAAGCCGTCCCAATAGAAGCCACACCACCCTCTAAAGAAGCAAAACGTTTTTCAAAAATATCTGTAGTAGGATTCATCAAACGTGTATAAATATTGCCTAGTTCTTTGAGAGCAAAGAGGTCTCCTGCGTGTTTGGTATCTCTAAATTGATACGCTGTAGACATATAAAGAGGCACTGCCATCGTCCCTTGTGAGTCTTTATCCCCTTTGCCATATCCTGCGTGTACTGCTAATGTTTGTTCTTTCATTTTTTACCTTTTTTAGTATATATATATTTCAAATATTATAACATAATTTAAATATATCTTTAAAAGAAATCCACCCAATTTTTGGATTTGACTACTTCATGACCTTCTTTATAACCTAGATTTTTCTATCTCTTCTATAGTCAATCCTGTAGAAAGTTTGATGGTTTCTACATCTACATTTGCAGTCAATAATTTTTTGGCTATCTCTAAAGCTTTGATTTTTTCTCCCTCTTCTCTACCTTCTTCACGCCCTTCTTCTCTACCCTCTTCTCTACCTTCTTGTCTACCTTCTTCACGCCCCTCTCGTTTAGCTTTTTCAATAGATTTTCTTTGGATATAAATAAACTCTTTTCTCTTTCTCTGTAGTTCTAGTTCATCTATTGTGTAGTTGGCTGTATTGGCTATATCATAGGCATTTTTGATGACTGCATTGCTTTCTTTGGGAATCACCGTTAGATCTTCGCTATGCTTGATAAAATAAAGCCATTTGTCTTCGATATCTTTACATTCTTCTAAAGATTTTGTAAATTTAGGCAATTCTATAAAGATAAGTTCAATATCATCTTTGTAGCTTGTAAAATTCTCCTTTTCTAAAAGTTTGAAATTTGATTTATATTTCTCAAATTCAAACATTTCAAAATTAACAATTGTAAGGGCTATAACGGGATTAAGAAGATGATAGTTTTCACCTTTTTTGAGTTGTTGTGAATAGTTTTTGGCTGTATTATAGAGTATACGTTTTTCAAATCCATCATGATTTAGCACTTGCATCTCTATAATCACTTGGCTATCGTCTTCTAATTGGACTTTCACATCTACAAAAGTATCTTTCATGCCTTTAAGTATGGGAATATTATAAGGGTCTAATATCGTCAAGTCTTTAATATCTTGATTGTTTTTAAAATCTATAATCGCATTTAAAAAGCTCATGAGTATTTCTTTACTCTTTTCACTTCCAAATACCTTTTTAAAAGCATAATCTGTTTTTACATCTAAAAAAGTCATGTTTCTTCCTTTTTATTTATTATACCAACGAGTAAATAGTATATCATAATTTAAATATATCTTTAAAAAAAATCCACCCAACTTTTGGATTTGATTACTTTATGTTTTTGAGGGATGACACGTTTACATACTACGATGCGATGTCTATAAAACCCTTTTCGTATGGTAGAGGTCATTACCTTCGCTTTGCGACTACTTGCATGTCGGAAAAAGCCATTGCCTATATAGATACCTACATGATTGACACGCCCTTTACCAGAGGTATCAAAGAAGATTAAATCTCCATATTGGAGTGCTGATATAGAGACGGTTTGCCCTACTCTTGACTGTTCTATGGCTCTACGTGGTAGCCATAAATTCATACTCGCATAGCTATAGTAAGTCAAGCCAGAACAGTCAAAAGAACGTGGGCCTTCTTCTGCCCATACATAGGGTTTACCTTGGCTCTCTTGAAGCATACTTTGTAGTGCATATTGACTGGGTTTTGCATATTTTACTTTTGGTTTATGGATAGTGTAGTCATAACGAGGAGAACATCCCCCTAGCAAAAACAGTGCGATAATGAGAAGAGAATACTTCTGTATATAGATAATATTCATGGCGTTATGCTAGGCTTTCTATCTCTACTTTGACTTCTTGAAAACAAGCATTTTCTCCCTCTATGCTCACGATAGAAGGGGTCAAAGCATTAAGACCTACGGTAGAAGCATGGACTAAGAGACAGTTTTTGGCTAAAGCGTCATCAAATACAATCTCAAGCTCTACTTGACCATACTCTGAGCTAAGACGCAGTATCTTACCCTGTGTATATCCTAAATCGGGATGGATATGTACTTTATTGTCTTGTTTAAACTGTGTATTGAGTCCTTTGCTTGATTTAGGTGTTAGTAAATGAAACCTTTCATCTATGATTTGATTTTTCTTAGAAGTACGTACTTTATTAAATCGTTTGGTATTGATAAAATCATCGTCATAGTCTTCTATAAATTCAAACTCATCACCCCCCTCTTTGCCAAAGCCATCGCTATAAGGTACTGCCTCATACGCAGGAGAGAGATAGACCCCATCTACCTCTTGACACTGTGCCAACCAAGAAGTAATATATGCCTCTTCACTCTGTAATCCATCAAACCCAAAAGCAACAAAGAGTCTTTGGGTAAAGTCATACTCACTTATACCACTCTTTGCATCTATCACTTTGTTCATCTTGTGTATATACTGATGCCCAAAGCTCAAACGTATATCTTGTTTTTCAAAGAAGTTTTTGGCAGGGATGACTATCTTTGCTCTTTTTGAAGTCTCATTTTCGTACAGACCAAAATAGATAAGATTTTTGACCTTTTCCAAAGAAGCACAGACACGATTACTATCAGGCATCGAAGACGCAGGGTTACCCCCTTGAACCAATACCGTATCAAACTCATCAAAGGGAGTCAATACTTTAGAGACACTTTTACATGACACATCAAAAGGATTGTCAAATCCTAGTTTAGAATCGCTTAGATAGTGTACTCCACACCCCTCTTTGCCAAACAACCCAAGCACCGATGCCAAAGAATCAATAGCATGAAGTGTTGATGCACCTGTAGAGTATTTTTGTACCCCAGCACCTACCAAAAAAACGACCTTTTTTTTACGAATATAGTTGAGTACATGCCCCAATTGACCCAAGTCTGTACCGATATACTCTAAGATAGGTTTGATACGATGCTCTTGCGTAAAGTCATAATAATCTTCATACTCAGAAGCAAACTCTTCTAACCAATCGGTATCTTGCGTATCTTCCATATAGATAAATCGTGAAAGCATAATCGCTAGATAATAGTCTGTTCGTGGTTGTATCTGCAAATGAATATTTGCCTTTTTAGCCATCGCTGTCTTAACGGGGTCTATCACGACAATATCTTTGCCTTCTAAAAAAGGCAAGATATGGGCATTGGTCACGGTGACATTACGCCCCCATACTACCACCGTTTCTGCCTTGGCTATCTGTTCTAAAGGCAAGACCTTATTGACACCCCTACCCTCAAGGATACCTGTATTTCCTGCACCATCGCAGAGACTTCCATGCGTCAACGTACCATCAATCTTTTGCATAAAAAGATTGCTTACCTCTTGCATCACACCCATATTGCCAGAACCACGCCATAACAGTGAAGAGGTTTCTTTAAAGGCAGTGACCACAGCAGACATCGCCTCATCAAGGCTCACTTCTTTGCCGTCTACTCGTGCTTTTTCGATACGCTCTGTGTCGTGTATGCTTTTATGAAGTAGGCTACACAACGCACCATTGCCTACAGGGTCTGTTTTGTCTCCTGATATTTTGGGGAAGGCTTCCTCTTCTACGATAATTTTACACGCATCATAACAGTCTAATCCACACGCTGTTTCTATCATTTTATCTCCACCTTTACGAGTTTGGAAAACATATCTTTAGGTGCAGGTATGACTATCTCTGTACGATACGATGAGATAAACTTCTCATCTGCTACTTTCCACACTTTATAGATTTTATAGTCTGTTTTATTGCCATCGAGATAGACTATCTTTTCTTTAACATCTTCTAACTCTTGGGCATCCAAAAAAAGCACCAATTTAGCCCGACTTGCATCTTTGACCTCGGCTAAGGCTGTACCAGGATTGACAAAATCCCCTTTGCGTACCATCAACTTATAGAGATATTTGTCTTTAAGAATGATACTCTTTTTAGCGATACTGTCTTCAAGCTGTACCACTTTGTACTTCAAGTCAAGTATCTGATTTTCCAAAGAAATAATCTTTTCACGGGTACTTAGGTACTGTGTTTTTGCCGAAGTAAAAGAGCTATAGGCATTGTCTTTTTGTGTTTTAGAAGCTGTAGAAAGTTTATTGATACGATGGTAGTAGCCCTCTTGCCTCTTCACCGTATCATTCAAACTCGTAGCGATTTCAGTGTTGATAGAAAGCATTTTTTCTAAGAGGAGGATACTTTGATGAGAAGACTTTACATTGAGCGTATCTAAACCAGCATCCAAGGTGATAATCTGTTTATCATCGAGCATCTCCCCCTCAGCATCAAGGTCAACATCCAACACCAACGCACTCACAGAGGACTTCAAAATGATAGATTCATACGGTTCTACCTTTGCATAATGCACTTTAGCAAACACAGACACAGACACAGACACAAAAAGAGGGGCTAATAATAATAAGATTTTCATAAATATATTCTTTTTTATTGATTATAGCGAAATAGCGTTAATGTGTCGGAGGATGAGCTTAAAAATCACCTCTATGAGAAGTGATTTTGCTCTTTACTAACAACACTTTATTGCACCATTTGTCCATCTGCTCATCAATTCTAACCCCATCTCAAAAGGTACATCCCCTTTAAGTGTCAATCTTTCGACTTCTTTTTGTAATGCTGATGTACTCATATCTTTGTAAGATTTTTTCTCATGCATACAGTCACTTTTTACCTGTGTATCCGAAGCGTATACCGTCGTAGAAAAAAGAGATGCAAGCGCCAATGTAAGTATCAATGTTTTTTGTTTTTTAAATGTCAAGATATTTCCTATATATTTTATATAATCGGATATTATCATACAAAAACTTAAAGTAAAGTAAATCTATAGATATTATCTTATTTATAAAAAACCTATATAAAAAATATTCACTTTTTAGAAACACTTCCATATAAGCAATATATGGTTATCATTCTTTCACAGCTTTTATATTAAAGGAAAATCATGAAAAATACGTTTATTTTTATAAAAGCATATTTTTTTAATGTATGGACATTATCTATAGTATTAACTTTTGCAACGATTAATCATGTTGGTTCAGTTGTTCGCTCAGGTCTAGACCCTTCTTATAAATTGGCATTCAATTACTTTTTTGAACATAATATTCAGATAGGTACAGATGTGCTTTTCACATTAGGGCCATTAGGCTTTATTTATGCACCTATGCCTTTAGGTAATAATATATTAATTAGTACGATTACCGTGTTGCTTTTAAAATTTATTTTTATTTCTTCTTCACTCTATTTATATATGCATGTACGAGAAAAACTTAGTATCTATAATTGGTTGATACTTATTCCTATCACGTATCTTATCTCCTCGGGGATAGGCATTCATCATGTCATTTTATTAATACCTTTGATACTTATTTTACTCTATACAATAACTCAAAATATGAAACTTCTATATTTAGCAGTACTTGTAGGTGTTTTGGGGCTTTTAATAAAGTCTTCTACAGGGATTACAATTTTACTTATTTTTATCTCATTTTCTCTCTACTCATTATGGAAAAAAGAGTATAAAGTACCTCTTATTCTTCTTTTAGGAACAATAATAGTCTTTATCTTTTCATGGTATCTTCTTTATCATAATATAGATGGTATATATGAATATTTTTATGCTACTTTAGAATTTAGTAAAGGAAATTCTAGTATTATGACTATCAATCCTACCAATAATTGGATAGTATTTTTAGGATTTTTAGTACTTTTTTTGAGTTATCCTTTTTTACAAAAAGACAAATTAATCTATTTAGTCTATTTTATTACCCTGCTCACTACAGCGGCTATTTTTAAATTTTCTATGAGTCGTGAAGACCATATTTTTGAATTTGAAAATTATCTCTTTGATTTCTTTTTTATTATCTTCTTGGCAAGTAAGAATTTTAATTTTAAAGCTTTATTACATATCTTTTTAAGTTATATGAGTTTTTTACTTTTTATTTATTATACCCCATGGCAACGTGGAATCAAGCCTCGATTAGAGCGTACACATATACCTAAAAAACCATTCAAAGATATTGATGCATTAAATATATCTAAACTAAATACTACTCTAACAAAAATATCTAAAAATAATGTAAAACATAAAGTGCTAGAAACAGATACACTTAAAAAAATTGCTCATTCGAGTATTGATTTTTATCCTATGGATGTGAGTTATGTATATGCAAATACCCTTAATTGGACGCCTCGTCCCATTTTTCAATCCTATATTACCTATACGCCTTATTTAGATAAAAAGAATGCAGATTTTTTTAAGTCAGAGAAAGCACCTCAGTTTATTCTTTGGGTATTAGATACAGGACTCAATGAAATAGACCAAAGATATTTATTAAATTCATCTCCTTTAACCATATATGAAATCTTCAATCATTATAGTATTGAGCAACAAACTTCAAAGTATTCACTTTTTAAGAAACACAAGAATAATAATTTGACGAAAAAAATATCTAAACCACATACGTATACATGGGATGAATGGATTCCTGTACCTTTTATTGAAGAAAGAGGATATATCTCTTCAATCTTTCGTGCAAAAACAGTAATTACACGCCCTTTAGTGCAAAAGTTAAAAAAACTAATTTATAAAGAGTTTGAAGTTTATATAGAATATAAATTATATAATAATTCAATTCAACGACATAGAATAGCGATAGATAATGCCAAAAATGGATTATGGGTCAATCCATATATTCGTAAATTATTTAAGTATCATGAAGGTGAAAAGGTAGAATCTATTCGTTTTGTACATAATAAATATGATTATTTTGAAGAAGAAATTAAAGTAATCTGGGAGGAAATAAAAGTAGATACCTCATTTTTGACATTAGAACAATCACCTCAATCAACCATAAGTGATATAAAGATTACTATACAAGATAATAAACCTATACATTATTTTTTGAATACTTTCTTTGATAGTAAAAAAGTGTTAGAAGTTAGTGGATGGGCTTTTTTTGAAAATAAAAAAGTTGATAAAAGTAAAAAGTATTTTATTTTAGAAAGTAACTCTCATACCTATGTATATAATGTTCATCCAATACTTAGAAAAGATGTGACTAAGTATTTTAATGCTAAAGATTTAGATAACTCTGGATTTAGTGTATCTATAAAAAAAGATAAATTATCAAAAGGACATTACACTCTAAAAGTCTTACTCATTGATGAAAAAAATGAACAATCAATAGTTTCCATTGAGAAAAGTATTACGATTAAATAGAATGATTTAACAATTTGTATCCCTACATCTCTTCAAATCTATAGATAAGTGCCATCTTCTTCTTCTGTACTACTATAATAAAATATCGTGGCTATCTTTAGCCCATGGGCTTGTTTGTCTTTTACATTCAAACAGGTCGCCATGCGTGTGGGCTGTACCTCTAAAATGAAGTTCCAAATCCACTCCACCCAAAGAGATATTCATATCTTCATCAAATGAATGCTCGGCAAGAAGTGGGTTGGTATCCTTTACCATCTCTTTTGAGGTTAAGCGTTCTAGGTTTATCAACTCCTCTTCCATTCTCTCTTTTTGCTCTTCGATGGTGGTTTTACTAGAGATAAGGGTTGCCCCTTTTGCTTTAAAATAGGCATTTCCAAACCATCTGTGGTCTTGGCTTCCTGTGTTGATGACTATCTTTATGGGCTTTTTAGATACGCTTTGTATCATCTCCTCAATCGCCTTTGCACCTTTGTAGCTTCCACCTGAATCAATCAAAATAATGCCCTCATCGGTAATGATAAACCCATGGGTTGAGTTTTTTAGAAGGAACCATAAGGAGTGATATTTTCATGAGTTATCTCTTTTACTTTAGGTGGATAGTTTTTTAATTTTTTAATAATTTTCTCTTCAATATCTTTTAAAGACAACTCTTCTGCATTTTTCCACAATATATCAAATATCTGTGTGGCTTCATCTATATGAGCATTATCTCTTAATTCTGTATTGATTTCAAAATTACCACTCAATCCATTATGTGTTAAATTTGATGAACCAATTATGACTCCACCTTGAAGCCTAGAAGTTAAATCATTTTTATTTCGTAAAATATATAACTTTGAGTGATTATCATTATTGGGAGATACTTTAATCTTTAATCTATTCTCTTTTAAGAGTTTTAACATGGAGAGTATACTTTTATATTTATCCTCATTAATCGCCTCATCCCAATCTCTTATCTGCTCTTTAGCAAATTGGTCTATAAGCTCTGTTGCTTTAAGTACTCGGCTTTAAGTATTGTAACCATTCAGCATACAACAATTTTTTCTTAAAATAATATCTATTTTAAATAAAAAGTCACTATTAATATAGAAAAAGCTTATTGTTTAAGCTAAAAAGTACATAAATATACTCTAATTAGAGGTTTTTTGGAGTGATGCTGAATGGTTACTAAGTATTAATACCTATGAGTATTCTTAACTCTTCAATATCATTTAAATACTGCTCAACCTTATTAAAACCTGTCATCCTAAAATAACCAATTAATACATCAAAATATTTAACATTTCCCTCTGTCAATATCTCTTTTAAATGCTTTTCAAGCGTATTTGTACCTTGATTTGTAGTAAATGTCTTAAATGACGAAGTAACCTCTTCTAACTCTTTTAATACCATACTTTTATCTTTATTTGAGCACATTTTTATCTTTCCTCATTGATAACATTTATATAGATGATAGTGTAAATCGTGAATATTATATCAAGAAAGGTATATAAGATTGGTTAGGTGGTGTCAAGAGAGGGACTCGAACCCTCGACCTCCGGCTTATGAGACCAGCGCTCTAACCAGCTGAGCTACCTTGACATATTCTGTTAAGAGACGAAATTATAGTCAAAATTTCCTTAGATGTCAATAGTATTTTAGGTAAAGTGGTTAAAATACGATAAATCAATAAAATATAAGGAATTTAACATGGCATTTGAACCATTAAAAGACAGAGTTTTAATCATACGTGAAGCACAATCAAACACAACAGCATCAGGACTTTATATCCCCGATACAGCAAAAGAGAAACCATTAGAAGGCAAAGTCGTGGCTTCTGGACCTGTGGCGATAGAAGATGGTATCAATGTAGGAGATACCGTGGTATTTGCTAATTTTTCTGGTATGGAGATTACGATAGAGGGTGAAGAGTATCTTATCTTACTAAGCAAAGAAGTGCTTGGTCTTATCAAATAAAAACAATTTAACTTATAACTACAAGGAATAAACATGGCAAAAGAAATATTTTTTTCAGACAAAGCAAGAGCAGGACTTTTTACAGGTGTGACAAAACTCACAGACGCAGTAAAAGTAACAATGGGACCACGTGGACGTAATGTACTTATCCAAAAATCTTATGGCGCACCACATATTACCAAAGATGGTGTATCTGTAGCTCGTGAGATAGAGTTTGTAGATACCCTAGAAAATATGGGTGCACAACTTGTCAAAGAGGTAGCCTCTAATACAGCTGATGAAGCTGGAGATGGTACAACAACTGCCACCGTATTGGCACATTCTATCTTTAAAGAGGGTTTACGTAATGTTACAGCAGGGGCAAACCCTATAGAACTCAAACGTGGTATGGATAAAGCAACGATTGCTATTATCGAAGAACTCAAAAAAGTTGCAAAAGAGGTCAAAAACAAAAAAGAGATTGCTCAGGTAGCTACTATCTCGGCTAACTCTGATACGACTATTGGTAACCTTATCGCAGAAGCGATGGATAGAGTCGGAAAAGATGGCGTCATCACAGTAGAAGAAGCCAAAGGTATCAAGGATGATTTAGAAGTAGTAGAGGGAATGCAATTTGATAGAGGATATATTTCTCCTTATTTTGTAACCAATACAGAAAAGATGACGTGTGAGCTTGAATCACCGATTATCTTGTTAACCGATGCAAAGATGACTTCTCTCAAAGACTTAGTGCCAATGCTAGAGCAAGTACAACAAAGTGGCAGACCTCTACTTATCATTGCTGATGATGTAGAAGGAGAAGCACTTTCTACTCTTGTACTCAACAAACTCAAAGGCGTACTCAATATCACAGCAGTCAAAGCCCCTGGTTTTGGTGATAGAAAAAAAGAGATGCTCAAAGATATTGCTATCCTTACAGGGGCTACACTGATTACAGAAGAGCTAGGTCTTACACTAGAAAAAGCTACATTGGCTGATTTAGGTCATGCATCAAGAGTGGTCATAGACAAAGACAATACTGTCATTGTAGATGGTAAAGGTGATAGAAATGCCGTCATAGCAAGAGTCAATGAAATCAAAACACAAGTCAATACAACAAGCAGTGAATATGACAAAGAAAAACTTGAAGAACGTCTTGCCAAACTAGCAGGTGGGGTAGCTGTTATCAAAGTAGGTGCTGCTACAGAGATTGAGATGAAAGAGAAAAAAGACCGTGTCGATGATGCACTCTCAGCTACCAAAGCAGCTGTAGATGAAGGTATCGTGATAGGTGGTGGTGCAGCATTGATTAAAGCCAGTCAAGCTGTAAAACTTGACCTCAAAGACGATGAAGCCGTGGGTGCAGAGATTATTTTACGTGCTGTATTTGCTCCACTCAAACAAATAGCCCAAAATGCTGGATTTGATGCAGGGGTAGTAGCCGATAAAATAGCCAATGCTACCCAACATGCTACAGATGCCAATTTAGGATTCAATGCTGCTACAGGAGAGTATGTAGATATGATAGAAGCAGGGATTATCGATCCACTCAAAGTAGCACGTGTGGCACTTCAAAATGCTACTTCTGTTGCCTCACTTTTACTTACTACCGAAGCGACTATATCAGACATACCAGAAGCACCAACCCCTATGCCAGATATGCCTCAAATGGGTGGTATGCCAGGAATGATGTAAACATCTTCTTTACCCACTTGCTGGGTATAGGGTTGTTATACTTTTCTAATCAACTTTTCTAATCAGCTTTTGAAATTCAAGTGCAGGAAGAGGTTTGGAAAAGTAGTACCCTTGGATATAATCACAGCCAAAAGAAGTCACCATATCGACCATCTCTCTACTTTCTATCCCCTCAACCACAATCTGCATTCCTAAATTATGCCCTAAATCTATAATAGCATGGACAATACGTTGGTCTTCCACCGAAGTCAAAATATAATCTACCAAACTTTTATCAATTTTAATCACATCAGCAGGGAATTTTTTGAGATAACTAAAAGAAGTATAGCCTGTACCAAAATCATCCAATGATATTTTGACACCCAATGCTTTGAGGTCACTAAAATACTTTTGGGTTTGCGTCTCACCAATCATTGCCATACCCTCAGTAATCTCAAACTTAACATAACTAGGAGAGACATCATGATGTTCGAGTTGACGGGCTACATTTTGCACATAGTCCCCTGTGGCTATCTCTACCATAGAGACATTTATAGAAATTTCAATTTGCTTAAAACCAAAGGTTTCCCAATGCTTTTGTTGTGTCAGTACCTGATTGACGATAAACTGTCCTAGCTTCACGATAAAACCTGTCTTTTCCATCAATGCAATAAAGTGGTCAGGAGGAATCATGCCATACTTAGGATGTATCCATCGTATCAGTGCTTCAGCTGCAACTATCTCTTCTCTAGGTATATTGACAATAGGCTGATAATAGACTTCAAAATCTCCTCTTTTTAGTGCCTCTTCCATATCATTATGTAAAATAGTCTCATCATACTCTGTTTTAGATTTATTGGGTAAATAGACATTGATTTTACCATCCCCATAATTTTGGGCTTGGGCGAGAGATTTATAGGTATGGTCAAGAAGCTTTGCAGTCGAGCCACTATCAGGATAGAGTGCAATACCAGCAGAAAATGTCAAGTGTAAGCTCACATTGTCTACTTTATATAAGGTTGTTAATTTTATTTGTATCTCTCTTACGAGGTCTATTACATGCTCATCACTTTCTACATTGGTTAAGATGAGTAAAAAGTGATTGTCAAAGGTATGATAGGCAGAAATATTCATATCACTGATAATATTTTTGAGATAATGAGAAAATTGGATAATGACCTCATTGGACTCTTCATACCCTATGATAGCACGTAACCTTGCATAGTTATCAAACCCCATTAAAACAAAAGCTATTTTTTTCTTTTGGGCATGTATCTTGGCAAAGAGAGAGGGTATATCTTCTTCGGCTTGAAGTTGATTGGGCATTTGGGTAAGCTTATGCTTGTGTGCCATCGTATCGGATGCATGTTTTTGGGTCAAATCATAGATAGTGATAACATCATAATAGTAATGAGTCCCCTTTGCTAATAATAATCTACTTAGATGTAAATCAATTTCAATCTCTTTATCTTCGGATAATTTCAAAATAGTTTGAGGAAAAACCAAGGTACTTTGACTCTTTCTTTGTTGTTGGCTAGAGATAAAAGTATCCAATGCATACCACGCCTCTTTTACTTTTATCTGTGGTATCTCTTTCCATTTTTTACCTTGAAGCTTCTTTTTCATATCTAAGAGTGTGAGCATGGATTTATTGGCATACATAATCTTATTTTTAGTAGTAAGGATAAGTGTGGCATTCTTAGAATTTTCACACGACTTCTCAAAGATTTCTACATTATGTGTGATACCATGCTCTAACTTTTCTCTTGTTTTACGTAAAAAATATATGTAGATACCTAAAATACTAAAAATAATACCTACACCTAAAAAGATATTGATCACTAATGATTCATTCATTTATACTATTCCTTTATGCATATTGTTATAGATTATAACATACCTGCATTAAATCTCTCAATAATGACGCAGACATAAAGCTTCAATTTTAGTAAATTCATCTTCTAAGATAAATGTTTGATGGCTTTTAAGTGCCGAGAGTTCTACTATTTTTCCCTCTACAGATGTTTTAGCCCATCCTATGCGACATTGATTTTTGGGATGATGGAGGGCTATATTTTTTTGAACAAAAGAGAGTTCTTGTGCTTTATTGTCCAGTTTAAATACCATCGTTTGCGTATATTGTTTCTGTAGTTTAGGGATAGATGAGGCATGGCGTTCAAGTATATATTTCATCACACGTGAAAATTCATCCCTCAAACGAGTAAAATTATCGGCTAATTCTTCTACCTTACGCAAAGGAGAGCTACGCAAGAGTAACGCTTCACGGTGTTTGACTTCTCGTGAGCATTGTGTGAGTTTTTCTTGTATCGCATAGATAAACCTCTCTTGCATCTCTCCCAAAGTATAAAGCACCTCATCACCATCAGGCAAAATCATCTCCATAGAAGCCGAGGGCGTTGGAGCGCGTAAATCTGCTACAAAATCGCTAATCATCACATCCACCTCATGCCCTACAGCCGAAACCACTGGTGTTTGCATCGCAAAAATAGCATCGGCTACGCTCTCTTCATTGAATGCCCACAAGTCTTCACTAGAGCCACCTCCACGCCCCACGACCACCACATCTACACCCAAATTATCGGCATAGGCTAAAGCATGGCTAATCTGCGAAGAAGCACTCTTGCCTTGTACCAAAGTATCAATAATCGTCACCTCAACCATTGCCCATCGCTTCTCTATGATTTTGAGCATATCCTGTAAACCTGCCGAATTTTTAGCAGTGACTAAAGCAATTTTACGAATATACTTAGGCAGTGATTTTTTGTGTTTTGCTTCAAAATAGCCTTTATTTTTGAGCTTCTCTTTGAGCTGTTCATACGCCAATGCCAAAGCCCCCTGCCCATAAGGCTCTATGCGTAGCGTCTGAAACTGATACTCACCTCTAGGCGTATAGACAGACACCGACCCCTCTACCACAATACGCATCCCTTTTTCTATACGAAACTTCATACGAGACACCGAAGAACGCCACATCACACATTTGATACTAGCATCTTTATCTTTGATAGAAAAATATAAATGCCCCGAAGAGTGATAAGTAGCCGAAGCCACCTCTCCCTCTACCATCGTATGCATAAAAGTCGCTTCTAAAAGGGATTTTATCTTGGTATTGAGTGAGCTAACACTCATTAGATTTTGGGACATATTAACGCTTTTGTGCCACTAATAGCGTAGAAATCCCCAAAGAAAAAGACTTGGTATATTTCATCTCAAAGCCCACCTCTTCTAGCTCATCAGCCAACATTTGCGTAGTCAAAAACTCTTCAATAGACTCTGGTAAATACTGATAGGCTTCATAATTCTTAGAAATAAATCCACCCACTTTAGGCAAGACCTTTTTCATACCAAAATCTACTATTTTATGTACAAGTCCTGAGCGTTCTTGCTTTGTAAATTCCAAAATGACGACAATACCCTTGGGCTTTAAAGCACGATGAAACTCTCTTAAGGCTTCTATTCTATCCACCACATTACGAATACCATAAGAGATAGAAATTACATCGCTACTTTCATCTTCTATTGGCAGTTTTTGTGCCTTACCTTCTATAAATTCAGCAAAATCTACTTTTTCTTTGGCAACTTTGAGCATTCCTACAGAAGGGTCAATGCCCACATATTTTTCTATCTCTACATTATTTTTCTTGGCTTGTTCTTTCCAATAAATCAGTAAATCACCCGTACCAGTCGCCACATCCGTAACCTGCCCTAAGCGTTCTTTACCCAATATCTCAAAAGCCTTATCACAACCCTTTTTACGCCATGAAATATCAATTCCCATGCTCAATACTCGGTTCGTAATATCATAAGTTGATGCAATATCATCAAACATATTCACGATTTTTTCTTGTTTTTCTTCTTTGTTTTCTAGTTTTTCAATTCCCACTATTTCTACTCCATATCATCAAATCTACATCAATATTTTTTTGATGTAAAAATTGTAAATTCATAGTAGTATTATAGGTTAAATTATTTGTAGAGAGCTTAGGTATTTGATAAATCAACATCCAATCTATCTTCTCTTTAAAGGCATTGAGCATTCCCTCTCCTCCTTCAACGATGACAAAAGAGGGTTTATCCAAAAATGCTAAGTCACTCTCTATGCTTACTTCTCTATTTTTTATATTAAACAAAGGAATATCTCTATCAAAATTATCTTCTTTAGTATAAATCACAATATCAGGAGCATCACCCCCCGTAAAACGACAATCCAAAGTCGGTCTATCTACTCTAACGGTATTCCCACCAATACATAAACTTGTACACACTTCTCTAAGCTGATGAACATGATACAAAGATGCTTTAGAAGAAAGATAACCCCCACCAATACGCCCATTGATCGTTTGAGCAATTTTAAACAACACAAACGCCCTAGTCTGCCAAATCATAAAAGGCTCAATCAATGCCCTACACTCTTCTTCCAATACTCCAATCCTCACATTTTCTAGCTTCTTAGAGCCTCCATCATGTCCGACAATAGGGTCTTTAAGTCCTATAATAACATGAGATAAAGAGAGTAAGGAGAGTAACGAGGCACAAGAGGGTGTCTTTCCTTCATGAGAACAAGGTTCAAGTGTTACATATATAGAACAACGAGCAAAAAATCCTTGAGGCAAAGCCAAAAGAAAGGCATGGGCTTTGTCTGCATCAAAACGATTAAAACATATCTCTAGCCCACTCAAAACTTCATAGCCACCAAGCAAAGCCAAAACCTCTGCATGAGATGTCCCTGCTTTTTGATGAGACTCTATAGCCACTATCTTTCCATTACACAAAAGTACAGCCCCTACAGCAGGGTTAGGATAGGTTAAACCTTGATACTCCCACGCTTTATTAAGTGACAATTGCATGTAAAATTCATGGGTCATTTTTCTACTTTATACTAAAAATCTAATTCCACTCAAAATAAGTCTTACAAGTATTGAGTTCACTATAAGCATAAGTTTCTTCACCTGCTTTGGTCTCTATGGTGATATTTTGTTTATCAGCAGATTTGAGTGTGCCTTTTAGCTTTTGACCTTCACCTAGTTTTATCTTTATTTTTTCGCCTACAGCATTTTCAAAATGTGAAGGTTTAGATAATTTACGCTCAATCCCTGGAGAAGATATTTCTAGTCTATAGGCTTGACTCATAGGAGGGTGTACATCTAAAAATGGTGAAAGTTCATGAGAGATAGAGGCACATAGGTCTAGTTTGACTCCACCTACTTTTGTGACTAATACCCTAAAGATAGTCTCATCAAATTCTGTGACTATCTCTGTATCATACAAAAATGCCCCATTGGCTTCGATAATTTTAGCGATTTGTACTTCAAGATTCATGGGATTCATCCTCTGGTTTTTTGCGTGTAGCGATTTGCTTGAAAAGGTCTTCTATCCGTGTGACTTGTTCGAGTTGTGTATCAAATTCAAAGGTAAAGATAGGGGCTTTGAACCACCCCTCACTTTGTTTACAATGATTTTGTAAATAAGCACCGACTTTACGTAATTGTCTGAGGGCTTCACCTTGTTCTTTCTCATTGAGAAAAGATTTATCAAGATATACTTTGGCATTAGAACGCCCCCTAGAACATTTGACTTCTGTTACAGTAAGTCCTCTAATACGTTCATCAGCCAATCCAGACAATGCTTCAGGTAGAAGCTCTTTTAAGACCGACTCTACCCTATGGCGTTTTATCTCTTCTGCTGTCATACTAAAGTGTCACTTGCTCTTCGACATCTTTATATGTTTCGATGACATCGCCTTCTTTAATGTCATTAAAGTTTGCAAGCATGATACCACACTCATAACCATTTTTGACTTCTTTTGCATCTTCATTGAAACGTTTGAGTGAAGAGATACTACTCTCATACACCACGACACCATCACGGATAAGTCTCGCTTTAGAGTTTCTCACGATAGAACCATCAGAGACTTTACATCCTGCGATTGTACCGACTTTACCTACCACAAATGTCTCACGAACATCTGCTTGACCCGTAACCTCTTCAGAGATAACAGGACTCATCATACCACCTAATAAGGCTTTGACTTCATCAAGTAAGTCATAGATGATTGAGTAAGAACGGATTTCAATACCCAATTCTTTGGATTTTTTCTTCACGGCACCTGTAGGACGTACATTAAAGCCAAGGACTACTGTATGTTCAGAAGCATCTGCTAGTGTCAAGTCACTCTCTGTCACACCACCCACACCTTCGTGGATGATATTGACTTTAACTTCTTCGTTTCGTAGCTTCTCTAAAGAACCTTTAATGGCTTCAAGAGACCCTTGAACATCTGCCTTAATAATAATAGGTAGAGATTTAAGTTGCCCTTCTGCGATAAGTGCTGACAAGTCATCAAGTGTCGCTTTTGTAGTTTTAGAGAGAACTTTGGCTCTATCGTATTCTGCTCTTTTTTCTGCTAATTCACGTACTTCTTTATCTGTATCCATCACGACAAGCTCTTCTCCTGCGTAAGGAACTGAGTTAAGTCCTACGATAGCAGCTGGCGTTGATGGTCCAATCTCTTTGACATTGCTACCATCATCGAGTCTAATCGCTTTGATACGTCCATAAGTTTTACCTACAATGACATTATCACCGACTCTAAGTGTACCATTTTGGATAATGACATTGGCAACTGGACCAAATCCTTTTTCTACAGAAGCTTCTACTACCACTGCTTTTGCTACGACATCAGCATTGGCTTTGAGTTCTAATACTTCTGCTGAAAGCAAGATAGTTTCTAGTAACTCATCAATACCCAAACCAGAATGTGCTGATACAGGTACAAATTCATACTCTCCACCCCAATCTGTTGCCATTACACCTAGCTCTGAAAGCTGTGCTTTGACATTATCAGGATTTGCAGACTCTTTGTCCATCTTGTTGATAGCTACAATCATCGGTACACCTGCAGCTTTTGCATGAGAGATAGCTTCTTTGGTTTGAGGCATGACACCATCATCAGCAGCGACAACGATAATCACAATATCCGTAGCCTGAGCCCCACGCGCTCTCATCTCTGTAAAGGCTGCGTGACCTGGTGTATCTACAAAAGTAATTTTCTTACCATTTTTTTCTACTTGGTAGGCACCCACATGTTGAGTGATACCACCTGCTTCTTTGTCTGCTACTTTAGTCTGACGAATTTTGTCTAGTAGTGAAGTCTTACCGTGGTCAACATGACCCATAATAGTAATAACAGGTGGTCTCTCTACTGCATTTTCGTCTTCATCTGCATTATAATCATCTACAATATCAAGCTCATCAAGAGGATTGACTGTAGTGACTTCTACTTCAAACTCTTCTGCTAAGATTTCTATCTCATCTTTGGAAAGGAAATCATTTTTAGTTACCATCATACCTAGGGCAAACAATACACTAATGACATCACTCATTGAGCGATTTATCTTTTCAGCAAATTCATAGACCCTTACATTTTCAGGGATTTCTATAGAAGTAACCACTTCTACACTCTCTTCTCTTACATATTTTTTACGTTTACCACCACGCTTCAAAGAACGCTTTTGATGAGGACGGAAAGGTTGTCTCCCTTTCAGTGGTCCTCCATTTTTGGCTTCACGCTTTTTCATTTCTTCTTTACGTTTTTGCTCTTGTCTCATCATATCTTCATAGATATTTTTATCAGAAAAGTCTAAAAGAACCACTTCTTCTTCACCAAAACCACTGTCTATCTCTGTAGACATACTGTTATGATTGAAGATATCTATTCTAGTACCACTCTCTTTTGCATGTGCTATTTTTTTGGCTTTTTTCTTCCCTATATAAGGTTCATAATTGGTAGAACCAAATGATATTTTAGTACTAGCTCTCACTGGTGCTGGTTTGGCTTTTCTAACAATTTTGATACCACCACGAGAAAGTACTCTTCTTACAGGTCTAGCTTCAGCTTCTGATTTTTCATCTGACTCACTACTCTCTGTTTTTTTACTTACTACAGAGATACCTTTACGCTTTTTTGCCTCTTTTACAATAGGAGCAGCTTCTACTTCAGGTTCAGAGACTTTGATTTCTATCTTTTTTATCGTTCTATTATCTTCAATATCGTCAATATTTCTGATTTCTTTTTTCTCTGCTACGATAGGTTTTGAAATGACTTCATCCACTACCTTAGGAGCTTCTACTTCTTTAGGAGGGACTATTTCAATTTCTTCTTTAGCCACTACCTTTTCTTCTCTTGGTTTAACAAATTTTATTTTAGAGGTTTGTTTTTTTACAATTCTAATACCAGATTTGACACTGGGTTTTTGAAACGCTTTTGGTAGTACGCCTGTGATAGCATAATCTACAAGTATACCAGCATCTTCTACACTAATGGTACTATTTCCTGCTTTTACGTCAAAGCCTAATTTCTTAGCTTTTTCTAATAGTTCGGCATTTGATAAACTAGCTTCTGCTGCTATATCTTGGATTTTAACTTTATCCATTCTTCATTAACTCCTTAAATTGATACGATGATTCGCATGTGTTGACCGATGAAGCCAATCTTGTCAATAGCTTAGTGAACTGTTCCTCATCTTGCTTGAAACGTTTCACTAAGCCCCTGACTTTTTTTGGATTGTTCACACACTGCGTACAAAGATAAAAACTTCTACCTTGTCCATCAGATATGACGACTTGACTACCTGATAAATTTAATCTAATTAAAGTATCTTGGGAATATCTCGTTCGACAACTTATGCACATACGTATTGGTTTTGATTTTTTCATCGGTATTATATCCAAAAAGAGATTAAGCCTATCGCTTAATTTTGTGTAATTACACCACTGTTATCTAAAGACAGTGTAAAAACCCTAAATTGAGGGAAGCGTGTTTGTAGAGCTTTGACCATTTTATCGGCATCTTTGTCATAGGCTAGATTGAAAAATGTAGACCCTGACCCTGAAAGTGTTGACATCAAAGCCCCATGCTTTAATGCCAATTTTTGTACATCAAACAGTTCAGGTATCATTTTCATACGTCTTGACTGATGTAGTTTATCTTTAGCAGCAATACGAAGTAAATCCCATGACTCTGTCATAAAAAGTGCTGTAAGATAAGAAGAGCGAGAAAGCGAGTAGACAGCTTCTTCCTTACGATACATCTTAGGCAATATCGTGCGAGACTTTGCTGTAGAGATAGTACGGTTAGGGACAACCACTACGGCTCTAAGATAATCAGGCATACGTCTTTTTTTGCTATAGACCCTATCTCCTTCGACACAGGCTACATTAAATCCACCCATCACAGCAGGTGTGATATTATCAGGATGGCTTTCATAACGCAATGCTTGATTAAGAATTTCTCTTTTATTGTATTTTTTACCAGCGATAGTATAAGCACTAGAAAGTGCTGCTACAATCACAGCCGAAGAAGAGCCTAATCCTCTTGATATAGGGATACGGTTATGAAACTCAAATCTAAAATTATCATTTCTTCCTGTAAGTCTTTTATAATTTTCATCAAAAATACTTAAAAAAAGAGAATTTTTCTTTATTTTTGGATTTTCAGCCCCTTCTCCATGCGTAGAAAGGCTCAAAAACTTTGAAGGTGTGATAATAATTTCATTTCTTAAATCTACTGCTAAACCAAGGGTGTCAAATCCAGGTCCTAAGTTGGCAGAAGTGGCAGGTACGCTTACAAACATAATAATTCCATTTTAAACAGCAGGCAGATTATACTCAGGGATTGATTCTTCATCTACTACTAGATCATGAATACTTTGAGGTAATACAAAAGATACATTGACTGCTTGTTCATATTTTTTTGTAATTATAGTCTCTTTTTCCTTGATAAAATAGAGATTACCTATTGCTTTAATAGGTTTTCCTTCATTAAAAGCAAATCCACTACACCCAAAGCATTGTATACCTCTGACAATCTCAATGGTTTTGAGTATGATATAGGTAAGTTTTATCGCCATATAAGAACCAGGTCCTTTGGTATAAATGATTTTACTGATTGTATATTTATCTAATAATGTATTGAGTAAAGGTATGAGTGTTTCAGAAGTTTTTTTATCACTAGAGATACTTTCTATCAAAGTATCCTCTTCATAAACCCCCAAAAGTAAGGGCGAAGAGAGCGAAATAATAAGAAGCGTATAAACCTTAGGCAAATGATTTTGCAAATGATCTACTTTGTAAGGTTTCAACAGCGACAAAATCATAATTTTTACTGTCTGAGAGTAATTTTTTAGTTAATTTATGATTTAAGTCATGGCTCCCTGCAAAAGATTCATATCTCCCTAAGATATTATATCCTGATACCATCATATCGCCCATAGCATCCAACACTTTATGTCGTGCAAATTCATTTTCAAAACGTAATCCTTCGGGATTTAGTACTTTATGGTCATCAAGTCCTATCGCATTATGTAAAGTTGCACCTAGTGCTAAATTGATACTTTGTAGGTATTGGATATCTTTGGCAAAGCCAAAAGTTCTAGCCCTTGCTATCTCTTCAACAAAGTTTTTGGTAGAAAATTCAAAAGATGATTCTTGTTCTCCAATAACAGGATGGTCAAAATCTATCTTAAAATCAAACTGTGCCGTAGCATTAGGTACAAGTCTAACAAACTTATTACCTTCTCGTACCTCTACTATTTTTTTGATAGAGAGTACCTTTTTGGGTGCATTTTGCTCTTGTATCCCTGCTTCATCGAGCAAAAGACAAAAAGAGATAGAAGAGCCATCCATAATAGGCATTTCATCTTCATCTACAATCACACGTATATTATCTATACCATAAGCGTACACAGCCGATAAAAAATGCTCTATCGTTGAGATACTGCCTTTTTTAGTACCAATGACCGTTGCCATACGTGTATCTATCACGGCAGAGGGAGAAAGGGAGATACTTAAAGCCAAGTCTTCACGGTAAAACACAATCCCTGCATCTACACCTAAAGGCTCTAATCTAAGTTTTATAGGTTTACCTTTATGTAACCCTACCCCTACGACTTCAAGCGATTTTTTAATCGTTCGTTGTTGCATACTTTTTCCTTATCTTTCTATTTTTGTAAATGTCATTATATCATACTAGTCTAAATTAATTATTTTGTATAATTTTATCTGCTTCTTTAAAGATATTATCTATATTTTTACGAATCCAACTTTGGTCAAACCACTCTACAGGGCGAACCTCAATACCTTGTACCAAAAGACCAAAATGCAAGTGGTCTCCTAGTGCCAATCCTGAGACACCCGTTTTGGCAATCACTTGCCCCTCATCTACATTGTCACCTTTATTGACAAGAAGCTGTGAACAGTGTCCATAAAGACTATAAAGCCCCAATCCATGGTCAATCATAGGCATGTTTCCATAGATACCATTGCTATCAGCAAAGACTACTTTTCCTGCATTAGAGGTTTTGATGGATGCCATTTTTGTACTTGCCAAATCATACCCTACATGATAAGAATGAGAAACAACATTCTTTTTATCTCCATAATAGTAGTGTCGTTCATCCCCATAACTTGCAACTCTTTGTCCATTGCGTAAAGGATAAAATTTCTTAATATTCCAATTTCTTAAAATTTCAGAAGAGACAGTACTTGATAAAGAATGAATCAAATCTTCATTTTGTAAACGCATTTTTTCATTGACAGCACGTAATCGCTCTAATCTATCATCAATCCCTGCATATTCTGCATTGCTAGAAGACAAATCCGTAATTTTACCATCGATAAATTTATCTTTGGCACGAATCCATGAAACACGATACTGATGATTTTTCACATAATATGGTATCTCAACCATACGTTTATTCTGTGCTAAATCTGTTGCTATTATGGTAGCTTTAAACTCTTTTTGATGAAATGGCCAAGCAATAAGAGCTACATAAAAACCCTCTTTTTGATAAGGTTGTGCTTTAAACTTCACACCATTGACATCAACGTATAATGTATCTAAGTTAGCATCTTGGGCTTGGAAGATAACCAATGCTGACCCCCCTTGCGTGATACTATATGAATTTGATAAGATATTGACATTGGGTCTTTTATAGTCTAAATCAATATGAATTAGCTTTTCACTGCTATTTCCTTGCATAAAGTGCCACATACTATTATCCGTTACCCTTACTTTTAGGGTCAATTTATTGGCATGAGGGTCTAAACCTTTGCCTTTAGGATACTTGATAAGCAGTGTCTGTTTTGTCGTGTCTGCTTCTACCTCTTCTCCCCCAACATTGATACTCTTATTACCATCACTAAGTGTAAGTTCAAAATTTTTCAAACCTATATTATCATGAAGCTCTACCTTGATAGGATTTATCTTATTCCAATGTATGGTATTTTGACTCTCTACAGTAGGAGCAACCCTATCAAATTCTTCTGCTGTATAGATATATCCTGCACCTGCTAACAATGCTAATAATATTACCCCTACCATCATCTTTATACCACTACTTTTATTACTTTTATATGCCATCTAACAACCCCATTTCTTTTATCTTATTTAACACTTTATCAATACTCTCTTCCAAAGGAAAAGACGCTATCGTAAATCCAGCGGCTATCTTGTGTCCACCACCACCAAAGGCAATAGCAACAGAGGAGATGTCTATCTTTTTACTTCGTAAAGAGATACGGATTCCATCTTCTAATTCCATAGCAAACACTGCTATTTGTACGGTTTGTAAAGAACGTCCATAATCAACCATCCCCTCCATATCTGATACCATCGCTCCAGAAGACAAGATATCTTCTTTTGATGCAGACAATACAGATATTTGTGCTTCTTCGTACAAAGTAAGAGAAGCCAATACCCTTTGCAATATACGCAAAGATGCCAAAGAGCGTCTTTGCGTAAAATGGTAGGCTATTTCATTGGGGTTAGCACCTTTATCTACCAATATTTTGGCAATACTAAATACTTCATCATTTACCAAATTTGTAGTAAAATACAGTGTATCAGAAAAAAGTGCTGTATAAAAACATGTGGCTACCTTTTCTGATATATCATACATAGTCTCAAACAATTGATAGGCAACTTGTGAAGCTGAAGCATACCCATCTAATACAACATTGATACTACCATACATCGTATTACTCTTATGATGGTCAATATTGAGTATATCTCTTCCTGTTACATCAAACCCAAGCCTATTCACGCTTCCACAATCACAAGAGATAATCAAGCTATCCCGATATTCCATCTTATGCTTTATTTTCTCATAATAAGGTAAAAAATCCAAATACCTAGGTAAATCTTTTGAAGCATTCACTACCTCAACCTTTTTACCTTTTTCTTTGATAAGTAATGCATAAATACCCAATGCCGTACCCAAAGTATCCCCATCAGGATTGATATGAGTCAAAATAGTAATGCTCTGTGCTTGAGCAATCTTCTCTTTCACTTCCTCAAAAGGAAATAGTATATTATTCATAGTTACCTCTTTTGTAATCCGTACTATAGCCTAATTGGATTAATATTTTATTACAAATAGATATTTTATACCTATTCTACTTTCATAGACAAATCAATCCACCTAGACTGATGGATAATAGACCCTGAAGAGATAGCATCTACCCCCGTTTTGGCAAGTGCTTTTATAGTATCAAGCGTCACATTCCCACTGGCTTCAAGCAAAATATGAGGATAATGCTCATCACGAAATACCACCACTTCACGCGTCATCTCTAAACTCATATTGTCACACATCACAATATCAGCCCCTGCCATCATCGCTCTTTTGACCATCGCCATATCTTCACATTCTATCTCTACCTTAGAAGTAAAAGGGATTTTTTGCCGTACTTCTTGTATAAAACTTGCCAAGTCATCAATGGTCTTCAAATGCGTATCTTTGAGCATCAAACAATCATCAAGCCCCATTCTATGGTTAATCCCCCCACCACAACGCACAGCATATTTCTCAAACACCCTCAAAAGTGGTCGCGTCTTACGCGTATCCAAAAGCTTCACACCAGTATCTTTGATAGCCTCCACATACGAAGCCGTAAGCGTAGCAATAGACGAAGCATGAAGCACAATATCCAAAATAGAACGCTCCAAAGACAAAATCATCTTAGAATCCCCAGAGATATACAAAAGCTTCTCTCCACAGACAAAACTCTGCCCATCTTCAACTTCCCACTGCACTTCCAAATCATACATCTTGGCAAAGACTTCTATATACTCTCGCCCAGCAAACACACCGTCACTCTTGGCGATAATATAAGCACGAATAGGCTTAGCATACGAAATCCGAGAAAACAAATCCCCACGCCCCACATCTTCTGCGATTAAATCTTTTATGAATTGTTCTTTTTGCATTTTTTTCCTTTAGGGTCATAAGTGTGTTAATATCAGTTTCTTAATAGTTTGAATTATAGCACTATTTCTTGTATATTATAGTAATCTACCCCATCAAGTCACCTCTAATCAAACTGTGTTATAATCATTTTTATTATAGGGTTATCAAGAGGAATAAACAATGAACTGTATTTTATTACCCCAAAATGCCAAAAGCATTCGCGACGAACAGCAAATCATGCACATCAAAGAGATACTCAAATCCAAAGTAGGCGATACTTTGACCATCGCTGAGATTAATGGCAATATAGGCAAGGCTACGATTAGCGAAATTAATAACGATGAAATACTTCTTAGCAATATTACACTAGACAAAAAACCACCAAAAAAACTTGATTTAACTGTCATTCTTGCTTTGCCTCGCCCAAAAGTGCTACGAAGATTAATTATGGATATGACATCTCTTGGTATTAATAAACTCATTATTGTCAATAGTTACAAAAGTGAAAAAAGTTATTGGCAAAGCCCACTACTAAAGCGTATAGATGAGTTTATTTTTGAAGGCTTACAACAAGCCATAGATACAGTACCACCAATCATTGAATTTAAAAAACGATTTAAACCCTTTGTTGAAGATGATTTTCCTCTCCTATTAGGTAAGTCAGTCATTGCCCACCCCTATGCGTCACAATCATGGAAAACCTATCTTGATAATACAGACACAATGCCAAAAATACTCTGTATCGGAGCAGAAGGTGGTTGGATAGACTATGAAGTGGATTTACTTTGTAATCATGGCTGTGAATCAGTTAGTTTAGGAGAGAGAATTTTACGAACAGAAGCTGTGGTGAATGTGTTGCTTGGGGGGTGGGTGTAGATGTGAGGGGCTGTAAATAACACTAAAAAACTCACTTCCTCACCACCACCTTCATATCCTCATACCTAAAGATAGTGTCTGTTATCCTCTCAATACACTTCCCTAACTCTAAGTCTATTCTCTTGTCTACTTGTAGATACAGTGTTTTACGCATAATAAAGTCTTCTTTCTCTTCTAAAGGCTGTTTCTTATCCAAGTATTCCCAAACGCTTTTAGGACTATAATTTAACTTTGCATAGATAGGAGATAAATGGTTCCTTCTAAAAAACTGTGGGTAACTCTCCACCTAAACTTCCCTAAACCTATGATTTACCAAAGAGAAATCCAACTTTCCAGTGAGTAAATAGACGATAATCTTGTAATTCTTAAAAGTTTTG